>NZ_JAQZAD010000014.1:312800-367285 GCF_028640935.1 Pseudomonas sp. SHLD1
ATCGAGCGGGCACGGGACCGGGCTCGCTTAGCCCGCGAAAACCCCTCGAGGACAGCGCCATGCCAACAACAATTACCGGCCTGCAGATCGAAGACATCCGCTTCCCCACCAGCCAGGCGCTGGATGGTTCCGATGCCATGAACCCTGATCCGGACTACTCCGCCGCCTACGTCATCCTGCAGACCGACCAGCCGGGCCTGGAGGGTCACGGCCTCACCTTCACCATCGGCCGCGGCAACGAGATCTGCTGCGCCGCCCTGCGCGCCCTGGAGCCGCGGGTGCGCGGCCTGACCCTGGAGTGGATCCAGGAAGACCCGGGCCGTTTCTGGCGCCACATCACCAGTGACAGCCAGCTGCGCTGGATCGGCCCGGACAAGGGCGCCATCCACCTGGCCACCGGCGCGGTGGTCAACGCCGCCTGGGACCTCTGGGCGCGCGCCGTGGGCAAGCCGGTCTGGCGCCTGGTGGCGGAGATGAGTCCCGAGGAACTGGTGCGCTGCATCGACTTCCGCTATCTCACCGATTGCATCACTCCCGAAGAGGCCCTGGCCCTGCTGCGCCAGCGCGCCGAGGGCAAGGCCGAACGGCTGCGGCGCCTCGAAGCCGAGGGCTATCCCTGCTACACCACCTCGGCCGGCTGGCTCGGCTATCCCGACGACAAGCTGCGCCGCCTCTGCCAGGAGGCCATCGACGCCGGCTTCTCCCATATCAAGCTCAAGGTCGGCCGCGACCTTGCCGACGACATCCGCCGGGTGCGCATCGCCCGCGAGGTGATCGGCCCCGAGCGCCACCTGATGATCGACGCCAACCAGGTGTGGGAAGTCGGCGAGGCCATCGACTGGGTGCGCGAACTGGCCTTCGCCAAGCCCTGGTTCATCGAAGAGCCCACCAGCCCCGATGACGTGGAGGGCCATCGCGCCATCCGCGAGGCGGTGGCGCCGGTCAAGGTCGCCACCGGCGAGATGTGCCAGAACCGCATCCTCTTCAAGCAATTCATCATGCGCGGCGGCCTGGACGTGGTGCAGCTCGACGCCTGCCGCCTGGGCGGCCTCAACGAGGTGCTGGCGGTGCAGCTGATGGCCGCCAAGTACGACCTGCCGGTCTGCCCCCATGCCGGCGGCGTGGGCCTCTGCGAATACGTGCAGCACCTGGCGATGATCGACTACCTCTGCGTCGCCGGCACCCACGAGGGCCGGGTGGTGGAATACGTCGACCATCTCCACGAACACTTCGAGGACCCCTGCCAGGTGCGCGGCGCCGCCTACCTGGCACCCCAGGCGCCGGGTTTCTCCATCGCCATCAAGGCCGCCTCCCGGGCGCGCTATCGCCATGCCGGGGAGCAGCCGTCATGAGTCTGCGCCTGGATGCCCACCAGCACTTCTGGCGCTACCGCCCGGCCGAGTTCGGCTGGATCGACGGGCGCATGGCCGGGCTGCAGCGCGACCATCTGCCCGCCGATCTGCAGCCGCACCTGCAGCGCGCCGGCTTCGACGGCTGCATCGCCGTCCAGGCGCGCACCCTGGAAGAAGAGACGGATTTTCTGCTCGACCTCGCCGCCCGGACGCCCTGGGTACAGGCGGTGGTCGGCTGGACCGACCTGCGCGCCGCCGACCTGGTGGCACGCCTGGAACGGCGCCAGGGCAGTCGTCACCTGCGCGGCTTTCGCCATCCGGTGCAGGACGAGGCCGATCCCGGCGCCTGGCTGGCCGATGCCGCCGCCAACCGGGGCGTCGCCACCCTGCAGCGGCATGGCTATCTCTATGAACTGCTGATCCACGCCGAGACCCTGCCCGCCGCCACCGCCTTCGCCGCCCGCCATGACCATGGCGTGCTGGTGCTGGACCACCTGGGCAAGCCGCCGGGCCGGGTCGCCCCCGCCGACTACGCCCGCCTACTGGCGCCCCTGGCACGGCTGCCCCATGTGCATTGCAAGCTGTCCGGGCTGGTCACCGAGGCCGACTGGCACGGCTGGCAGGCGGAGCAGTTGCTGCCCTATGCGCGGATCGCCCTGGAGGCCTTTGGGCCGGAGCGGCTGCTGTTCGGCTCCGACTGGCCGGTCTGTACCCTCGCCGCCAGTTACGCCGAGGTGATCGACCTGGCCGAACAGGCGCTGCTGGATCTCACGCCCAGCGAGCGCGGGGCGGTCTTTGGCGGCAACGCGGCCCGCCTCTATGGCCTGGGCACCCAGCCACGGGAGGCCGTGGCATGAACCTGCAGCTGACCGACAAGGTGTTCCTGGTCACCGGCGGTGGCTCCGGCATCGGCGCCGCCATCTCCCTGGCCCTGGCCGCCGAGGGCGCCATCCCGGTGATTCTCGCCCGCGAGCCGCTGGCGGCCGACTTCGCTGCGCAACTGGCCGAACGTCAGCCCAGGGCGCGGGCCTTCACGGTGGAGCTGTGCGACGAAGCCGCCTGCGAGCGGACCGTGGCCGCGGTGCAGGACGCCCATGGGCGCATCGATGGACTGGTCAACAACGCCGGGGTCAACGATGGCGTGAGTCTCAGCGCCGGTCGGGCGGCCTTCGTCGCCTCCCTGGAGCGCAACCTGGTGCACTACTACCACCTGGCGCACCTCTGCCTGCCGGCGCTGCGCGCCAGCACCGGCGCCATCGTCAACATCGCCTCCAAGACCGCCCTCTCCGGCCAGGGCGACACCAGCGGCTACACCGCGGCCAAGGGCGGCGTCCTGGCCCTGACCCGGGAGTGGGCCGCCTCGCTGCTGGACGACGGCATCCGGGTCAACGCGGTGATCCCCGCCGAGGTGATGACGCCGCTCTACGAACGCTGGCTACAGGGCTTTCCCGACCCGGCCGCCAAGCTCGCCGCCATCACCGCGCGCATTCCCCTCGGCCGCCGCATGACCACCCCGGAGGAGATCGCCGACACCGTGGCCTTCCTGCTGTCGCCACGCTCCAGCCATACCACCGGCCAGTGGCTGAGTGTCGACGGCGGCTACCTGCATCTGGATCGGGCATTGACATGAGGGAGTGAGGCGGAGGAGCAGGAAGGCGCCCTCACCCCAGCCCTCTCCCGGAGGGAGAGGGGGTGGTATCAACGTTAGCGATGGGATCATCCGTACGTGGAAAACGCTTCGCGGTTTTCCACCCTACCCATCTGCCGTAGTTTGGCGAGAGCGAGCTCCCGTAGGGTGAACAACGGCGCAGCCTTGTCCACGTGCCGGGCACCCAACCCGCTAGCGCTTCGGACTCAAGGGACTGTCGTCCTGGTCCTCGCGCTCTTCGGTGGTGGTGGTGTTCGCCGAATCCGGCACGTCGCCGTATTCGTCGTAGTCGTGGGGGGTCTGCTTGTCGTCGGCGGGTTCGGGATTCATGGGGTACTCCGATCTTAGAGGCACCCTCGGTGGAGTCCGCCGGCCCCGGTGGCGTTCCCGTCAGATCAGCGCCACCAGACGTTCGGCCACCCGGTCGAAGGGTTCGATGCTGCGCTGGGCGCGGCACAGCGGGATCACCCCCTGCACCGCCGCCACCAGCAAGGTGGCCAACCCCGTGGCCGCCTGCTCCGCATGGCCATGCTCGACCAGCGCCACCTGCAAGCGCGCTTCCCAGCGGCGATAGATGCCCGCCGCCGCATCCAGCTCGCGTTGGGCGATCTCGTCCACCGGTTCTTCCACCGCCACCGCCATCACCGGACAGCCGACGCGAAAGTCCGAGTCCAGCAGGATGTCGCGCCAGAGCCGCAGGAAGCCCTGGATGCCTGCCAGCGCCCCGGCCTGCAGCTGCCGCTCCAGGTCGCGACTGACCTGGGCGCCGGCCAGCTCCACCGCCTCCACCACCAGCTGATGCTTGCCGCCGGGAAAGTGATGATAGGTGGACCCCAGCGGCGCCTCGGCGCGCTTGATGGTCTCGCGGATGCTGGTGGCATTGAGGCCGTGCTGCGCCAGCATGGCCGACGCCGCTACCACTACCCGTTCCCGTACCGTCGACTGCTCGGTCATCCATTCTCCTTGCTATGACAGTCGTCATAATCTACCGTCCAGGCATTATAACAACTGTCATAGGGACCACCCCATGCCCAGCGACGCCCTCGTCGAGGAATTGATCACCGCGGACGGTTATCGCCTCAGTACCAGTCGCTTTCCCGCCCAGGGGCCGCTACAGGGACGGCTGATCGTCGCCGGCGCCACCGCCGTGCCCCAGGGCTTCTACCGGCGTTTTGCCCAGCACGCCGCGGCCCGCGGCTTCGAGACGCTGACCCTGGACTATCGCGGCGTCGGCCGCTCGGCGCCGGCGTCGCTCAAGGGCTTTCGCATGGACCTGCTGGACTGGGCACGCCAGGACCTCGCCGCCGCCGTGGACACCATGGCCCGGGGCGACGTCCCCCTCTACCTGGTCGGCCACTCCTATGGCGGCCATGCCTTCGGCCTCCTGCCCAACCACGCCAAGGTGGCCGGCTTCTACGTCTTCGGCACCAGCGCCGGCTGGTACGGCTACATGCCGCCGCTGGAAAGACTCAAGGTGCTGACCATGTGGAAACTGGTCTTGCCGGTCATGACGTGGTGGAAAGGCTACTGCCCCTGGAGCGCCCTGGGCCTGGGCGAAGACCTGCCGCGCGACGTCTATCGCCAGTGGCGCCACTGGTGCAGCTATCCCCACTATTTCTTCGACGACCCGGCCATGCGGGGCATTGAGGTCGGCTACGCGGAAGTGCGTACGCCCATCGTCGCGGTCAACGCCCTGGACGATCTCTGGGCCACGCCGCGCTCGCGCGATGCCTTCATGCAGGCCTATCGCAACGTCGACCTCCAGCGCGAAGACCTCGATCCCCGCCAGCACGGCGGCGCCATCGGCCACATGGGTTATTTCCGCGCCAGCGCCCAGCCCCTCTGGGATCGCGCCCTGGACTGGTTTGCCGCCCTGCCTCGTGTACCTGGCGTGAACTGAGCCCCGAACAGGCCGCCCCAGGGCGTGCCTGTCGCTTTTCCAAAAGCTCCCCGTCGTTTCCGGACAGCCATCCCGCTGCCCCAGGTCCCATTGTGGCGGCTCGAATAAAAAGGAGTGACACCCGTGCTGATCGGCATCCCGATGGAAACCGGTGCGGGGGAAACGCGCGTGGCCGCGACCCCCGAGACCCTCAAGAAACTGATCGGCCAGGGCCACCAGGTGGTGGTGCAACAGGGCGCCGGCGAACGCGCCAGCGTGCCCGACGCGGCCTATGCCGCCAGCGGTGCCCGACTCGGTGATGCCGCCGCGGCCCTGGGCGCCGACCTGGTGCTCAAGGTGGCGGCGCCCGATGCCGCCGAGCTGGCGCTGATGAAGCCCGGCGCCGTGCTGATCGGCATGCTCAACCCTTTCGCCCAGGAGACCCTGGCCCAGCTCAATGCCCAGGGCCTCACCGCCTTCGCCCTGGAAGCGGCGCCGCGCACCTCCCGCGCCCAGAGCCTGGACGTGCTCTCCTCCCAGGCCAACATCGCCGGCTACAAGGCGGTGATGCTGGCGGCCGACCACTATCCACGCTTCATGCCCATGCTGATGACCGCCGCCGGCACGGTAAAGGCCGCGCGGGTGCTGATCCTCGGCGCCGGGGTAGCCGGCCTGCAGGCCATCGCCACCGCCAAGCGCCTCGGCGCGGTGATCGAGGCCTCGGACGTGCGTCCGGCGGTCAAGGAACAGATCGAATCCCTCGGCGCCAAGTTCGTCGACGTGCCCTTAGAAACCGAGGAAGAACGCCAGTGCGCCGAAGGCGTCGGCGGCTATGCCCGGCCCATGCCGGCCTCCTGGATGGAGCGCCAGGCCAAGGCCGTGCACGAGCGCGCCAGGCAGGCCGACATCGTCATCACCACCGCGCTGATCCCCGGTCGCCGCGCCCCCACCCTGCTGCACGCGGCCACCGTGGCCGAGATGAAGCCGGGCTCGGTGGTCATCGACCTCGCCGCGAGCCAGGGCGGCAACTGCCCGCTGACCGAACTGGACCAGGTGGTGGTCAGGCACGGCGTCACCCTGGTGGGCTACGGCAACCTGGCCGCCCGGGTGCCGGCGGACGCCTCCGCGCTCTATGCCCGCAACCTGCTGGACTTTCTCAAGCTGGTGCTCAAGGACGGGGCCTTCCACCTCGACCTGGCCGACGACATCGTCGCCGCCTGCCTGATGTGCCACGGCGGCGAATTGCGCCGCAAGAACGCCTGAGCGCCCGCCCTCCGCCTATATAAAGGACTGCCCCCATGGATCTGATTTCCGACGGTCTCTACAACCTGATCATCTTTGTGCTGGCCATCTATGTCGGCTACCACGTGGTCTGGAACGTCACCCCCGCGCTGCACACCCCGCTGATGGCGGTGACCAACGCCATCTCCGCCATCGTCATCGTTGGCGCCATGCTCGCCGCCGCCCTCACCGTGACCCCGCTAGGCAAGACCATGGGCACCCTGGCCGTGGCCCTGGCGGCGGTCAACGTCTTCGGCGGCTTCCTGGTCACCCGCCGCATGCTGGAGATGTTCAAGAAGAAGGCCCCCAAGGCCCCGGCGGAGCAGCGCTGACATGAGCATGAACCTCATCACCCTGCTCTACCTGATCGCCTCGGTGTGCTTCATCCAGGCGCTCAAGGGCCTCTCCCATCCCACCACCTCGCGCCGCGGCAACGCCTTCGGCGTGGCCGGCATGACCCTCGCCGTGCTCACCACCCTGGCGCTGATCCACAAGCTCGGCAGCGAACTGGCGGTACAGGGCATTGGCTACGTCATCGTCGGCCTGCTGGTGGGCGGCAGCGCCGGCGCCTACATGGCCAAGCGCGTGGAAATGACCAAGATGCCCGAACTGGTGGCCTTCATGCACAGCATGATCGGCCTGGCCGCGGTGTTCATCGCCATCGCCGCGGTGGTCGAGCCGCAATCCCTGGGCATCGTCGCCAGCTTTGGCCAGCCGATCCCCGCCGGCAACCGCCTGGAGCTGTTCCTCGGCGCGGCCATCGGCGCCATCACCTTCTCCGGTTCGGTGATCGCCTTCGGCAAGCTCTCCGGCAAATACAAATTCCGCCTGTTCCAGGGCGCGCCGGTGCGCTTCGCCGGCCAGCATCCGCTCAACCTGGTGATCGGCCTGGCCATCCTGGCCTTAGGCCTGGTCTTCACCTTCAGCGGCAACCTTGGCGCCTTCGCCGTACTGGTGGCCCTGGCCTTCGCTATCGGCGTGCTGATCATCATCCCCATCGGCGGCGCCGACATGCCGGTGGTGGTCTCCATGCTCAACAGCTACTCCGGCTGGGCCGCCGCCGGCATCGGCTTCTCGCTCAACAACTCCATGCTAATCATCGCCGGCTCGCTGGTGGGTTCGAGCGGCGCCATCCTCTCCTACATCATGTGCAAGGCGATGAACCGCTCCTTCTTCAACGTCATCCTCGGCGGCTTCGGCGGGGCGACGGAAGCCGCAGCCAGTGGCGGCAGTGGCGAGCAGCGCCCGGTCAAATCCGGCTCGGCGGACGACGCTGCCTTCCTGCTCGGCAACGCCGACAGCGTCATCATCGTCCCCGGCTACGGCCTGGCCGTGGCCCGCGCCCAGCACGCCCTCAAGGAGCTGACCGAGAAGCTGGTGCACAACGGCGTGACGGTGAAATACGCCATCCACCCGGTGGCCGGCCGCATGCCCGGCCATATGAACGTGCTGCTGGCCGAAGCCGAGGTGCCCTACGACCAGGTGTTCGAGATGGACGACATCAACTCCGAATTCGGCCAGGCCGACGTGGTGCTGGTGCTCGGCGCCAACGACGTGGTCAACCCGGCGGCCAAGAACGACCCCAAATCGCCCATCGCCGGCATGCCCATCCTCGAAGCCTTCAAGGCCAAGACGATCATCGTCAACAAGAGATCCATGGCCAGCGGCTACGCGGGTCTCGACAACGAACTCTTCTACCTGGACAAGACCCTGATGGTCTTTGGCGATGCCAAGAAGGTCATCGAGGAGATGGTCAAGGCGGTGGATTAAGTCGTAGCCCCTCACGACCGCTTGGGTGGTCGCGAGGGGCTGTTCGCTGGCACCCCATAAGACATACGTTTCTCTCTCAAAGCCTCCAGGCTTACGCACTCAACGCAAGGTCGTTCACGCAAGGATCAGCATCGCTCCTTCGACCGATTGCGCCTTCAGCCTCACTAATCAGATTATTCCTCAGCGCCTCACCTATCCCCTGCCTCCAATCGAACGCTCACGCGCAGGGCTCTCCCAGCCCTCACAAGGACCGTCCCCATGCACACCTCCCGCTCCCTCATGGTCGCGTTGCTGCTGGCCAACACCGGTGCCGTCTGGGCCGAGTCCAATACGGCCAATGTCCAGCAGAACGGCGGCTTCAACGTGGTGAATCTGAACCAGGGCAGCGAGCTGTCGGCGCGCAACAAGGCGGATATCCAGCAGAGCGGCAGCTTTCTGAACGCCCAGGTCACCCAGCAGAACGATGCCGATGACAGCGTGCGGGTGCTGCAGACCAATGCCAGGAGCGCGGTCGAGGTCAATCAGGTCTGGGGTTCGCAGCGCCTGGTGGATATCGAGCAGCGCGATGGCGGCTATGACCGGGTGCAGGTCGATCAGGGACCGGGCAGCGGCAACGAGACGGTGGTGCGGCAGAGCGGTCTGCGGCAGGACACCTCTGTCCATCAGGACGGTGGCTATCACCGGATCGATATCGAGCAGGGCAGCTATGCCGCGGGCCAGAACACCCTGACGGTGCGTCAGGATGGCCTCAACGGCAAGCTCGATCTGGCTCAGCACGGTGATCGCCAGGACCTGCAGGTGACCAGTTTCGGTCTGCGCAACGAGGTCTGGGCGAGCCAGAACGGCGAGGACTCGACCACCCTCATCACGCAGAACGGCAACGACAACTACATCGGCCTCAAGCAGGGCGGTGAGCGGTTGGAGACCCAGGTGGTACAGCAGGGCAATGGCAACGACGCCCGGGTCCGGCATTCCAGTGGCAGCTCGCAGCCCAGTAAAGTCGACATCGCCCAGCGCGGTGATCTCAACCATGCGGACGTCAACGTCTATGGCACAGGCAACCAGCTGACCCTGGCGCAGACCGGTAACGGCAATGGCGCCACCGCCATCGTCTCGGGCGAGGGCAACCAGTTGGACTTGGCGTCCACTGGCGACGGCAATGGCATCAACGCCTATGCCCTGGGCAACGACGGCCAGCTGAAGGTCGATCAGCAGGGCAACGATCTGGCGCTGACCGCCTACGTCACGGGCAATGCCTCCAGCATCACCGCCAGTCAGAGCGGCTATCAGCACACCGCCAACCTGACCCAGAACACCGCGGGCAATGCCATCAACCTGACCCAGAGCGGCTTTTCCAACCACGCCGTCATCAGCCAGTAGACCTGGATCAGCGGGGTCCATCCCCGCCCTCTCCGGCAGGGGATGGGGTCCGCCCTGCCCCGCTCGCTCAATTTTCGCCTCCTGCGGCCGCTATCCTTGGGATGTACCTTTCAAGGAGTCCGCGATGTCCAGCACGCTGTCGGTGAATGGCATCGGCCATGGCATCTTGCGCGCGCCTACGCTCAGGCTGGGTGGCGCGACTGCCAAGCCCACCGCCGAGGAAGAGGCGGCCAAGGTCGAGCAAGCCAAGAAGCCCAAGGGCATCGGCAAGCCCAATTCGCTGAACCAGATCAAGGATAAGGCCGAAGCCGACGCCGCCCCCGCCAGCGAGAAGGGCAGCACCGGCAACAAGACCCTGGATACCCTGCAGAAGGCCATCGACATGGCCAAGCGGCAACTAGAGCTGGCGCAAAAGCAATTACGCGCCGTGGAGGCCCAGAGCAAGGGCGGCAGCAAGGCCGAGCAGGAGACCAGCCAGGCTGCCCGTGAAGCCGCCCAGGCCAATGTCGCCGCCGCCAGCGAAGCCCTGACTACGGCCTACGCCGCCTATACCGAAGCCCTGAAGAAGGCCGGCGAGACCACCAGCGGGGTCAGCGCCCGGGCGTGATGCTGGCCCCCTGACCCGACCGCCCGGGCCTTCGTGGCGGAAGGCGCCTTCGTCTATCTCACCGATCTCAACACTGAGCTCGGCCACGCCGTCGCGGCCGAGCTCGGCGACCTCGCCTGCTATCTGCCCCTGGATGTGCGTCTGGAGGCCGACTGGCAGCGGGTGATCGGGCAGCTTCTCGCTGAGCGCGGGCGGCTGGATGTGCTGGTGAACAACGCGGGGATCACCGGCTTCGAGCAGGGCGTGGTCGCCCATGATCCCGAACACGCCCGGCTCGAAGACTGGCACGCGGTGCATCGCACCAACCTGGATGGCGTCTTTCTCGGCTGCAAGCATGGCATTCGTGCCATGCGTCCGGCCGGGGCCGGGTCCATCATCAATATTTCGTCGCGCTCCGGGCTGGTGGGTATTCCCGGTGCGGCGGCCTATGCCTCGTCCAAGGCCGCCGTGCGCAACCACAGCAAGACGGTGGCGCTCTATTGCGCGGAACAGGGCCTCGCCATCCGCTGCAATTCGATCCACCCCGCCGCCATTCTCACGCCCATGTGGGAACCCATGCTGGGTGACGGACCCGACCGCGCGGCACGCATGGCGGCGCTGGTACGGGACACGCCGCTGCGGCGCTTTGGCCGCTCCGAGGAGGTGGCGGCCGTGGCGCTGTTGCTGGCGTCCGACGAGGCCGCCTACATGACCGGCAGCGAGCTGAATCTGGATGGCGGTCTGCTGGCCGGTTCGGCGGTGACGCCCGCGGTGGTCGAGTCACCCTAGCCGTTGATTTTGCAACTCAGCCGCAACGCGGTGCGGCGCCGGCTACCTGGTAGAGGCATCCTGCCGGTCGCTAGTCATTCGGATAGATGTCTGCCGCGGTGATGGCCGGCAGGCTGCCGCCGGCGCGCAATTCGTTGATGGCGTCGCGGATCACCTCGTAGAGCAGCGCCGTATTGCGCACCAGCGCCTGATTGAGGGTCCGTGATACCCGCGCCGGCCGGGCGGGGTCGATGAGGGTGATCAGCAGGTTGTCACCCTGGGATTGGATCTCGTGCTTGATGGGCGGGTCCAGCGCCGCCAGTTGGCTTTTAAGGGCTTGCATAGAGCCAAGTGTTCTCCAGGTGGTAATACTTTTACGACTCGACCGCTGGCGCCAGCGTTCCAGCGTTTCGCTCGCCAACGTCTGTCGTTCGGGGCCAGGGCTGACGAGAGCCCTTACCCGTCCAGCCCTCAACAGAGCCGTTTCACCACGAACGCGTGCCTGGCCCTCGGCGCACCGATTCAGCAGCGGAAACGAGAGAGTGCCTGCCTGCGATCGGAAGATCGGAAGGATGACGAGGACGTGGGCAGTCGTTGGAGCGGCCGGAAAGGGGCAAGCAGCCGCGGCAGGACGACTGCCGCGGTGGCCAAGCGCCTGAGTTGTCAGCTGCGCGGTTAGGACTTATACATTTCGATTCATCATTCTAATAAGAAACGGAAAGGCCTCAATGAACAGCATTTTCATCATGCGACGCGCCACGGCCACCCTGTACTCGGCCATGACCTTCCTGTTGCTGCTGACCACCCTGAGCGTCAAGGCGGACGAGCCACCCAAGCCGGTCGCAGGCGACTTCGTGGTGCCGCGCTTCACCTTCCATACCGGCCAGACACTCGACAAC
Source organism: Pseudomonas sp. SHLD1 (assembly GCF_028640935.1). Taxonomy (NCBI): domain Bacteria; kingdom Pseudomonadati; phylum Pseudomonadota; class Gammaproteobacteria; order Pseudomonadales; family Pseudomonadaceae; genus Pseudomonas; species Pseudomonas sp. SHLD1. The sequence goes on from NZ_JAQZAD010000014.1 coordinate 324,364, forward strand.
TTCCGCCTGCACTACCTGACGCTGGGCAAGCACGGCAACCCTGCCGTCCTGGTGCTGCACGGTACCGGCCAACAGGGCGCTGCGATGCTGAGCAAGGATGTCGGCGGCCAGTTGTTCGGTCCGGGCCAGCCGCTGGATGCAACCAAGTTCTTTATCGTGATTCCGGATGCGATCGGCACCGGTAGCTCGACCAAGCCGTCGGATGGCCTGCGCGCCGCCTTTCCCCCTTACAACTATGCCGACATGGTGCAGGCGCAGTACCTGCTGCTCACCCAGGGATTGGGGATAGAGCACCTGCGGCTGATCATCGGCAATTCGATGGGCGGCATGCAGACCTGGCTGTGGGGCGGCCTGCACCCCGGCTTCGCCGATGGCCTGGTGCCCATGGCGGCGCAGCCGACGGAGATGGCCGGCCGCAACTGGATCATGAGGCGCATGCTGGTGGAATCCATCAAGCAGGACCCGGCCTGGAACCAGGGCAATTACCAGACCCAGCCGCCGTCGCTGCGCCTGGCCAAGACCATGTTCGAATTCGCCACCAGTGGCGGCACCCTGAACTACCAGGAGATCGCCGGCACCCATGCCCAGGCCGATGCGCTGGTCGACAAGCGCCTGGCGGCCTCGGTCGCCGTCGACGCCAATGATTTCATCTACCAATGGCAGTCCTCGGCCGACTACAACGCCGAGCCGGGGCTGGGCAGGATCAAGGTGCCGGTGCTGGCCATCAACGCCGCGGACGACGAGCGCAATCCACCGGAAACCGGCGTCATGCAGGCGGCGCTCAAGCAGGTGCCCAGTGCCCGCTACCTGCTGATTCCGGGCAGCGCCGACACGCGCGGACACGGTACCACCGGGCTGGCCAGGCTCTATGCGGCGGAGCTGGCGCAATTCGTCGAAAAACTGCCCAGCGCCCCTGCCGGACGCTAGGGCCCTGGCCTAGAGCGGGGTCGTTTCTTCCTGGTAGATCCGCAGCCCGCGCGCCTGGTAGTTGGCCAGGGCCGCCGGATGATCCAGGGTGCAGGTGTGCACCCAGACGCGCTCGGTGCCCACCCAGTCCCAGGCGCAGCGGAGGGCGTGACTCAGCAGCGGACCGCCGAAGCCGAGCCCCATGAAGGCATTGGCCAAGCCGAAGTAGCGGATCTCGACGTTGCGGCCATCCGGGCGGTACAGCTCGTAGTAGCCGGCGATGGCGCCACGGTGATAGGCGACCCAGGTGCGGTGCCCTTCCTGCTCCACCAGTTCGCGCCACTGGGCATCGCTCCAGCCGCTGAGATCGCTCCAGTCCCAGGCCTGGCCGACCAGGGCATAGAGAAAGCGGTTGAGTTCGGGTTGCGGCACCTCGCACTCGACGATCTGCAGGTCGGGCCGCTGTGGCTTCTCGCGCAACTCGGCCGAGGAGGTCATTTCGAGGTAGAAGGTCGTGCAGGTCCGGTCCATCGCCAAGACTCCCTGGAAAAGGTCAGACCCGATTGTGACCAGAGCGGCAGGGGCGGTGCCAGTCCAATTGCGACCCTTGGCCAGGCAGCGCCGCGCTCTTGCCCCAGGAGCCTGGGGTGAGATTGGATAGGCGTCTCCCTGCCCACTGCCCGCTGAGTTATCACCATGCCCATCTCGTCACGCCTGACGCCCCTGTCCGACCAGAACACGACGCCCGAGCAGCAGCGGGTGCTGGACGACATCCAGCGCGGCCCAAGGGGCAATCTCGACGGCCCCTTCCTGGCCTGGGTGCACAGCCCGGCGCTGGCCGATCACGCCCAGCGGCTAGGCGCCTTCTGCCGCTATGGCACCCGGCTGGACGTGCGTCTCACGGAGCTGGCGATCCTCACCACCGCGGCCTGGTGGCGCTCCCAGGCTGAGTGGCAGATCCATGAGCCCATCGCCCGGCAGGCGGGCCTGGCGGAGGCCGTGATCGAGGCGCTCCGGCAAGGCACCGTGCCGGCCTTCGAAACGCCCGCGGAGACCTGTGTCCATGCCATCGGCGTGGCGCTCTACGCTACTCGGCGGATTCCCGAGGATCTCTATCGCCAGGGGGTAGCGCTGTTCGGTGAAGCGGGAATGGTCGAACTGGTGGGCGTCTATGGCTACTACAGCCTGGTCGCCATGACCCTCAATGCCTTCGCGGTGGATCGGGGCGGCGATACGCCCCGCCCCTTCGCCGAATGACGCCGCCGCGTCCCTAGCCGGCCACCGCCGCAGCGCTGGCCCGACCGCGCCAGGCCAGGGCCAGGGCCATCGCCAGGCCCAGGGCGGCCATGCCGGCGCCGGCCAGGGAGATCGCCGGATAGCCGAGGCCGGCGTCGATCACCGCGCCGCCCAGGGCCGCGCCGAGGGCATTGCCCAGATTGAAGGCGCCGATATTGACCGCCGAGGCCAGGTTGGGCGCGTCCTTGGCGGCTTCCATCACGCGCATCTGCAGCGGCGGCACCAGGGCGAAGCTGGCGATGCCCCAGACGAGAATGGCCACGGCGGCCGCCAGCGGCCAGCGCATCAGCACGCTGAAGGCCAGCAGCACCACGATGAGCACGCCCAGGGAGGCGATCAGGGTACGGTCGATGGATTTGTCCGCGGCCTTGCCGCCCCAGAGATTGCCCAGGGTCAGGCCGACGCCGAACAGCACCAGCATGGCGGTGATGAAGGCCGTGGAGCCATGGGTCTCGCGGGCGAGGATGGGCGCGATATAGGTGAAGACGGTGAACATGGCGCCGGAACCGACCACCGTCAGCCCGAGGGCGGCCAGCACCGGCGGACGACCCAGCACGCGGATCTCGGCCAGCACGCCGTCGCTCGGCGGCAGGGCCACGTTGGGCAGGGCGAACCAGAGCGCGGCCATGGTCAGCAGGCCGAGACCGGCGATGCCCCAGAAGGCCTGGCGCCAGCCGAGCAATTCGCCGAACCAGGTGGCCAGGGGCACGCCGCCGATGGTGGCCAGGGTCAGCCCCATGAACATCGCGGCGACCGCCCCGGCGCGCTTGTCCGGGGCGACCACGCTGGCCGCCACCAGGGCGCCGACGCCAAAGAAGGCGCCGTGGTTGAGCGAGGTCACCACCCGGGCGATCAGCAGGCTGGTGTAGTCGGTGGCCAGCGCCGACATCAGGTTGCCCAGGGTGAAGATGGCCATCAGGCCGATCAGCAGATGACGGCGCGGAATGCGGCCGGTGGTCAGGGTCATCAGCGGCGCCCCGATCAGCACGCCCAGGGCATAGGCGCTGATCAGGAGGCCGGCCGCCGGGATGGAGACGCCAAGATCGGCGGCGATGCCGGGCAGCATGCCCATGGGCGCGAATTCGGTGACGCCGATGCCGAAGGCACCGGTGGCCAGGGCCAGCAGGGGTGGATTGATACGCATGGGAAGGGCTCCTTATCTATGCCGTGAATGCTAAGCTCCCGCTTCAAGCGCCGGTAGACGGCGGTTTTGGCATGCACCTTTGCCCTGGAGTCACAAGTGGATCTGAATGGTCGCTCGGGAGAGATGGCGGTGTTCGCCCAGGTGGTGGAGGCCGGCAGCCTGTCTGCTGCCGCCAGGGCCCTGCGCCTGACGCCTTCGGCGGTGAGTCGCTCCATCGCCCGCACCGAGCAGCGCCTCGGCACGCGACTGCTGTTGCGCACCACCCGGGCCATCACGCTCACGGCCGAGGGCGCGGCCTATCTGCGCGCGGCGCGGCGCATCCTCGCGGACCTGGCCGAGGTGGAAGACGCCATCGCCGACCAGGGCGTGCCCAGGGGACGGCTGAGGGTCAGCGCCGCCCTCGGTCATGGCCGCATGACCCTGGTGCCGCTGGTGGCGGCCTTCAGCGCCCGCTATCCGGATATCGTCGTGGACCTGGCGCTGGGCGACGAGGTGGTGGACATCCTCGCCGGCCAGGCCGACGTGGCGATCCGCTTCGGCCACTTGGCCGACAGCCCCCTCAGCGCCCGCCCCATCGGCGTCACCGGGCAGGTGGTGGTGGCCTCGCCCGCCTATCTCGCCCGCCATGGCACACCCCAGGTACCGGAAGACCTGCTCGAGCACAACTGCCTGAGATTCAACTTCCGCCGCGCCCTGCCCGACTGGCCCTTCGTCCGCGACGGCCAGGCCTTCGCCCTGAAGATCGGCGGCAACATCGAGTGCAACAGTGGCGAGGCCCTGGCCCTGCTGGCCCGTGAAGGCGCCGGCATCGCCCGCATCGGTGAATTCAGCGTGGCCGAGGACCTGCGCAGCGGCGCCCTGGTGCCGCTGCTGGAAGCCTGGAATCCGGGCGACCTGGAGCCCATCCACGCGGTCTTCGTCGGCGGCTCGACCATGCCGGCGCGGGTCCGGGTGTTCGTGGATTTCCTGGTGGAGCGGCTGGGCCGTTGAAGGTGCGCGTCGCGCCCGACCTGCCCACCTCGGGAACTCCAGCCGGCATCCTCGCCCTAACCCCCCACGCCCGCATCCATGGCGCCCCTTCGCTGACTCGCAACGCTCCAATCGTTCGCTTCGCTGGTCTGAGGGCGCCCCGTTCGCCGGTCCCTCTCGAGTCTTGCCAGGATCCCGCTCTGCCATGTCCGCTTCCGCTTCCCCCGCCGTCGACCCCGACCAGAAGGCTTCGGCCCGCCGGCTGATCTTCATTACCGTGCTGGTCGCCACCATGGGCGCCCTGGCCTTCGGCTACGACACCGGCATCATCGCCGGCGCCCTGCCCTTCATGACCCTGCCCCCCGACCAGGGCGGCCTGGGCCTCAACGCCTACACCGAGGGGCTGGTGACCGCCGCCCTGATCGTCGGTGCGGCCTTCGGCTCGCTGGCGGCGGGTTATCTCGCCGATCGCTATGGCCGCCGCACCACCCTGCGCCTGCTGTCGATCCTCTTCGTCGTGGGCGCCCTGGGTACCGCGGTGGCGCCCTCGGTGGAGCTGATGGTGGTCGCGCGCTTCGTGCTCGGCCTGGCGGTGGGCGGCGGATCGGCCACGGTGCCGGTGTTCATCGCCGAGATCGCCGGGCCCAAGCGTCGCGGTCGCCTGGTGAGCCGCAACGAGCTGATGATCGTCAGCGGCCAGCTGCTGGCCTATGTGCTCAGCGCCCTGCTCGCCTGGCTGGTGCACGACAACGGCATCTGGCGCTACATGCTGGCCATCGCCATGGTGCCGGGCATCCTGCTGTTCGCCGGTACCTTCCTGCTGCCCACCTCGCCGCGCTGGCTGGCGGCCAAGGGCCGCATCGAAGAGGCCGAAGCCGTGCTGGAGCGCCTGCGCGACACCCCCGAGGAGGTCGAGCGCGAGGTCCAGGAGATGCGCGAGAGCGAGGAGCAGGCCAAGCATCGCCCGCCAGTGCGCGAATTGCTCAGCCAGGGCTGGGTGGTCAAGTTGCTCCTGCTGGGCATCGGCCTGGGCTTCGTCGCCCAGTTCACCGGGGTCAACGCCTTCATGTACTACACCCCGATCATCCTCAAGAGCACCGGCATGGGCACCAGCGCGGCCCTCACCGCCACCATCGGCAACGGCGTGGTCTCGGTGATCGCCACCCTGCTCGGCATCTGGGCCATCGGCCGCGCCGGACGGCGCACCCTGCTGCTGATCGGCCTGGTGATCGTGGTCGTGGCGCAACTGGCGCTGGGCAGCGTGTTGCTGTGGCTGCCGCAGAACCTCACCCAGAGTTACCTGGCGCTGGCCTGCATCCTGGTGTTCCTGCTGTTCATGCAGATGTGCATCGCCCCGGTCTACTGGCTGCTGATGTCCGAGCTGTTTCCCAACCAGGTCCGTGGCCTGCTGACCGGGGTAGCGGTAGCCGTGCAATGGCTGTGCAACGCCACCGTGGCCTTCAGCTTTCCGGTGGCCTTGGAAGCCATCGGCAACTACACCTTCTATGTATTCGCCGCCATCAACCTGGGCTCGCTGGTGTTCGTCTATTTCTGCCTGCCGGAGACCCGCGGCAAGTCTCTGGAAGAAATCGAACGCCATCTGAAGAAAGAGCTATAGCGGGTCGTTAGCCGACCGATCGGCGATTTTCCGGCTTGCTGCGGACCAAATGGAATAATTTTTCATTCCGTATCAAGTCGGACTTATCCAAGCCGATGCAGAGTGAAGGCATGTTGCCGTCACTCTTCGCGCAGCGCGCGACCGGGGCTTTCGATGAACATCAAACAAAAACTCACTTCGCTTTTCGCGGTAACCGCCTGCCTCCCGGTGATCCTGGTGGCGGGCGTGGTCATCATGAACGTGCGCAGTCAGGCCACCGGCGACTTCCTCGACGGTAGCGGGCGCGAAATCCGCCAGATCGATCGCAACATCCAGCAGTTCTTTGCCGGCATCCAGCAGAACGTCGACTTCCTCGCCAAGGAGCCGAACATCCTCGCCCTAGAAGGGCTGAAGAACTACAGCGGTGCCGATGCCGCCCAGATCCCGCAGCCGGAAGCCGGCCAGCAGGCGCTGGCCTATTTCACCCGCTTCGCCAAGACCCACCCCACCACCGCCTACCTGTCGGTGGGCCTGGCCGATGGCGGCTACGTCAGCTGGCCGGACGACGCCAAGCTGACCAACTACGACCCGCGCGTGCGCCCCTGGTACCAGACGGCCATGAACAATCCGGGCAAGGTGGTGCGCACCCCGGCCTACTACTGGGCGACCGACGACGTCTCGCTGATGGGCGTGGTACGGACCATAGAAGATGCCAGCGGCAAGGTCCGCGGCGTGGTGGGCCTGGACATCTCGCTCAAGCAGCTCACCGACCTGGTCAAGAGCATCACCCTGGGTCAGAGCGGCTACCTGATGCTGGTGGAAGACAACGGCAACGTGCTGGTCGACCCCCGCGATCCCAAGCACAACTTCAAGCAGCTCAAGGAGCTGGGCGACGCCTACCAGACCCTCAGCGGCATCCAGAACGGGCTGGGTGAGGTCAATCTCAACGGCACCGACTACATGGTCAACGTCTACCAGGCCAAGGATCTCGGCTGGAAATTCATCGGCCTGATCGAGCGCAGCGAAGTCATGGGCAAGGCCACCGCCCTGACCTGGCAGATCGCCGGCATCACCGCGGTGCTGGCGCTGCTGTTCGCCGTGCTCGGCGCGGCCTTTGCCGGCATGATCGTGCGGCCGATCCGCGGCGTTTCCGCCGGCCTGGAATCCATCGCCCAGGGCGAAGGCGACCTGACCAAGAGCCTGAACGTGCAGGGCAAGGACGAAACCGCCGCCCTGGCGGGCTGGTTCAACCAGTTCCTCGCCAGCATCCGCCAGCTGGTGCAACGTATCGGCCAGGCCTCCAACGATCTGCAGCAGGCCTCGCAGACCACCACCCAGGCGGCGGCCAGCATGAACGAAGTGGCCGGTCGCCAGCGCGAAGCCGTGGAGCTGGTCTCCACCGCCTTCAACGAAATGGTCGCCACCTCCAACGAGGTCGCGCGCTCCTGCAGCCAGGCCGCGGCCTCCGCCGACGCCGGTCATCACAAGGTGCAGGAAGGCTACGGCCAGATCGAGAAGGCCACCGGCAACGTCAATCGCCTCAGCGGCAGCCTGGAGCAGTCGGCCCAGGCCATGGCGGTGCTGGAGCAGGACAGCCACAACATCAACACCATCCTCGACACCATCCGCGGCATCGCCGAGCAGACCAACCTGCTGGCGCTCAACGCCGCCATCGAAGCGGCACGGGCCGGTGAGCAGGGGCGCGGCTTCGCCGTGGTGGCCGACGAGGTGCGGGCCCTGGCCAAGCGCACCGCCGACTCCACCGGCGAGATCGACGGCCTGCTCGGCAGCCTGGCGCGGCGCACCCAGGAGGTCACCCGCCAGATCGAGACCAGCCTGGAGCTGTCGCAGACCAGCGTGACCTCCATCAGCGAGGCGCGTGGCAGTTTCGAAGGCATCCGCCAGTCGGTGGACGAGATCCGCGACCAGGCCCTGCAGATCGCCGCGGCGGCCGAGGAACAGCACCAGGTGGCCGAGGACATCAACCGCCACATCGCCCAGATCCACGACGACGCCCAGCAGGTGGAAGGCCTGGCCCAGTCCACCACCCGCGACTCCTCGCGCCTGTCGCAACTGTCGGGCGAACTGGATGGCCTGGTGCGGCGCTTCAAGGCCTGATGGCTGTTTGGCGGTAGCAGAAGCCCCGCCGGTGATCCCGGCGGGGCTTTTTTGTGGGCGGGCGTTCGGTGATGCGTGGATAAGGCTGCGCCGTTATCCACCCTACGAACGTTGAACCTCCCCGCTACGCCGGACAGCCCCCTCTCCCGCCTGCGGGAAAGGGTTCAAGCGAGGGTGCCTTCAGCAAAACCGTAGCGTGGAAAACGGCGCAGCCTTTTCCGCTGCCGGATCGACCCCACTCAAGCTCCGGACGGCAAGCCCTGGTCGCGATCGCCACGCAGGCTGCTGTGGGCGGCCTGACAGATCTCGCGCAGGCCGCTCTTGAGGCCTTCTTCGAGGGTAGGGTGGTAGAAGGGCATGTCGAGCAGCGAACTGGCGGTCTCGCCATGGATCAGCGCCAGCACCAGCAGATGGCCGATATGGTCCATGCCCGGTCCGACCATGGCCGCGCCGGTCAACTTGCCGGTGCCCGGCTCAGCATAGAAACGGGCGATGCCCTGGTTGCGCGCCTCGACCCGGGCGCGGCCCTGGTCGTGGTAGGAAGAGGTGCCGATCAGACTGCCTTCGTCGGGTGGACTGCCCAGCACCGCCACCGGCGGATCGGTGAAGATCAGCGAAAACAGCGGCGACCTGGGGGTGGGCCGCACCTCGGGATAGCAGGCGGCATTGTGCCCGGCGATGGCGCCCTCGTCGGAGGCCTCATGGAGGATCGGCCGGTCATGATCGGCATCGCCGGCGATGAAGATCGACGAAGAGCCACACTGCAGCGTCTCGGGGTCGTAGACCGGGGTGCCATGGTCGTCCAGCGCGATGCCGGTGGTTTCCAGACCCAGGCCCTTGAGTCGTGGTGGTCGCCCGGCGGCCACCAGCACGTAGTCGAAAGCACCCTCGCCGCTCGCCGCGCCGGACCAGGACAGCCGTACGCCCTCGCCTTCGCGGCGGGCGTCCACCTCGACGTCCAGCAGCAAGGTCAGGTCCTGTTCCAGGATCTTGCGCAACTCGGCCTTGACCTCCGGATCCTTGAGCGCGCCCAGGCCATCGTCCTGGCCGAACAAGGTGACGGCCACGCCAAGACGAGCCATGGCCTGGGCCAGTTCCAGGCCCACCGGACCGGTGCCGATCACCGCCAGGGAGCGCGGCAGATCGGGCAGCTCGAAGATCGTCTCGTTGGTCAGCGCACGCTCGCCCAGCCCGGCGAAAGGTTCCGGCACCAGGGGATAGGAACCGGTGGCGATGACCACGCTGCGCGCGCTTATAGTCTTACCATTGCTAAGCTGCAGGCGATCCGCCGCCACGAAGCGTGCCGTGGCCCGCTGGGCCACGCCCGCGGGCAACTTGGCGAAACCCTGCTTGGTGGCGGCGACGAAATGATCGCGCTCGCGCCGCACCCGCGCCATGACCGCCGCGCCATCGACGCTGACGCTTCCCACCTCGATGCCGAAGGTAGCAGCACGGCGGACGGCGTGATGCGCCTCACCGGCAACGATCAGCAGCTTGGAGGGCATGCAGCCCACGGCGGCACAGGTAGTCCCCGCCCAGTGATCGTCGATCAGCAGGGTGCGCGCACCCTGGCGCCGGGCGGCACGTTCGGCGGCAAGGCCGGCGGTTCCGGCCCCGATCACGGCGACATCGCAGTCGAGATCGGCAGAGGTGGAAGGGGCTGCGGGATCACTCATCTCATCACCTGACGTTGCGGAGGATTAACCCGACTCGCGCCAGGGCTCCAGCAAGGGACCCTAAGCGCAGCGTTGAGGTTGCATCCCAAAGGCGTGATCCACTTCGACAAAAAACCGACAATTCTTGTCAGGAGTGTCAAATTCCATGCCACTCGTCACCTTATACTGGCCAACTGGAACCATTGAGGGTGTCCTATCCTCAATTAGCCAACTTAAATGGACGCAGGCACTCACATGGAACGTGACATCAGCAAGATTCCGCTCATCAACGATTGGTCCTACCTGATCGCCCTGGAAACCGGCCTGTTCACCCGTGGCGAACTCAGCGGCGTGGTACTCAAGGCCCTCAACGACCAGGCCCGTCTGCTCTCCCGTCGCTACCTGGTGCAGAAGTCCAAGCTGGATGTACGCAAGCTGTCGCCGGCCGAAACCGAGATCCTCGATACCCTCAGCGACACCGCCGCCAGTCTGAGACGCCGCCAGCGGCTGCCGCACAACATCGTCAAGAGCCTCAGGGCCGGCGGCCTGATCGCCGCGGTAGAGCGCAGCGTCTGCGCGTCGGGCATCCTGCAGTGCCACAACGGCTTCTACGAAGACGGCCTGGAGCCGGGCGCCTTCGAACAGATCGTCATGCGCCATCCGCATGAATTCGGCGATCACGCCCGCCAGAGCGCCGCCCTGTATTTCGCCCAGGAACCCTTCGCCCTAGAACAGTCGCAAGACGTGCACGAACAGCCGCTGCAGGCCAGCGCCTGATGAGCGAGGCGTACGCAACGACCGGGGCGGCCGGGAGGCCTCAGACCCCGATCGCCTGCGCGCGCCTCGCCGCCCCCGTTCCTTCTTGCCGTACCGCTTTTCCGGAGTCCTGGCGCATGACGCCCGCTTTCGCGCCGCTCAGCCCCCCATAGCGTCCCTGCCCTCGCCGGCCGGCCGATCTCGCTGATCGCGTCGGCTGTCGCCCTTTCGTTGCCGGTCCAGCCGGCAGCGGCCTTTGCCTGCGCGCGTCTCACGACGGGCGTTTCCGCCAATGCCGTCTGCGTCGCTGTCCGCCTGGAGTGCGCTCCCGGACGGCGGCCGCGGCATGGGCCACGGCTGCGAGGAGCAGACATGACTACCGTCCACGTCCCCCACGGACGCAACAACTTCGATTTCCTGAGATTCGCCGCGGCCTCCACCGTGGTGATCGGCCACGGCTTCTGGCTCTCGGGGCACATCGGCGCCGAGCCGATCCTCAACTTCACCGGCTTCACCGACGCGGCCAACATCGCCGTCTATGTGTTCTTCGTGATCAGCGGCTTCCTGATCACGGCGTCCTTCCAGCGCAGCCGCAATCCCCTGGACTTCATCCTCAAGCGCGCCCTGCGGATCTTTCCGGCGCTGATCGTCTCGGTGCTGTTCTCGGTGCTGGTGGTGGGCTGGCTCGCCACCAGTCGCGAGACGAGCGCCTACTTCGGCGATCGCCAGACCCTGGGCTTCTTCAAGAACATCTTCCTGATGACGCGCTTCGAACTGCCCGGCGTCTTCACCGGCAATCCCTTTCCGGACACGGTGAACGGCAGCTACTGGACCCTGCCCTACGAGGTGTTCATGTACCTGTCGCTGCTGATCATCGGCGTGCTGGGGCTGCTGACCCGCTCGGTGGTCATGGCCACCCTGGTGGTGCTGGTGCTGGGCAACTTCCTGCTGCTGCCGCAGATGGGCGTCGCCAGCTTCGTGCTGCACAAGGTGTTCAGCCTGGGCATGTTCTTTTTCGCCGGCGCCCTGCTGCAGCTCGCCGGACCGCGCATACCCTGGCGCCTGGATATCGCCCTGGCGCTCTGCCTGCTGTCGCTGGCGGCCATCGTCTGGCACATCCTGCCGGTGATCCACCTGGTGTCGCTGGCCTATGTGATCATCTACCTGGCCCAGGTGCAGGTACCGGTGCTGCACGGTTTCGGTCGTTTCGGCGACTATTCCTACGGCCTCTACCTGTTCAACTTCCCGGTCCAGCAACTGCTCATGCACCGGTTTCCCGACAGCTTCTCGCTGCCCGGTTTCCTGCTGGTGAGCTACGTCCTGACCCTGGGCCTCGCGGTGCTCTCCTGGCACCTGATCGAGGCGCCGGCGCTGAGATTCAAGCCGCGGCGCCAGGCCCCGACCGCGCCGGTGGCACCCGCCTGAGCCCGGCTGGCCGGTCGCCTCAGCCGAGGCGGCCAGCCAGGGCGAAACCGGCCAGGGTCAGCAGCAGCGACCCCAGCACGTGGACGGTCACGGTGAGCGCTGCCCAGCCCAGGCGGCCGCTCTGCAGCAGGCCCACCACCTCGGCGGAAAAGGTCGAGAAGGTGGTGAAGCCGCCGCAGAAGCCGGTCACCAGGAGCAGCTTCCACTGCGGGTCCATGCCTGGATAGCGGGAGAAGAAGCCCAAGGCGAGCCCGATCACGAAGCCGCCGACCAGATTGACCAGCAGCGTGCCCATGGGCAGCAGCGGAAACAGCGCATTCAGCCGCAGCCCGATCCACCAGCGGCACGCGCTGCCGACGGCGCCTCCGAACATCACCGCAAACAGCGCATAGGGCATGACAGTCCTCGTTAACGACGACGGGCGGCCAGGAGCAGGACGGCGATGCCGGCCAGGGCGGACAGCAGCGACCCCAGCAGCACGCCGATCTTGACCTCGTCGACCAGGAAGGGCGCACCCGGAAAGGCCAGGGCGCCAATGAACAGGCTCATGGTAAAGCCAATCCCGCAGAGCAGGGCCACGCCATAGAGTTGCAGCCAGCTGGCGCCTTCCGGCAGTCGCGCCAAGCCGCTGCGGATGGCCAGCACCGCCATGAGGGAAATACCGATCTGCTTGCCGAGGAACAGCCCCAGGGTCACGCCCAGCGGGACCGGATCCAGCAGGTTGGCGGGTGACATCCCGGCCAGGGAGACCCCGGCATTGGCGAAGCCGAACAGGGGCACGATCAGGAAGGCCACCCAGGGGTGCAGCGCGGACTCCAGCTTGAGCAGCGGCGAGGCGTCGTCGGCCTCGGTATCGCCCAGGGGAATGAACAGCGCCAGGATCACCCCGGCCAGGGTCGCATGGATGCCCGAGCGCAGCATGCAAAACCACAGCAGCGCCCCCACCAGCAGATAGGGCAGCAAGGCGGTGACCTTGAGGCGGTTGAGCACGAAGAGCACCGCCACCAGCCCTGCCGTGGCCAGCAGCATGGTGGTGGAGAGATCGCTGGTATAGAACAGCGCGATGATCAGCACGGCGCCTAGGTCATCGAGGATCGCCAGCGCCGAGAGGAACACCTTGAGCGAAACAGGGACCCGCGAACCCAGCAGCGACAACACGCCGAGGGCAAAGGCAATATCGGTGGCGGCGGGAATCGCCCAGCCCGACAGGGTCTGGGGATCATGGCGGTTGACCAGGGCGTAGAGCAGCGCCGGCACCAGCATGCCGCCGAGGGCCGCGAGACCCGGCAGGGCGCGATCGCCCCAGCTGGCGAGTTGGCCGACCGCCATCTCGCGCTTGATCTCCAGCCCCACCAGCAGGAAGAAGATGGCCATCAGGCCGTCGTTGATCCAGTGGCCCACGGAGAGCCCGCCGATGTACCAGTGCAGGCTGGCGAAATAGCCCTCGGCCAGCGGCGAGTTGGCGACGATGAGGGCGATGGCCGCGGCCACCATCAGCACGATGCCACCGGCCGCTTCGGCCGCGCAGAAGCGATTGAGAAAGGCCAGGGCCTTCGCTGGAGAAAGAGGGGAGTTCATGGGCAGCCGTACTCCGCGCGGCGGCCCGACCTGCGCTCGATTCAACCTGTCCTACCGCGAGGTTGCGGCGACACCCAGCCGATCATCCTACTACGGCAATCCGGGTGGTCGCAGCAGAAAATCTCTTCGGGACCGTGGCCGCTCTGGGTCGCCGCCTGGCCGCCGGCGGTGGCGGCCGTGGTCTTCGCCGCTATTGCCAGGGCTCCGTACAGGGTGGACCATCAGCGCCCTCGTCCTGCCCAGCCGCCGCTTCGCCATGCCCCAGGAACCCCTTGTGCCGTCTTCATCCCTCCACGCCCGCCTGGTCCAGGGCCTGCGCGCCTTCTGGCCGGCGCCGTTGCCCATCGACGGTCGCGAACGCCTGCGCGCCAGCCTGGGCGCCGGCCTCGGCATCCTGCTCGCCGCGCTCCTGGCGGCCTGGTGGCTGGAGGGCCAGCCGGTGCATCAGCATGGCGCCCTGGCGCTGGCCCTGGTGGCGCCGCTGGGCGCCAGCGCCGTGCTGGTGTTCGCCCTGCCCTCCAGTCCGCTGGCGCAGCCCTGGTCGGTGGTGGGCGGCAACACCCTCTCGGCGCTGATCGGCATCGCCTGCGCGCGCTGGATTCCCGAAGCCAACCTGGCCGCCGCAATGGCGGTCGCCCTGGCCATCGCCGCCATGTTCACGCTGCGCTGTCTGCACCCGCCGGGCGGTGCCTCGGCGCTGCTGATGGTGCTTATCGGCGCCCAGGACTTCGGCTATGCCTGGAGTCCGGTGGCGCTGGACTCGCTGCTGCTGGTGAGTGCCGGCCTGTTCTACAACAACCTGACCCGCCGCCCCTGGCCCCATGTGCCACGCCCCGCCGAACCGAGCGGCGAGACGCGCCTGCAGCGCGCCGACCTGGACGCCGTGCTGGCGCGCTACAACCAGGTGCTGGACATCAGCCGCGACGACCTTGCCGAATTGCTCGAACAGGTGGAGGCGCGTGCCTACCAGCGCAAGATGGGCGAGCTGCGCTGCGCCGACGTCATGAGCCACGAACCGGTGACGGCCCGCGCCGAGATGCCGCTGCAGGAAGCCTGGGCGCTGATGCGCGCCCGCCGTATCAAGGCGCTGCCGGTGGTGGATCGCCAGGGCCATCTGCTGGGCATCGTCACCGTCGCCGACTTCATGCGGCAGATCGACCTGGACGTCCACGAGGGCCTCGGCTGGCGCCTGCGCTCGCTGGTCCGGCCGAAGGCCCGCCAGGACGAAAACAGCGTCGGCCGCATCATGACCCGCACCGTGCGGGTGGCCAGCGCCGACCGCCTGCTGATCGACCTGGTGCCGGTGTTTTCCGAGAATGGCCACCGCCACATCCCCATCATCGACGGCTCGCGCCGCCTGGTCGGCATCATCACCCAGTCGGATCTGATCCGGGCGCTGTACCAGGCGGTGCGGGCCTAGGGCTCACACCTGGAAGCGATTCACCAGCCCCTGCAGGTCCACCGCCAGGCGTGACAGCTCCTGGCTGGCGGCGTTGGTCTGTCGGGCACCGTCGGCGGACTGGGTGGAGAGATCGCGGATGTTGACCAGGTTGCGATCCACTTCCCGGGCCACCTGCGCCTGCTCTTCGGCCGCGCTGGCAATCACCAGGTTGCGCTCGTACATCTCGCCGATGCGGCTGTTGATCTCGTCCAGCGCCACCCCGGCGGTTTCCGCCAGGGCACGCGTGGCCTGGGCGCGCTGACTGCTGCTGTGCATGGAGCCCAGCGCCTGACTGGCACCGCTGCGCATGCCGGAGACCATCTGCTCGATTTCCAGGGTGGACTGCTGGGTGCGGCTGGCCAGGGCGCGCACCTCGTCGGCGACCACGGCGAAACCGCGGCCGGCCTCGCCGGCGCGCGCCGCCTCGATGGCCGCATTGAGCGCCAGCAGGTTGGTCTGTTCGGCGATGGCGCGAATGACGTCGAGCACCTTGCCGATGTCCTGGGACTGCTCGGCGAGCCGCTGGACCAGCGTCCCGGTGGCGGAGACCTCGTCGGACAGGGCGGCGATGGCGCCCAGGGTATCGGCGACCCGGGTCTGGCCCTGCTGCGCGGCCTGACTGGAGGCCCGCGAGGCTTCGGAGGTGGAGACGGCGTTGCGCGCCACCTCGTCCACCGCGGTGCTCATCTCGGTGACGGCCGTGGCGGCCTGTTCGAGTTCGTCGTTCTGCTGCTGCAGGCCCTGGCCAGCGGCCTCGGTGACCGCATTGAGCTCTTCGGCGGCGGTCGCCAGCTGGGTGGAGGAGCCGGCGATACGCGAGAGGGTCTCGCGCAGCTGCGCCTGCATCTGCTGCAGGGCGCGCTGCAATTCGCTCACCTCGTCGCGGCCTTGCACGGCCAGGGTCTGGGTCAGGTCGCCCTGGGCGACGCGGCGGGCGGCCAGCAGCGCCTCGCGCAGCGGTCCGACGATGCTGCGGGTCAGCAGCCAGGCCATGAGCACCGTGGCCAGGGCGGCCAGGGCGATCACCGCGATGACGATCAGCCGCGAGGCGGCGTAGCGGTCCGCCGAGATCCTGCCGTCGCGCTCGATGCCCTCGGCATAGAAGTCGCCCAACTCACCCAGCTGCTTGCCGGTGCCGTCCACCACCGGCTTCATGTCCACCAGCGTCAGCTTGTTGAGGGCGGCGGTATCGCCACGCCGGGCCAGGTCGAAGGACTCGGTCATGCCCTGCTGGTAGGTGGCGAAATCGCGCTTGAACAGGTCCCAGCGCTGGCGCTCCTCGGGGGTATCGACAAGGACCTCATAGGCCTTGATGCCGTCCATGAGCACCTTGTTGCGTGCCTCGTACTGGCCGACATAGGTATCGATGTTGCGCGGGTCCGGGTCCAGCGCCAGGCGCAGGGAAATGGTACGGATGCGCAGCATGTTCTCACGAATGGCGTCTACCGCGCGGATGCTGGGCACCCAGTCACGCTCCGTCACCACCTGCCGTTCGCGGATACCCGCCATCTGCGCCAGGGAAAACAGCCCGAGAAAAGCCACCATCAGCGCGATCAGGCCGAAGCCCAGCGCGGCTCGGGGCGCGATGTTGCAGTTGCGTAACAGCATGGAAGTCTCCGTGGCCGCTGGCCCTTGTTGTTGTCAGACAACAGATATCGGCCGCTACCCCCTGACCTTGAGCGCAGCGGTCGCAGCGAACCTCGCCGCGTTTTCGCCGTCTCAAAGGCACTGTCGCCCATTCCGGGCGACCTGCCAGGAATGTTCGGATGAAAACCGGTCCCTCTCGCGCCTCCCCGTTCTCCGCGCCTCGTGCGCTGCTCGCCAGCCTGGTCCTGGGCGGCGGTCTGCTGCTCGCGGGCTGCGCCGGCAACCCGCCGACCGCGCAGATGGCCGTGACCCAGTCGGCCGTCAACGAAGCCGTGAGCGGCGGCGGCAACCAGTTCGCCCCCATCGAGACCAAGTCGGCCCAGGACAAGTGGACCCAGGCCCAGGCGGCCCTGGCCAACGAGAAGTACGACGAAGCCAAGCAACTGGCCGAGCAGGCCGAGTGGGATGCCCGCCTGGCGACCCGCAAGACCCAGGCCGCCAAGGCCGCGGCGGCGCTGCAGGATGCCCAGAACAGCATCCAGCAGATCCGTGAGGAAGGTCAGATCAACCTCCAGCTGCAACAGAATCTACAGAAAAAGGTGCAGCAGTAAGGCTGCCCGCTCTCTTGAAGGACGAAACCATGCGTAAACGTTTTCTGCTCCCGCTGATGTCGGCGCTGACCCTGACCCTGGCCGCCTGCGCCACCCCGCCCAACCCCAATCTGGAAAAGGCGCGCAACGACTACGCCGCCCTCGAATCCCAGCCCCAGGCCACCCAGCTGGCGGCCCTGGAAACCAAGGATGCCGGCACCTGGCTGGCCAAGACCGACAAGGCCTACAAGGACGGTGAGAACGAGCGCACCGTCGACCAGCTGGCCTACCTGACCCAGCAACGCATCCAGACCGCCATGCAGACCATCAAGCTGCGCATGGCCGAAGCCGAGCTGAAGAAGGTCGACGCCCAGCGCGGCGAAACCCGCCTGAACACCCGTACCCAGCAGCTGCAGCAACTGCAGAAGGCGATCAAGTAAGGTCCAGGGCGCAGGGTCCCTTCGGGAATCCTGCGCCCCCTGCCGTGGTCCTCTACTGACCTGCGAGCGTCCTGCTCGCCACAGTCAGGAGGATCTCTCATGCACGCCATACGCCTACGCAAACCCGGTGGTCTGGACCAGCTGGAAGCCTGCGAGCTGCCTGATCCCGGGCAACCGGGAGCGGGCGAGATCCGGGTGCGGATCAAGGCCAGCTCGCTGAATTTCCATGACCTGGGCGTGGTGCTGGGCAAGATGCCGACCGCCGATGGGCGCATTCCGATGTCCGACGGCGCCGGCGTGGTCGAGGCCGTGGGCGCGGGGGTCAGCGAATTTGCCGTGGGCGATCACGTGGTTTCGACGTTCTTTCCCCACTGGCTGGATGGCGAGCCGCCCATCGATGACTTTTCCACGACCCCTGGCGATGGTGTCGACGGCTTCGCCTGCGAGGTGGTGGTACGCCCGGCCACGGCCTTCACCCTGGCGCCCAAGGGCTACAGCCATGCCGAGGCGGCAACCCTGACCACCGCCGGCCTCACCGCCTGGCGTGCCCTGGTGGTGGACGGTGGCCTCAAGGCCGGCGACAGCGTGCTGGTCATGGGTACCGGCGGGGTGTCGATCTTCGCCCTGCAGATGGCCAAGGCCATGGGCGCCACGGTGACCGCCACCTCCTCCTCGGACGAGAAGCTGCAGCGCGCCTATGCCCTGGGCGCCGATCACCTGATCAATTACCGCGACGAACCGGAATGGGGTGCCAAGGTGCAGGCCATCACCGGCGGCCGCGGCGTCGACATCGTGGTGGAAGTAGGCGGTCCGGCGACCCTGGCGCAGTCGATCCAGGCCGCGCGTATCCATGGTCACCTGGCGTTGATCGGGGTGCTCACCGGCGTCGAGGGGCAGGTCCCCACGGCCAATCTGATGCGCCGCCATCAGCGGCTGCAGGGGCTGATCGTCGGCAGCCGCCGCCAGCAGCAGGAGATGATCCAGGCGCTGGAAGGCAACGGAATTAAGCCGGTCATCGATCGCAGTTATCCGCTAGACGAAATCGCCGCGGCCTTCGCCTTCCAGAAGGACGGCAGCCACTTCGGCAAGATCGTCCTGGAGTTCTAATAATGGTCAGACGAAAGCCGGAATGACGCCGGCAAGGCTCTGCTAGACTTCCGGAATCGTCTCGTCGCGTTCCGGAAGTCTCGATGACCTCGCCAGACCCCCTTCCCTATCTCGTCGTCATCGAAGACAACAGCCTGCTCGCCGAGCTGCTGAGCAACCATCTCGAAGATCGCCTCTGCTGGACCTGTCGGCAGTTCGACAATGCCGACGATGCCCTCGTGCATCTGCTACAGCAGCAGCAGGCCCCCGGCCTGGTGATCACCGATCATCTGATGCCCGGCCAGCTGCGCGGCGGTGAGCTGGCGGAGATGCTGCTCCAGCGTTGGCCCGCGCTGCCCATGGTCATCACCTCGGGCTATGGCTACGAGATCACCACGGCGCTGCCCCCGCAGGTGATCTTCCTGCAGAAACCCTGGACGCTTGATGAGGTGGATTCGGCGGTACGCCTCGCGCGCGCGCGTCAGGTGGGCGGTTAGACGCCCAGCTGGCCGCACGCCTTCAGCAACTGGTCAATGGTCCAGGGCTTGGGCAGGAACAGCGCCCGGTCTTCGCGTTCGGCATACTGCTGGCCGGTATAGCCGGACGACACCAGTATCGGCAACTGCGGAAAACGTTGGCGGACCTGTTTGGCCAGGGCGAGACCATCCAGCCGACCGGGCATGCGCACGTCGGTGAAGAGGAGATCAGGCGGCAGCGGGTCGGCTTCGAACCAGCACCAGGCGGCATCGGCGGTGTCGAACGACTGGACGGCATAACCCTCCATCTCGAACACCTCCGTCGCCAGCGATCGCAGTACAGGATCGTCCTCGACCACCAGCACGGTGGTAACGGTTGCGGAAGAAACTACATCGGTCATGGCAACGCTACTTCATTAGTACGACTAAATAGACCGAAATTACTCGAATTGGATCACAACCCTCGGATGGACGGCTGGCCGCTTGGTGCCGGCACTTGTCTGATGCCGTAACAGCTACTTAATTCCCTGCCTGTCGGAAAAAGATGCTGGCAGATCGCTAGCCGGCGCCCGACTCTCTTACTCTAAGGCTCTCGCTGGACGTAATTGGCGTCCGCTTCCGCTGCCCACGCGCTTGAAAGACCCCATGGCTGAATCCGCTCCCTCCTACGCTGAACTCCAGGCCGAAGTCCGTCGCCTCCGCGCCGCGCTCGACCAGTGCACCGCGCTGCCGCCCCAGGACGCCCAGCGGCGCCTGGCGATCTTCGATGGCGCCATCGACTTCGCCATGGTCGTACTGGATCCGGCCGGGGTCATCACCGACTGGAACACCGGCGCCGAGCGCCTGCTCGGCTGGACCGCTGCGGAGATTCGCGGCGCACCGGCGGCATGCTTCTTCACCCCGGAGGACAACCGCAACGGCCGGGCCGCGCTGGAAATGCGGCTGGCGCTGCAGGATGGTCGCGCCGAAGACGAACGCTGGCACCTGCGGCGCGACGGCACCCGCTTCTGGGCCAGCGGCGAGATGCATCCGCTGCACGACGACGCCGGCACCCATACCGGCTTCGTCAAGATCCTGCGCGACCGCACCCCCCAGCACCTGGCCGGCGAGGCCCTGCGTGACAGCCAGCGCCACGTGGGCGAGGTGCAGCGGCAACTGGCGGAGAGCGAGCGCTATTGGCGCGGCCTGTTCGAACAGCTGGACGAGGGCTTCATCCTTGGCACCATCCTGCGCGATGACCAGGGCCATGGCCGGGACTGGCGCTATGACCAGGTCAACCGCGCCTGGTGCACCCACTTCGGCCTGAGCGCGGAACAGACGATCGGCCAGACCGCCCGCACCCTGTTTCCCGAACTCGAAGAACTCTGGGTGGAGGATTTCACCCGGGTGGTGGATACCGGCCAGTCGTTCAGCTACGTGCGGCAATTCCAGTTCAACGGTCGCTGGTACGAAGGCCATGCACACAAGGCCGGCCCGGACAGCTTTCTGGTGCTGTTCCTGGATGTCACCGAGCGCGAGCAGGCCGCCCAGGCCACGCGTGACGAAGAGCGCTATCGTCGCGCCCTCGCCGAATTGGGCGAAGGCTTCAGCCAGCTGAACGACATCGGGGCGGTCACCGAACTCGCCTGCACCGCCCTGGGCACCATCCTGAATGCCCATCTGGTGGGCTATGGTCTGGTGGACGCCGAGACCGAGACCATCACCGTGGAGCGCGACTGGACGGTCCCGGGTGCCCGCAGCCTGATGGGCACGCTGAATTTTCGCGACTACGGCAGCTACAGCGAGGCCTTCAAACGCGGTGAGACCGTGGTGATCGAGGACGTGCAGGAAGACCCTCGTACCCGCGACAACCTCGCGGCCCTGCAACGCCTGGAGACCCGCGCCCTCGTCAACCTGCCGCTGTTCGAGCACGGCAACCTGGTGGCCCTGCTCTATGTCTGCTCCAGTCAGCCGCGGCGCTGGACGCCGGCCGAGCTGCAATTCATCCGCGAGGTCGCCAATCGCACCCGCTCGGCCACGGCGCGACTGACCGCGGAACGTGCCCTGCGCGACAGCGAACTCAATCTGCGCCTGGTGGCCGACACCCTGCCCTGCCTGATCGCCTTCGTCGATCGCGACCTGATCTATCGCTTCGCCAATATCGAGGCGCCCAAGTGGTTCAAGGACGCCCCGCAGAGCATCCTGGGCCGCAGCATGGGCGAGGTCTTCGCGCCGGAACTGTTCGCTGCCCGCCGCCCGGCCATCCAGGCCGCCCTGGACGGCACTCCGGCGCGACTGGACCTGCCCTGGGCCTGGCCGGACGGTCGCCGGCGCATCGCCGACATCCACTACCGCCCACGGCGCGATGCGCGCGGTGCGGTGGATGGCTTCTATGTCTTCGCCCAGGACGTCACCATCCAGCGCGACGCCCAGGCGCTGATCCAGGCGCAGAATCTCAGCCTCAGCCAGGAGGTCCAGGCCCGTACCGCCGAGCGCGACCGGCTCTGGGCGCTCAGCGAGGACCTGCTGCTCACCGCCGACTTCAACGGGCAGCTCCTGCGGGTGAGTCCGTCCTGGTCGCGCGGCCTGGGCTATTCCGAAGCCGAGTTGCTCAGCCGCCCCTACACCGAACTCATCCATCCCGACGACCTGCCGGGCGTGCTGGTGGCGCTGGACGAACTGCGCCGCAGCGGCCTGCCGACCCGGGTGGAGAATCGGGCCCAGGCGGCGGACGGCAGCTGGCGCTGGCTGTCCTGGACGCTGTCGATAGACACCGAACAGGATCGCCTCACCGGCGCCGGGCGCGACATCACCCGGGAAAAGGACGCCGCGGAAACCCAGGCGCTGCTGGAAGAGCAGTTGCGCCAGTCGCAGAAGATGGAAGCGGTCGGCCAACTCACCGGTGGCCTGGCCCACGACTTCAACAACCTGCTCGCCGGCATCGTCGGCAGCCTGGACCTGCTCACGGTGCGCATCGGCCAGGGCCGACTGAACAACCTCGAGCGCTACACCACCGCCGCCCAGGGCGCCGCCATCCGCGCCGCCGCCCTGACCCACCGGCTGCTGGCCTTTTCCCGCCGGCAGACGCTGGACCCCAAGCCCACCGACGTCAATCGCCTGGTGGCCGGCATGGAAGACCTGATCCGCCGCACGGTGGGGCCAGCGATCCAGATCGAGGTGGTGGCCAGCAGCGAGCTGTGGTCGACCCTGGTCGATCCGCCGCAACTGGAAAACGCCCTGCTCAACCTCTGCATCAATGCCCGCGACGCCATGCCCGAGGGGGGCCGCATCTTCATCGAGACCGCCAATCGGGCGCTGGATGCGCGCATGGCCCGGGTCCGCGACCTGGAAGCGGGCGAATACATCGCCCTCTCGGTGACCGACAACGGCTGCGGCATGCCGCCCGAGGTGATCGCCAAGGCCTTCGATCCCTTCTTCACCACCAAGCCGATCGGGGTGGGCACCGGACTCGGCCTGTCGATGATCTACGGCTTCGTGCGCCAGTCAGGCGGCCAGGCGCGCATCCATTCCCAGGTCGATCAGGGCACCAGCGTCACCCTCTTCCTGCCGCGCCATCGCGAGGTGGCCACTGGCGTCGACCTCGCCGCCAGCCAGCCGACCCTGCCGCGCCAGGGCCACGGCGAGACGGTGCTGGTGGTGGATGACGAACCCACGGTGCGGATGCTGGTGGTGGAGGTGCTGGAAGAACTGGGCTACGCCGCCCTGGAAGCGGCGGATGCCAGCTCCGGGCTGCGCCTGCTGGAATCCGATGTGCGCATCGACCTGCTGATCAGCGATGTCGGCCTGCCTGGCGGGATGAACGGCCGGCAGATGGCCGACGCTGCCCGCCAGCGCCGCCCCGGGCTCAAGGTGCTGTTCATCACCGGCTACGCCGAAAACGCCGTGGTCGGCAACGGCCACCTGGAGCCCGGCATGCACGTGATGACCAAACCCTTCGCCATGGACGCCCTGGCGGTACGTATTCGCGATCTGATCGAAGGGACCTGAGGTCCGCTTCCGAGCGGATCGCCTCTCACTCTGGAGGTCTCCCCACGTTGGGCTTCGCTGCGCTCAACCCAATCTACGCGGACGCTCTCGGCCGTAGGGTGGATAACGGCGCAGCCTTCCACGGATGACGTGAAGGCTCGCCCCGTGGAAAACGCTGCGCGGTTTTCCACGCTACGGTGACGCGGCCAAGGTACACGAGCCACAACCCCGCATCAGGCTCGATCGCCCCCTCTCCCTCCGGGAGAGGGTTGGGGTGAGGGTGCTCCAGCACAGAGGTCTCCCCACGTTGGGCTTCGCTGCGCTCAACCCAACCTACGCGGACGCTCTCGGCCTTAGGGTGGATAACGGCGCAGCCTTCCACGGATGACGTGAAGGCTCACCCTGTGGAAAACGCTGCGCGGTTCTCCACGCTACGAGGAGCGACCCTGGAAGGCGAGCCACAAACTCACGCTGGACTCGATCGCCCCCTCTCCCTCCGGGAGAGGGTTGGGGTGAGGGCGCTCCAGCACAGAGGTCTCCCCACGTTGGGCTTCGCTGCGCTCAACCCAACCTACGGGATCTCCGTCGGTACCCGCACCCAGCCTTCCATCAGGCGGCGGGCGCTGCGGCTCATGCTGGCCTTTTCCACCTGCCAGATACCGGCGACCTCGCGGGCCTGGGCGCCGACCGCCACGCTGCCGGCGGTGTGCGCTATCCGTACCTGGCGACCACCCAGGTCGCCGGTCAGCGCATGAACCAGGGTCCCGGGCAGCGCCGCGGCCACCGCCACGGCGACCGCGCCGGTCCCGGGGATGGCGTGGTGCAGCTTGCCCATGGAGATCATCCGCGCGATGACGTCGAGTTCCTCGGCCTGGACCTGCTTGCCACCGGCCACCCGGTAGGTCTGGGGCGCGGCGACCAGGCACAGCTTGGGCGTATGCGGGCGCTCCGCCGTCGCCTGGGCAACCGTGGCGGCCAGGCCCATGGCGACCGCGCCCGCGGCGCGCAGGGCTTCCAGGCGCCCCAGCAGCGCCGCATCGCCGTTGACCTGCGCCTGGGTCTCGGTGCCGCTGAGGCCCAGGGTCTCGGCCCGCACGAAAATGGTGGGATTGCCGGCATTGAGCAGGGTCACCGGCAGTCGGCCCAGCTCCGGAACATAGAGTTCGTCAACGGCCCGCCCGGTGGGCAGCACACTGCCATCGGTACCGGTGGGATCGAGAAAATCGAGCACCACCTCGGCCGCCGGAAAGGCCACGCCGTCGAAGCGGAAATCGCCTTCTTCCTGCACCTCGCCGTTGGCCATGGGGACATGGGCGAGGATGCGCTTGCCGAGATTGGCCTGCCAGATGCGCACCGTGGCCAGGCCCTCGCGCGGTGCCTGGACCAGACCCTCGCTGATGGCGAAGGGCCCGACGGCGGCGCTGAGATTGCCGCAGTTGCCCGACCAGTCGATCACCGGCGCCTCGATGGCCGGGGCGCCGAACAGGTAGTCGACATCGCAGTCCGGCCGGCAGGAGGGTGCGATCACCACCACCTTGCTGGTGCTGGAGGTGGCGCCGCCCAGGCCGTCGATCTGCTTGCCGTAGGGATCGGGGCTCCCGATCACCCGCAGCAGCAGCGCATCGCGCGCCGGACCGGCCGGCGGCAGGTCGCGGGCATGAAAGAACACGCCCTTGCTGGAACCGCCGCGCATGTAGACGGCGGGAATGCGCAGTTGCGGCATCTAAGGTCTCCTCCGGGGTGCCTAGGCGAGATAGCGACCGAACCAGCCCAGGGTACGGTCCCAGGCCAGGCGCGCGGCGGCTTCGTCGTAGCGCGGGGTGGAATCGTTGTGGAAACCATGGTTGGTGCCGGCATAGCGATGCACCTCATAGGTCTTGCCGGCCGCCTTGAGCGCCGCTTCGTAGGCGGCGGCGCCCTCGTTGATGCGCGGATCGTTCTCGGCGTAATGGATCAGCAGCGGCGCCCTGATCGCGGCCACCTCCTCGGCGCGCGGCTGGCGACCATAGAAGGGCACGGCCGCGGCCAGTTCGGGATAGGCCACGGCGGCCGCATTGGCCACCCCGCCGCCGTAGCAGAAACCGGTGATGCCGACCTTGCCGGTGCTGAATTCGTGGCCCATCAGGTTTTCCACGGCGGCGAAGAAGTCGTTCATCAGCTTCTCGGGATCGACCTGCTGCTGCAGTTCGCGGCCCTTGTCGTCGTTGCCGGGGTAACCGCCCATGGAGGTGAGGCCGTCCGGCGCCAGGGCCAGATAGCCGGCCTTGGCCAGGCGTCGGGCGACGTCTTCGATATAGGGATTGAGGCCGCGATTCTCGTGGACCACCACCACCGCCGGCACCTTGCCGCTGGCCTTGGCCGGGCGCACCAGATAACCGCGGACCCGCCCATGCCCCTTGGGCGAGGGGTAGTAGACGTAGTCGGCGACGATATCCGGATCGGTGAACTCGACCTGGGTGGCCAGGGCATAGTTGGGCGTCAGGGCCGCCAGCACTCCGGTGGCCGACAACCCCAGCACCGCGGCGCAGGCCCCGGCACGGTCGAGGAAGTCGCGACGGCTGATGCGACCGTGCACATAGAAGTCGTAGAGTTCGAGCAGTTCGGGCGAGAAATCCTTGGCGGTGAGGCGGGTCATCGCGGCGCTCCTCTGGCGGGAAACAAGGCATCCGGCCCGATTGGCCAGGCGCCCTGGGGGCTCCCGAGTGTGCCGCGAATCATCTGACTATGCCACTGCCCGCCTTAGCTGGAGACCTGCAATTCGTGCAGCACGGCGATCAGCGCCTCGAAGCTGACCGGCTTGTTCAGATGCCGGGTGAAGCCCGCCGCCCGCGCCTTGTCGACATCCAGCCGGGTGCCATAGCCGGACAGCGCCACCGCCGGAGTGCCGACGTTGCGATCGCCCGCCCGCACCTGGCGCAGGAATTCGTGACCGTCCATCTCCGGCATGCCGATGTCGGAAAGGATGATGTCGAAATCCTGCGTCTGGGCCAGCACCAGGCCCTGCCGGGAGTCGGTGGCGGTGATGACCCGCACGCCCTCCTCCTCCAGCAGCAGCTGCAGGGTCTCGACGATGTCGGGAGAGTCGTCCACCAGCAGGACCCGCAATCCGGCGATGGATTGGTCATCCGCTCGCGCCTCCGGCGCAAGCCGCCGCTCGTCCTCGCACAGGGGCAGCCAGACGCTGAAGCGCGCGCCCTGGTCGAGTCCGGCGGAATGGGCTTCGATGCGCCCGCCGTGGGCTTCCACCAGTTGTTTGACCAGTGCCAGGCCGATCCCTAGGCCGTGCTGGGCGCGGGCGGTGTACTTCATTTCCGCCTGGCCGAACATCTCGAACACCCGCGGCAGGAAGTCCGGCTCTATACCCTGGCCCGTATCGGTGACGTCCAGCCGGGCTTCAACGCCTTCGATCCCCAGGGCGATCTCCACCCGCCCACCGGCCGGGGTGAACTTGACGGCATTGTTGAGCAGATTCCAGACGATCTGGCCGACCCGGGTGGCGTCCGCCTGCACAAACAGCGGCGCTTTCGGTAGCTGCAGGCTGCTGACCTCGACCTCACCCGCCAGCGGCCGGATCACTTCAACGATCTCGCGCAGCTGCTGCACCAGATCCAGGCTCTGGCGCTCCAGCTTGAGCTTGCCGGTACGGATACGCGACAGGTCGAGCAGGTCGTCGATGATCTGCGCCTGGCTGCGCACGGCGCGCTGGATGGCCTCGGTGGCACGCCGCGCCAGAGGCACGTCGCGCAGCACTGGCGAGCGGGTCAGCAGCTCGCTGTTGAGCTGGATGAGATTGAGCGGGTGCTTGAGTTCGTGGGACATCACCGCGAAGAACTCGTCCTTGAGCTGCACCAGGGCGCGCTGCTGTGCCTGCTGATTGGCGTTCTCGCTGGCACGGACGTGATCGGCGGTGGCGTCCCGGGCGATCTTGGCATAGCCGCGACCGCCCGAGGCATTGCTCATGCGACTGAGCACCCCGGTGCAATAGAGGCGGCTGCCATCCTTGCGCCTGAGCCAGCGTTCATCCTGGGCGGCGCCCTGCTCGTCGGCCTGGCGCAGCTCCGCTTCCGGAACCTGGGCGGCCAGGTCTTCCGGAGTGAAGATCAGGCCCATGGGCTGCCCCAGCGCCTCGCGTTCGCTATAGCCGAACAGCCGGGTGGCGCCACCGTTCCAGCTGTTGATGATGCCGCCGGCATCCAGGGTGACGATGGCATAGTCATGGATGTTCTGCGCCATGAGGCGCATGTTTTCCTCGCCATCGCGGGCCCGATCCTGGGCCTTGCGCCGCTCGGTGATGTCGATGAAGGTCAGCACCGCACCTTCGATGCGGTCCTCCGCGGTGCGGTAGGGCAGCAACCGTGCCAGGTACCAGCGGTCATCGTGGCTGCGAACCTCCCGCTCGATCTGGCCGAGGGACTCGAAGACCTGATTGGCATCGGTGGCCAGCTCCGGATAGTCCAGGCGATGGGTGATGTCGAGCAGCGAGCGGCCGGTATCGCTGACGATGATGTTGAAGATGCTGGCGGCGCGCGGAGTGAACCTCTTGATGCGCATGCCGCGGTCGACGAACACCGTGGCGATGTCGGTGGAGGTGATGAGGTTCTGCAGATCGTCGTTGATCTTGCCGGTTTCCTCGATCTTGGACTTGAGCTCGTAGTTGACGGTGATCAGCTCTTCGTTGATCGACTGCAACTCTTCCTTGCTGGTCTCCAGCTCCTCGGTGGCCGAGCGCAATTCCTCGTTGATCGCCTGCAGCTCTTCGTTGGAGGCCTTGAGCTCCTCGGTGGAGGTCTCGGACTGCTCGATGGTCAGCTGCAGCTGCTCCTTGGTGCGCTGCAACTCGGCTTCCAGCTGGGTGAGGACGCTGTCCTTGGCTTCGACGTGATCGCTGACGGAATCGGCGCTCATGACATCTTCGACTTCATCGAAGAGCACCAGCAGGTAGTCGGTGTTGGTGTCGCTGTCGCGGAACGGCCGCACCACCATGTTGATGTAGTAGCTGCGGTCGTCGCGCTGGATATGCACGCGTCGCGCCTCGACGCTCTTGTTGCTCTGCAGCGCCTGAAACAGGGCGGTACGCAGCTCCAGGCGCAACTCCTCCAGCACCAGCGCCGGCAGGCTGTAGCTGGGCTCGCCGCCGACGTACCTCAGGAAGCGCCCGGCCCGCTCGGAGAGGTGCACGATGTTGGATTCGCGATCGACGATGATGCTGGGCGGGGCATATTGCTCCAGCACCCGCTGATGCACCTCGGCGAAGGACACCTTGTTGCGCCGACCGACCTGGTGCGGTGGCAGGCGCACGCTGTGCACGCCCGGATTGAGATTGAGCAGCGGCGTGGGACGCACCACGCTGGTCGTGTGCTTGGCCCGATAGATGCGGTTCTTCTTGTCGACCGTGGCGAACAGGCTGCTCTGCACATCGGCCGACTCGGAACTGCCGAGAAACAGGTAGCCACCCGGCTTGAGGGCGAAATGGAAGGTGTGCAGGATCTCGGCCTGCACCTCGCGATCCAGATAGATCAGCAGATTGCGGCAGCTGATGAGGTCGAGCCGGGAAAACGGTGGATCGCTGAGCAGGTTGTGCTGGGCGAACAGCACCTTCTCGCGCAGCTCCTTTTTCACCCGGTACTGATTCTGTTCCTTGAGCAGGTGCTGGCGCAGCCGGGCGGGGGCGACGTCGGTGACGATGGAACCGGGATAGACACCATAGCGCGCCATCGCCAGGGCATGCTCGTCGAGATCGGTGGCAAAGACCTGCAGGCGCGCGTCCGACTGGCGCAACTCGGCCTGCTCGGTCAGCAGCATGGCCAGCGAATAGGCCTCTTCGCCGCTGGAGCAGGCGGCGCTCCAGACCCGCAGCTCCTGGTCTTCCCCAGCCGGCAGGTGCTCGAACAATTCCGGAATGACGTCGCGTTCCAGGGCCTCGAAGGCCTCGCGGTCGCGGAAGAAATTGGTCACGCCGATGAGCATGTCCTTGAGCAGCGCCGGTGTCTCTTCCGGATGATCATGGAGAAAACCGGCATAGGCCGGCATGTCGGCGATGGCGTTCACCTGCATGCGCCGCTCCACCCGGCGCAATACCGTGGCGGTCTTGTATTGCTTGAAGTTGTGCCCGGTACGGGTGCGCAGCAGGGTGAGGATGTCACGCAGCGCCAGTTGCATGGCCTTGCTCGACGGACCTGGAATCCGAGCTTCGAGATCGAGCTGGTGCAACTCGCCCTGGCTCAGGGTACTGAGGGTGGCGGCCAGCTCCAGCAGCTTTTGCGGCATCTCCACCACCGGCAGGACGAAGTCCACCACCCCGGCGGTGATCGCGCTCTTGGGCATGGAATCGAATTCGGCATCTTCCGGCGCCTGGGCGAGGGTCACCCCGCCCTGCTCCTTGATACGCCCCAGGCCCACCGAGCCATCGGCACCATTACCCGACAGGACGATGGCGACGGCATGGGTCTTGTGCACGTCGGCCAGGGCGCGAAAGAACAGGTCCACGGCGACATGATCGCCTTGGGGGCGCTCCGCCGGGGCCAGTCGCAGGTAGCCGTCGTTCATGGTCAGATCGGAGCCGGGCGGGATCACATAGACGTGCTCGGCCTGGATCGGCACCGGCTGGGTCACCTGCTGCACCGGCAAGCGGGTCACCCGCTGCAGGATCTCGTCGAGATGACTCTGGTGCTCCCGCGACAGGTGCATCACCACCACGAAGGCCATGCCGCAATCGGCCGGCAGGGCTTCGAAGAAATGCAGCAGCGCCTGGATACCCCCGGCAGAGGCCCCAATCCCCACCACCGGAAACGGCAGGTCGCTGGGGGTCAGGTTCCTGGAGTTGTTGGGTCGGGCCACATCCGCCTGGTCGCTCATCTATCCGCCGTCTGCACATCCACAAGAAATCGTGATCGCCGCGTCCGCACCGATCCTGGCACGCCACCTATCCTTCCCACGGAAAAGACCTGTCGCCGGCCGGAGTATAACGAGCCCAGGCCGGGAGAGCGGGCATCATCCAGCAGTGAGACTGACCGACGGCCGCACCGCCTGAGTGGGACTGGCGCGTGCAGGGCAAGTGCGGGCGAAGCGCGGGACAGCCTGGGCGAGCCGGGATTTTGTTGGATTCGCAGCGCGCTCGGCCTCGCCGCCGAGCGCGCGTGGAGGAGGCCAGGCCGTCATCCGCCCTAAACGGCAACCGCCCCCTCTCCAGACCGCGCTAGAACAACCCCATCTGCCGATCCAGCAACCGATCGAAACGATCGCCAACGAAGGGCAGGATGGCGTCGGCCACCGGGGCCAGCTGGCGCTGCACATAGTGGTCGTAGTCCGGCGGCGCATGGGGCAGTTCGACCGGTTCGGCGCCGGCGATGGTGATCAGGTAGCTGATCCAGCCGCCGCGGCGAAAGCGGCTGCGGCGTCCCAGGCGGGCGTTTTCCGCCTCCAGCAGCCGCGCCGCGCGGACCTGGGGCGAGAGGTTGCTCTGGTACTCCTCCAGCGGCCGGCGCAGGCGCTTGCGATAGACCAGCAGGTCGTCGAAGTCGCCGGCGCGGGTCTGGGCGACGAAGTCACGCACATAGTCCTCGTGGGGCTGGCCGGTGAAGATGCGCAGATACAGTTCGCGCTGGAAGCGCTGGGCCAGCGGCGACCAGTCGCTGCGTACCGTCTCCAGGCCCTTGAACACCAGTTCCGGCTGACCATCGGCACCGGGTCGCAGCCCGGCGTATCTTTTCTTGCTGCCCTCCTCCGCGCCGCGGATGGTGGGCATGAGAAAGCGGCTGAAGTGGGTCTCGTACTGCAGCTCCAGATGGCTTTCCAGTCCCAGCTCGACCTGCAGCTGCTCGCGCCAGTGGGCGTTGACCGCCGCCACCAGGTCGCGACCGATGCGCTCGGCCTCGGCTTCGGCCTGGGCGCGCCCGAGCCAGACGAAGGTGGAGTCGGTATCGCCATAGATCACCCGATGACCGCGCGCCTCGATCAGCTCGCGGGTCTGGTGCATCACCGCGTGGCCGCGCAGGGTGATGGACGAGGCCAGGCGGTGATCGAAGAAGCGGCAGTGCGGGGTGCCCAGCACGCCATAGAAGCTGTTCATGATGATCTTCAGCGCCTGGGCCAGGGGCGCGTTGCCGGCGCGCTTGGCGGCGTCGCGCCCCTCCCAGACCCGCGCCACCATCTCCGGCAGGCAGTGCCGGGTGCGATGGTAGCGCGCGCCGCGAAAGCCCGGCACCGTCTCGCCCTCGGGCAGCGCCAGGCCCTCCACCAGGCCCACCGGATCGATGAGAAAGGTGCGGATCAGCGAGGGATAGAGGCTCTTGTAGTCCAGCACCAGCACCGAGTCGTAGAGCCCGGGCCGGGAATCCATGACGAAACCGCCGGGGCTGGCCTCGGGCGGCTGGGCACCGAGATTGGGCGCGACGAAACCCTGGCGGTGCATCAGCGGCAGATAGAGGTGGTAGAAGGCGGCGATGGAGGCGCCGTGACGCTCCAGCGGCAGACCGGTGACACTGGCCCGCTCCAGCAGGAAACGCAGCAGCCCGGTCTTGGCGAAGATCCGCGTGACCAGTTCGCAATCCACCAGGTTGTAGCGCGCCAGGGCGCTCTTCTCGCCGGCGAACATGCGGTTGATCGAGGCCATGCGGTCGTGGGGATTGTCGATGGCCTTGCCCTCGCCCAGCAGGCTGCGGCTGACGTTCTCCAGGCTGTAGGAGGGAAACACCCAGGTCGCCGCCTTGAGCGCCTCCACCCCGTCGATGATTGGCCGTCCGGCCAGCAGGGCGTGGAAGGGCCGGCCCTGGCCGCCCGGTTCGTAGCGATCGTCCTCGGCGGCGCCACGGCCCAGGTGCAGCGGCACAGCCAGTTTGCGCGCGTGCTCGTGGAGCACGCGGATGTCGAACTGCAGCACGCTCCAGCCAATGATGACGTCAGGATCATGGCGCGCCATCCAGGCGTTGAGGCGTTCGAGCAGCGTGGCGCGGTCGGCGACGTATTCCAGGTCGAAGTCCACCGCGGCGTCTTCGCCGGTGGGGGGACCGAGCATGTACACCTGGCGCTGGCCGCAGCCGTGCAGGCCGATGCTGTAGAGCTCGCCGCGCTCGCTGGTCTCGATGTCCAGCGACAGGGTGCGCAGCGTGGGGCGATAGTCGGGATCGGGCCGCAGGGGCGCGCCGTCGGCGGTGGGCAGCGTCACCGGCGCGGTGATGAAGCGTTCCATGAGAAAGCGATCTGCCGGGGCGATGTCCGCCTCGTAGACGTCGATGCCGGCGGCGGGGAGACGCTGCTCCAGTTCGCGCAGGGTGCGATAGCGCGGCGCATAGAGCCCCAGGACGGGGCGCCGCTGGAAGTCCTGCAGCGCCAGCTCGCGGATCTCCACCCCGGCCGGCAACAGGCGCTCGATGTCCGCCCGTCGCGCGGCCGGGGCGAAGGCCACCGCCTGCTGCGCCGGCACCCGCAGCTGGTGCGGACCGTTATCGGTGGCGAACCAGAACACCAGCTCCATCCCGGTGGAAGTCTCGCGCCAGAGGCGTGTCAGCAAGAAACCCTGGACGGCGGCCAAAGCAATGGCACTCCTCGACATGGATGAAGCGCCCATTCTCGCAAGGCCAGCCGGTACCGGCGACCTCGGCGCGCCAGGTGGTCCGCTCGTCGCCCCCGCCGAACGGCCTGTGTCCTGTGGCGATGATCTTGCATCGAATGCCCACACCCGTCGTAGAGCCGACTTGTCGGCTGTTGGGCGCATCCTTGGTTATAGCTGTCAGGCCGTGTATGAATCCGTTGTCGTCGTCTTTTTCCAGCGCTGTCCCACCCCGCTACAACGCCCAGCAAGCACGGGTGCGCGAGCAGGCGCGTCGCTGGCTGGAGCAGGACGTCCTGGTGCTGGATACCGAGGCGACCGGGCTGGGCGAGGATGCCCAGCTGATCGAGGTGGCGGTCATGACCCTCAGCGGCCGGGTGCTGCTCGATACCCTGGTCCGCCCGAGCATCGCCGTACCGCGCGAGGCGACCCTGATCCACGGTCTGACCGATGCCCACCTGGCCCAGGCGCCACGCTTTCCCGAGGTGTTCGCCGGCCTCTGGCCCCTGCTGCAGGGCCGCACCGTGCTGGCCTATGGCATGGCCTTCGACTATCGCCTGCTGGCCCACAATGCCCGCCGCCACGGCCAGGCCCTGCCGCCGGAACTGGAGCGCGAGACGCCACCGGTACAACTGGTGGATGGCACCCGTCTGCACTGCCTGATGCAGCTCTATGCGCACTTCTGGCAGGAGCCGAGTCTGGACAGCCGCAGCCAGGACGGCTGGCGCCGCAAGTCCCTGGCCATGGCCGCGCGCCAGCAAGGCGTCGCCGTGCAGGAAACCCATCGCGCCCTGCCCGATTGCCGGCTCAAGGCCGCCCTGGTGCAAGCGCTGGGTGACGAGGCGCCGGCTACCTGGAGCGGGCTGCAGGCCCTGGCGGGCTAGTCGAGCGGCGGTCCGCCGGCAACACCGGCACGCAGACAGGCTAGATTCGTGCGGCTTGCCATACTGGAGGCATCATCCAGCCCGAGGCCCCGCCATGAAAGCCGTCGTCTATGAAGCCTTTTCCGCGCCACCCCGCCTGACCACGGTCGCGGACCCCACCCCCGAGCCCCACGGCGTCGTGCTCAAGGTCATGGCCACCGGCGTCTGCCGCAGCGACTGGCACGGCTGGGTCGGTCATGACAGCGACATCGAGCTGCCCCATGTGCCGGGCCACGAACTGGCCGGGGTGGTCGAGGCGGTGGGCAGGGACGTGACACTCTGGCGCATCGGCGACCGGGTGACGGTGCCCTTCGTCGGTGGCTGCGGCGCCTGTCCTCAGTGCCATGCCGGCCACCAGCAGGTCTGCGACCACCAGTTCCAGCCCGGCTTCACCCACTGGGGGTCCTTCGCTCAGTACGTCGGCATCCACCAGGCCGATCTCAATCTGGTCGCCTTGCCCGAGCAGCTGGACTTCGCCACGGCGGCCAGTCTCGGCTGTCGCTTCGTGACGGCCTTTCGTGCGGTGGTCGATCAGGGCCGGGTCAGCGCCGGCCAGTGGGTGGCAGTGCACGGCTGCGGCGGCGTCGGCCTCTCGGCGATCATGATCGCCCGCGCCCTGGGCGCCCAGGTGGTGGCCATCGACATCACCGCCGACAAGCTGGCCTTGGCGCGTCGTCTCGGCGCGGTGGCGACGCTGGATGCCACCCAGGTGGCCAACGTGCCCGAGGCGGTGCAGGAGCTCACCGGTGGCGGTGCGCACGTCTCCCTCGACGCCCTGGGGCATCCCACCACCTGCTGCAACTCCATTGCCAGCCTGCGCAAGCGCGGCAGGCACGTCCAGGTCGGGCTGCTGCTGGATGACCAGGCGACCCCGGCGCTGCCGATGAATCTGGTGATCGCCCGGGAACTGGAGATCCTTGGCAGCCACGGCATGCAGGCCCATCGCTACGACGTGCTGATGGCCATGCTGCGCCAGGGCACCCTGGCACCGGAGCAACTGATCGGCCGCGAGATCAGCCTGGCCGAATCCGGCGCGGCGCTGATGCACATGGACACATTCGCAGGCACCGGAGTGACTGTCATCACCCGCTTCGACTAGCCCCGGCTAATCCGCCTCCGCCGCCTGCAATACCCAGCGCAGGCCCTGCAGGTCCTCGGCGGTCAGGGTTTCGCGCAGGCGACAAAGGCGATAGTGAACGCGGGTGTTCATGGCCACCCACTCCAGATCCTGGCGAGTGGGTTGGGCGACGAAGTATTCGCCGTAGCGCTCGTCCAGCCCGGCCATGCGGTACTGGCCCTTGAGCGGCAGGTAGATCTGGCCGTTCATCTCCCAGCGACTGGCGCTGCAGCCATTGAAGCGCACCTTGTCGCCAAAGGTGGAGAGCTGGGTGCGGAAATCGGTGGTGGCGTTGCCGGCACTGGTCTTGAACTGGCTGGCAATGACGCTGAAGACGATGCCTTCCGGCGAGGGCGCGCCTCGCCATTCGATGACCCGGCGATTGAGCGCCGCGTCGAATCCATCGGTGAAGATACCGGCGGCCTGCGCCGTGAGCGTTGGCAGGGTCAAGGCACCCAGCAACGCCATCATTGTTTTCAAAACGAGCTCCTGGTGATGACCCCACCCTCCAGCCTGAGGCAGCAGGCCGAGGCGGCAAAGGGCCAGCTTCAGACTTTGGAGACCCGATTGGCTGAAAGGTGCCCCCAGCGGTCCGGATAAGCGGTATCTTTCACACTCTAGGCTCTGTACGAAAAGTGCCTGCGCTAGGTGATGCTGCGTTAAAAATCAGCTCGGAATGCTCATTTACCACTCGTAAGCTCGTTCGCGAGCCCGGTCCGCTTCCTCGCCGATTCTTGCCTTGCCTGACCTTCGCTCGGCGACTTTTCATACAGAACCTAGCGACGAGCCCGCCTCGTCCACCCCTTGAACCGTCGCCGGCGAGGCGTACGGCCCGACCACGAAACGACCGGCCACGCGCCGGAGAGCACTGCGAGGATTTATGAGCGCTGCGGACATCGATTGGAAGACCCTCGGTTTCGACTACATCAAGACCGACTTCCGCTATATCGCCACCTATCGCAACGGCAGCTGGGGACCCGGCGAGCTGACTCGCGACAACCAGTTGCACATCAGCGAAGGCTCCACGGCCATCCACTACGGCCAGCAGTGCTTCGAAGGCCTCAAGGCCTATCGCTGCCAGGACGGCTCTATCAACCTGTTCCGTCCCGATCGCAACGCCGCGCGCATGCACAGGAGCTGCGCCCGCCTGCTGATGCCGCCGGTCCCCACCGAGATGTTCATCGACGCCTGCCAGCAGGTGGTCAAGGCCAACGAGGCCTGGATCCCGCCGTACGGCACCGGTGGCGCCTTCTACCTGCGTCCCTTCGTCATCGGTGTCGGTGACAACATCGGCGTGCGTACCGCCCCCGAGTTCCACTTCGTGGTATTCGGCATCCCGGTCGGCGCCTACTTCAAGGGCGGCATGACCCCGCACAACTTCGTGATCTCCGGCTACGACCGCGCCGCGCCCCAGGGCACCGGTGCCGCCAAGGTCGGCGGCAACTACGCCGCCAGCCTGATGCCCGGCGCCCAGGCCAAGGCCGAAGGCTTTGCCGACTGCATCTACCTGGACCCCCTGACCCATAGCAAGATCGAGGAAGTCGGTTCGGCCAACTTCTTCGCCATCACCGGCGACGGCAAGTTCGTCACCCCGCGCTCCGAATCGGTGCTGCCGGGCGTGACCCGCATGTCGCTGATGGACCTGGCGCGCGAGCGGCTGAATCTGGAAGTGGTCGAGGGCGATGTCCATATCGACCAGCTCGACCAGTTCGTCGAAGCCGGCGCCTGTGGCACGGCGGCGGTCATCACCCCCATCGGCGGCATCCAGTACGGCGAGAAGCTGCATGTCTTCCACAGTCTGACCGACGTCGGCCCGGTGACGCGCAAGCTCTACGAGGAACTGACCGGTATCCAGACCGGCGACAAGCCGGCGCCCGAGGGTTGGATCGTCAAGGTCTGACGTGGGGGTTGGCTTGGTTTGAAGAAGGCGCCTCAGGGCGCCTTTTTTGTTGGAGAAGGGGTTGGCGGTAGGTTGGGTTGAGCGCAAGCGAAGCCCAATGCTACGGTGCTACAGGCTTGGCTTTGTCGGTGCCTTGGCTGCTTATCGAGTGCTTTGACGGTTTTGATTTCGCCCACCCGGGCGAGTCACTTTTGCCAGTCGCGGCTGCGCGCCCCGGACAAAAGTAACCAAAAACGCTTGCCCCGGACATCCGGCCCTACGCTGCGCTCCGGGTGATTCGCTGCGCTCACCCTTCGGGCCAGCCTGCGGCTGTTACTCCGCTTCGCTACGTTTCACTCACGCCAGCGCCGTTCCGGGGTCGGTCCAGATGGGCCGTCCATGGCCCACTGGACCTCTCGCCGCATCCATGCGGCTCGACCCACTCCACGACGCTGGCGTTCGCCCTGCTGAACGGGGCGATTCGCGTGCCTGATGCCTTGGGTGCAAACCGGTAGTGTGGACAACGGCGCAGCCTTGTCCACGCGTTAAGCGTTACTCCCTCAGTGGAAAACGCTACGCGGTTTTCCACGCTACAACCTGTGAACACCCAAGTATCAGGCTTGCGCCCCGTCCCCGTCAGTGAGGCCGAGTGCAGGCGTTGCGTAGGGGGATGCGAGGCAGGACGCCGAGCAAGGCGCGAGGGGCAGGAGGCCCCTTCGTGCCGTGCCCCCGGAGCGGCGCCGGAGCAAGGGAAACGTAGCGAAGCGGAGTAACAGCCGCAGGCTGGCCCGAAGGGTGAGCGAAGCGAATCACCCGGAGCGCAGCGAAGGGCCGAAACGTGGGGACAAGCGTTTTTGGTTACTTTTTTGGCGTTTGAAAAAAGTGACTCGCCCGGGTGGGCGAAACAGAAACCATCAGCAAACCACGATAATCAGCCAGTACAGCAGCTCAAACCCAAAGCCTTGGGCTTCGCTTACGCTCAACCCAACCTACACAACCACCTCCCCTACACCCTCTCCCGCCGCCGCAGGATGGCGCGGGCGCCGATGAACAGTACCGCCACGCAGATCGCCGCCGCAAAGAACCACCGCTTCGACACATGATGCTCGGCGAAGAAATCCCGCAAGATCTCGCCCACCGCATAACCGATGCCGGTCATGAAGAAGCCCCAGAGCAGCGCGCCGATGATGTTGAAGAACAGGAAGCGCCGCGGGCGTACGCCGCTGGCGCCGATCAGCAGCGGGCCGATCAGGCGGAAGCCGTAGGCGAAGCGGATGCCGATGATCCACAGTGCCTCGTGGCGATGGATGCGGCTGCGCAGCCAGTCGATGCGCGCCTGCTGGCGCTTGAAGCGACCGAGGATGCGGTCGCCGTAGCGCCGCCCGAGAAAGAACAGCGTCTGGTCACCGATGAAGCCGCCCAGGGCCACGCAAACGGCCGTGAGCGGATACAGCAGGTAGCCGTGGCGGGCGGCGATGCCGACCAGGATGGCCACGCCATCGCCCTCGATGAGGGCGCCCAGGACGGCGGCTCCGTAGCCGTAGTTGCTGATGACCTCGCTGTCGATCATGGCGCGTCCCTAGAGACCGAGAATGGTCAGCATGATGAAGGTGCCGAACAGCACGAAGTGGGTCATGCCCTCGATGGCGTTGGTCTCGCCGTCGTTGAGGTTGATGGCGGCGACGATCAGGGTCACGGCCATCATCACCGTCTGCACCGGGGTCATGGCCATCTGGATCGGCTGGCCGTTGTACAGGGCGATGGCTTCCACCACCGGCACGGTGAGGATCACGGTGGACAGGCTGGCACCCAGGGCGATGTTGATCACCGACTGCATGCGATTGGCCATGGCCGCGCGCAGGGCGGTGAGGATCTCGGGGCTGGCGGAGATCACCGCCACCACCAGCGCGGGGACCAGCGCCGGCACGGCCAGGCCTTCCAGCCCGGTATCCAGCGACTTGGACATCACCTCGGCCAGCGCCCCGGTGGCGACGATGCCGACGATCAGCATGGCGATGGACAGGGTGGCGCTGCTTTCACCATGGCCAGCGGTGGCGGCTTCGCCCTCGACCGCCGGACGCTTGCGCTTCTTGTCCGGGTAGTTGTAGCTGAAGAAATAGCTGTGCGGGCCGGTCTGCATGCGCAGGAACAGGGTATAGAGCAGCGCCATGGCGCCGATGGTGAAGAAGGAATAGACGTGCCACTGGGCCGAGGGGATGAATTCCGGCACCAGCATGGAGATGCTCACCGCGGTGATGATCATCACCCCGTAGCTGCGGCTGGAGTCGTCGTTGTAGGGCTGCTCGCCGTGCTTGAGGCCACCGAGCAGCGCGGCCAGGCCAATGATGCCGTTCATGTCCAGCATCACCGCGGCATAGATGGTGTCGCGGGCCAGGGTCGGCGAGTGGTCGTGGCTCATCATGATCGCCAGGATGATCACCTCCACCAGCACGGCGGAGAGGGTCAGGATCATGGTGCCATAGGGATCGCCAACCTTCTCCGCCAGCAGTTCGGCGTGATGGGCCACGCGCATGGCCGCGCAGATGATGGCGGCGATCAGACCGCCTGCCGCGATCAGCGCCAGGGTCTGGCCACCGCCGAGCAGGGCGTGTTCGAACACATAGGCCAGCACCGTGGCGCCGATGGCGACCAGCAGCAGGGTTTCGTCTTTGAGGGCGGCAAGCATGGAAAGGGGCGTCCTTGGTTGAGCAATGCCTTGTTACGACCGCCGTAGACGGTAAAACGCTCGCACCTTGATACAGCCCTGACCTGATCGCCCGCGCGGCCGCTCCTCAGCCCACCCGGGGGCGCGGCGCCAGGCGCTTCCACACCGCCTTGGTGCCCGTGGCGCAGGCCTGGCGATAGCCCAGGGCATGGCGCTCCACCAGGAACCAGGAGACCACCGCCAACGGCAGGGTGATGCCGATCGAGAGCAGCACCAGGGTCCAGGCCTCGATGCCGGGGATCACCGCCGCCAGGGTCTGCTGCACCGGGAAGGAATAGATGTAGAGCCCGTAGGAATAGTCGCCCACCTCGTTGAAGGCGCGGATGCGCCCGCCCGGGACGAAGGCGAGGTAGAGCAGCACGTAGCCCAGCGTCAGGTTGTAGACCAGGAAGAAGCTGTCACGGTCGGGGGTGGCCACCGCCAGCAGTGCCACGGCGGCGGCGAACAGCGCGCGCGACAGGGGAATGTAGCCGCGCAGCACATAGAAGGCGCCCCCCAGAAAGAACATCTGGAACAGCCGCAGCAGGTGCGATTCGCTGGCGAAGAAGTAATAGGCGAACAGCTTGAACAGGACCGCGCCCGCGGCGAACAGCAGGATGGCCCGCTGGAAGTGCCGGCTGTCCAGGCGCAGCCAGAGCACGGCCAGCCACAGCAGCGCCAGGGCGCCGTACATCCCCACCTCGAAGGGCAGCGTCCACAGCGAACCATTGACGATGGTCTGCAGCGGATTGCCCTCGAACAGCCCGGGCAGGTCGAATTCGGCGCCGGCGATCAGCCCGGTGTTCTTCAGCAGATAGAACCAGGTCTGGGGATCGCTCAGATAATCCTGCAGCGGTGCCCGGGTCAGCCAGGCGCCGAGGCCGAGCACTGTCAGCATCAGCATCACCAGCAACCCTGGCACCACGCGCAGGGCGCGGCCCCAGACGAAGTCGATGATGTCGGCGCGGCTGAGCAGACTCTTGGTGACCAGGAAACCGCTGGTGATGAAGAAGATGTCGACCGCGATGTCGCCGAGGGTCATGCCCAGGCTCTCGCGTCCGGGTTCCGCCGTGGCGGTGCCACTGGAGATGGCGAAACTGTGGCTGAAGACCACGGCGAGCGCCGCGATCATGCGAATCAGATTGAGATTGTTGTTCTTGCCGCCAACGTAATCCTGAACGGTCTGCACGGATACCTCACGTCTGGTGTTTGGAGCCATGCGTCCCGATTGTAGTCAGATCCGGACCCAATGCAGGCGTTATGGCCTTTTGCTGGCCCAAAGCGTGGAATGCTGGGAATTTCTAACCGACGAAGCCACCGTACATCGGTCAGCGGGAACCCGGATGCCTGCGGAAAACCCGGCAAAGCGTGCGACAATCGTCCATCTTTTTCCGATTCAAGCTATCCCGAGGCTCCCATGTACGACTGGCTCAACGCCCTGCCCAAGGCCGAACTGCACCTGCACCTGGAAGGCACCCTGGAGCCCGAGCTGCTGTTCAAGCTGGCCGAGCGCCATGGCGTCGCCCTGCCCTGGGGCGATGTCGAAGCCCTGCGCGCCGCCTACAACTTCGGCAACCTGCAGGAATTCCTCGACCTCTATTACGCCGGTGCCGACGTGCTGCGCACCGAGCAGGACTTCTACGACCTGACCTGGGCCTATCTGCTCAAGTGCAAGGAACAGAACGTCATCCACACCGAGCCCTTCTTCGATCCCCAGACCCACACCGATCGCGGCGTTCCCATCGAGGTGGTGGTGCGCGGCATCACCCAGGCGCTGAGCGACGGCGAGCGGCAGCTGGGCGTGACCAGCGGGCTGATCCTGAGCTTTCTGCGGCACCTGTCCGAAGACGCCGCCCAGGCCACCCTGGACCAGGCACTGCCGTTCCGCGACCACTTCGTCGCCGTCGGCCTGGACAGCTCGGAAAAGGGTCATCCGCCGAGCAAGTTCAAGCGCGTCTTCGCCCGCGCCCGTGCCGAAGGCTTTCCGGCCGTGGCCCACGCCGGCGAGGAAGGTCCGCCGGAATACATCTGGGAAGCCCTCGACCAGCTCGGCGTGGTGCGGATCGACCACGGCGTGCGCGCCTTCGAGGACGAGCGGCTGATGGCCCGTCTGGTCGACCAGCAGATCCCGCTCACCGTCTGCCCGCTGTCCAACACCAAACTCTGCGTGTTCGACGACATGAGCCAGCACACCATCCTCAAGATGCTCGACCGCGGCCTCAAGGTCACCGTCAACTCGGACGACCCGGCCTATTTCGGCGGCTACGTCACCGAGAACTTCATGGCCCTGCACGAAGGCCTGGGCATGACCCAGGAGCAGGCCCGGCGCCTGGCGCAGAACAGCCTCGACGCCCGCCTGGTGAAATGAGCATGACCCTGACCGCTGCCGAGATTTCCTACTACGAACGCTTCGCCGAGCGCCTGGCCGACGCCGCCGCCGTGGCCATCCAGCCCTACTTCCGCGCCCAGCTGGCGGTGGACGACAAGGGCGACGCGGCCATCGCCGGCCGCCGCTACGACCCGGTGACCATCGCCGACAAGGCCGCCGAGCGGGCCATGCGCGAACTCATCCAGGCCGAGCACCCGGATCACGGCATCCTCGGTGAGGAAGAGGAGAACGTCGCCGGCAGCAGTCCCCTGAGCTGGGTGCTGGACCCCATCGACGGCACCCGCGCCTTCATCACCGGCCTGCCGCTGTGGGGCACCCTGGTGGCGCTCAACGACGGCAGCCGTCCGGTGATCGGGGTGATGAACCAGCCCTTCACCGGCGAGCGCTACCTGGGTACCCCCGCCGGCGCCTGGCGCAACGGCGCGGCCCTGCGCACCCGCGCCTGCGCCAACCTGGCCCAGGCTCGGCTGATGTGCACCAGCCGCGACATCTTCGACACCCCCGAGCGCCTGGCCGCCTTCGACGCCGTGGCCGCCGAGGTGCAGCTGGCCCGCTTCGGCGGCGACTGCTACGCCTACTGCATGCTGGCCTCGGGCTTCGTCGACGTCATCATCGAAGCGGGCCTGCAGCCCTACGACGTCCAGGCACTGATCCCCATCATCGAAGGCGCCGGCGGCCGCATGA
The DNA here is from genome assembly GCF_028640935.1 of Pseudomonas sp. SHLD1. Classification (NCBI taxonomy): domain Bacteria; kingdom Pseudomonadati; phylum Pseudomonadota; class Gammaproteobacteria; order Pseudomonadales; family Pseudomonadaceae; genus Pseudomonas; species Pseudomonas sp. SHLD1. The sequence continues at coordinate 366,637 of NZ_JAQZAD010000014.1, forward strand.
CCGCCTGGGATGGCGGCGATGCCCAGCAAGGCGGCGCCATCCTCGCCTGTGGCGATCCAGGGTTGCATGCGCAGTTGGTGGAAAGGTTGAAGCACCTGGCGTAGGACGCCTGCTTTCTTAGATTCGGTTGAGCGGAGCGAAGCCCAACACTGCCCCCTGCTCGAACTAGGCACGTTGGGCCCCAATGATAGAGCCGTCTCGATCCGAGCTAGGCGACTGCAACGTAGGTTGGGTTGAGCGCAGCGAAGCCCAACATTATGTGTGCGTCAGGTCTGGCTTATGGGTGTTCTGGCTGCATATCGAGTGCGTTGATGGTTTTTGTTTCGCCCACCCGGGCGAGTCACTTTTGCCAATCGCGGCTGCGCGCCCCGGACTACGCGTCCCGGACAAAAGTAACCAAAAACGCTTGCCCCACCATCCGGCCCTCCGCTGCGCTCCGGGTGATTCGCTGCGCTCACCCTTCGGGCCAGACTGCGGCTGTTACTCCGCTTCGCTACGTTTCGCTCACACCAGTGCCGTTCCGGGGTCGGCCTACACGGGCCGTCCATGGCCCGTTAGGCCTCCTGAACGGGGCGATTCGCCAGCCTGAACGTATTGGTTGAAGAACCGTAAGCGGTCGTAGCGTGGACAACGGCGCAGCCTTGTCCAC
>NZ_JAQZAD010000015.1:0-254735 GCF_028640935.1 Pseudomonas sp. SHLD1
AGATCAATCGATTACTCGATGATCTTGGCAACCACGCCGGCGCCGACGGTACGACCGCCTTCACGGATGGCGAAACGCAGGCCGTCTTCCATCGCGATCGGAGCGATCAGGGTGACAACCATCTTGATGTTGTCGCCCGGCATCACCATCTCGACGCCTTCCGGCAGCTCGCAGTTACCGGTCACGTCGGTGGTGCGGAAGTAGAACTGCGGACGGTAGCCCTTGAAGAACGGGGTGTGACGACCGCCTTCTTCCTTGGACAGCACGTACACTTCGCACTCGAACTTGGTGTGCGGCTTGATGGTGTTCGGCTTGGCCAGAACCTGGCCACGCTCCACGTCTTCACGCTTGGTGCCACGCAGCAGCACGCCGACGTTCTCGCCAGCACGGCCTTCGTCCAGCAGCTTGCGGAACATTTCAACGCCGGTGCAGGTGGTCTTGACGGTGGCCTTGATGCCCACGATCTCGACTTCTTCCTGGATGCGGACGATGCCACGCTCGACACGACCGGTTACCACGGTGCCGCGACCGGAGATCGAGAACACGTCTTCGATCGGCATCAGGAACGGCTTGTCGATGGCACGCTCGGGCTCGGGGATGTACGAGTCCAGGGTCTCGACCAGCTTGCGCACGGCAGAGGTACCCATTTCGTTGTCGTCGTTGCCGTTCAGCGCCATCAGCGCGGAGCCGATCACGATCGGGGTGTCGTCGCCCGGGAAGTCGTAGGTGTTCAGCAGATCGCGAACTTCCATCTCGACCAGCTCCAGCAGCTCGGCGTCGTCAACCATGTCGGCCTTGTTCAGGAACACGACGATGTAGGGAACGCCCACCTGGCGGGACAGCAGGATGTGCTCGCGGGTCTGCGGCATGGGGCCGTCAGCAGCCGAGCAAACCAGGATCGCGCCGTCCATCTGGGCAGCACCGGTGATCATGTTCTTCACGTAGTCGGCGTGGCCGGGGCAGTCGACGTGCGCGTAGTGACGGATCGCCGAGTCGTACTCAACGTGGGAGGTGTTGATGGTGATACCGCGAGCCTTTTCTTCCGGCGCGTTGTCGATCTGGTCGAAACCACGAGCGGAACCGCCCCAGGTGTCGGCACAGACCTTGGTCAGCGCAGCGGTCAGAGTGGTCTTGCCATGGTCGACGTGACCGATGGTGCCCACGTTCAGGTGCGGTTTGTTACGTTCAAACTTTTCTTTAGCCATCGACACTCTCTCCCTTCACGAATTGAGCAAAGCAATGCCGCCATTAAAACAAAGGCAGATATTTTCATATCTGCCTTTTTAAGATGGAGCTCATGAGCGGATTTGAACCGCTGACCTCACCCTTACCAAGGGTGTGCTCTACCAACTGAGCTACATGAGCGAAACATTTGCCAGTCAAACTGGAGCGGGTAGCGGGAATCGAACCCGCATCATCAGCTTGGAAGGCTGAGGTTCTACCACTGAACTATACCCGCAGAGCCTAAGCGCTCTAACAATCTGGTGGAGGGGGAAGGATTCGAACCTTCGAAGTCTGCGACGTCAGATTTACAGTCTGATCCCTTTGGCCACTCGGGAACCCCTCCAAAGTGAGGCGGCATTTTCTTCATCTGCCCTCCTCTTGTCAAGGATCTTTTTAAAATCTCCTTAACAATCAATGCTTTCGCCTCGCTCGCTAGCGTTATCAGCGAAAGCGGGCGCAGTTTATGCAATCGCAGCGGACCATGCAACCCCAAGGCGTAAAAAAAGCTTAAAAAACAAAGGCCGCCTAGCGGCGGCCTTTGCTTGCAGACAACCAGCCCTGCTTACAGCTGGGGACCGGCGGCCAGGATGCCTTCGGATACACCGGAGAACTTCTTGAAGTTCTCGACGAACTTGCCCGCCAGCTCGCGTGCCGCCGCGTCATAGGCAGCACCATCCTGCCAGGTGTCGCGCGGATTGAGCAGGACGCTGTCCACGCCGGGAACGGCGACCGGGACGTCGAGATTGATGACCGGGACGTGACGGGTCTCGGTACCGATGAGGGCACCGCTCTGGATGGCCGCGATGACCGCTCGGGTAGTCGGGATGTTGAAGCGCTTGCCGACGCCGTAACCGCCACCGGTCCAGCCGGTGTTGACCAGGTACACCTTGGAGCCGAAGCCCTGGATGCGCTTGATCAGCAGATCGGCGTACTCGGCTGCCGGACGCGGGAAGAAGGGCGCGCCGAAGCAGGTGGAGAAGGTCGACTTGATGCCGGGACCGGAACCCATTTCGGTCGAACCGACCAGGGCGGTGTAGCCGGACAAGAAGTGGTAGGCCGCCTGCTCATTATTAAGGATGGATACCGGGGGCAGGACGCCGGTGAGGTCGCAGGTCAGGAAGATGACCGCATTGGGCTCGCCACCGAGGTTGTGCTCGGCACGCTTGTCGATCAGTTCGCGCGGATAGGCCGCACGGCTGTTCTGGGTCAGGCTGTCGTCGGCATAGTCGGGGTGACGGGTCTGGGGATCCAGGACCACGTTCTCCAAGACGGCGCCGAACTGGATGGCCTTCCAGATGACCGGCTCGTTCTTCTCGGACAGGTCGATGCACTTGGCGTAGCAGCCGCCTTCCATGTTGAAGACGGTGCCCACGCCCCAGCCGTGCTCGTCATCACCGATGAGGTAGCGGCTCTGGTCGGCAGACAGGGTGGTCTTGCCGGTACCGGACAGACCGAAGAACAGGGTGACGTCACCCTCCTCGCCCACGTTGGCCGCGCAGTGCATCGGCAGCACGTCCTTTTCCGGCAGCAGGAAGTTCTGCACCGAGAACATGGCCTTCTTCATCTCGCCGGCGTAGCGCATACCGGCGATCAGCACCTTGCGGGCCGCGAAGTTGATGATGACGGTACCGTCGGAATTGGTGCCGTCACGCGCGGGCTCACAGACGAACTCGGGCGCGTTGATGATCTCCCAGGCCGGCTTGGACTGGGGATTGTATTCGGCCGTATTGATGAACAGGCAGCGGCCGAACAGGTTGTGCCAGGCGGTCTCGGTACGCATGACGACGGGCAGGTAGTGCTCTACGTCAGCGCCTACATGCACATGGGAGACGAATTGATCACGCTCGTCCAGGTAGGCGCTCACGCGCTCCCACAGCGGTGCGAACTTCTCCTCCGGGAAGGCACGGTTGATCGGCCCCCAGTGGATGGCATCGCGCGTGGAGGCTTCCTCGACGATAAAGCGATCTACCGGCGAACGCCCCGTGCGATGCCCCGTCTTGACGACCAGCGAGCCATTGGCGGCCAGCTCTCCTTCGCCACGTCGCAGGGACTCTTCCACTAACTGCGCGACGCTGATATCGGTATACACGTTGGCTTTCGTCATTTCGTTCCCCATGGCCCTGGGCCGTTCCTCATGCTTGTAGCTCTTACACGGCAGAACTACACGTTGCGGGATTATGCCAGAAAGCCTTCGGGCTTTTGCAACGGCTAGTGCCGGGTATTTCCCGGGGTTTGCGTGCCGCCGCCCGCAAAAATCTGCGCGATATCGGCAGCGTCGAATACCTGCTGTTCATTGCAAAACTGACAGTCGACCCGAATTTGTCCGTCCTGTTCGTCGAGCAGACTCTCGACGTCCGGCTGGCCCATGCTGATCAGGGCATTGGCCGCGCGGCCACGGGAGCAGCTGCAGCTGAAGGCCACTGGCTGCTCGTCGAACAGGCGCACCTTTTCCTCGTGGAACAGGCGGTGCAGGATCACTTCGTTGTCGAGGCCCAGCAGCTCTTCGGCCGTGAGGGTGTCGGCCAGGGTGACCACATGCTCCCAGCTGTCCTGACGGGCCTGGGCATCCTTGATCCGCGACGGCGGCAATTGCTGGAGCAGCAGGCCGCGGGCGCGGCGGCCATCGGCGTTCAGCCAGAAACGGGTGGGCAGCTGCTCGGAGGTGGCGAAATAGCCGGACAGGCACTCAGCCAGATTCGCGCCCTCCAGCGGGACGATACCCTGGTAGCGCTGACCATGGCGCGGGTCGATGGTGAGGGCGAGGACGCCATCGGGCATGAGCTCACTCAAGGAGGCGGACGCGGTGATCTCGGCCTCTTCGTAGCGCGCGATGCCGCGCACCTCGCGCTCACTGGAACACTCGACCATGAGCAGCGGGATGGGACCGCTGGAGCGCGCCTGCAGTACCAGCAGCCCTTCGAACTTGAGGGTTCCGCACAGCAGCGCGGCCGCCGCGAGCATCTCGCCCAGCAGCTGGGCCACGGGCTCCGGATAGGCATGCTTGGCGAGGACCTCGACATAGCTGCGATCCAGGGTGGCCAGTTCGCCGCGGACATCGGTTTCGTCAAACAGGAAACGTTGGGTGAAATCGTGGGAAGTCATGAACTACCTATATAAGGAAGGAGGCCGCGAAGCGTGGCATTCACGGCGCACGCCAGGACCGGCGAGCGGACCTGGCCATTGAGAGGCTCCGGCGAGCCGCGACGAACTCAGTCGTCGAACGGATGGACGTACTCGCGGAACTGATGGATCTGGCGCCGCTGCTTCTTGGTGGGACGGCCATCGGTCTGCACGCCGAGGTTGCCGGCCTTGCGGGCGGCCGCGGCCTGCTCGCGCGCCTTGAGGCTTTCCGGCGTCTCGGTATAGAGCTGCTGGGCTTCGGGCGCGCCCCGGCGGTTCTGCGACAGGGCGACGATCACCACCGTCTTTTCGTCATAGCCCTGACGGATGGTGAGAACGTCACCGATGCGCGGCTCCTTGCTGGGCTTGCAGCGCTCGCCACGGCACTGGATCTTGCCGCCTTCCAGGGCCGCCTTGGCCAGCGCGCGGGTCTTGAAAAAACGCGCGGCCCATAGCCATTTATCGAGGCGAATCCGTTCTTCAGTGTGATCTACTGCATACATCGAATAAAAGGTCCCCTGTTGGGTCTTAGACTCTTCTCAAGAACTCTAAACCATCGGACCGACGCTGCAAGCGCGCCTCTGGAGAGCCATGACCACATTCTTTCCTTCCGACCTGACCGGCCAGACCCGCTGCACGGGGTGCCAGCAGTCGGAACCCCTGGGCTTCGACTTCGACTTCGCCTATCAGCCCATCGTGGATCTGGGCAAGGGCGCGGTCTTCGCCCGGGAAGCGCTGGTGCGCGGACCAGGCGGCGAAGGCGCGCTGTCCGTACTCAACCAGGTGACCGACAGCAACCGCTATCGCTTCGACCAGCTTTGCCGCACCAAGGCCATTGCCACCGCGGCGGCCCTGGGCATGCAGGAGAGCCTGTCGATCAACTTCCTGCCCAACGCCGTCTACCGCCCGGAGTTGTGCATTCGCAGTACCCTGGCCGCCGCGCGCGAGCATGGCTTTCCGCTGGAACGGCTGATCTTCGAGACAGTGGAAACCGAACACGTCGCGAGTGACCATCTGACGCACATCCTGCGCGAGTACCAGCAGTTCGGTTTCAAGACCGCCATCGATGACTTCGGCGCCGGTCATTCCGGCCTGACGCTGCTGGCCGAATTCCAGCCGGACCTGGTCAAGCTCGACATGGCGCTCATCCGCCACATCGATCGGGATCAGGTACGGCGGACCATCGTGCGCAACCTGATCGTCATGTGCCGCGAACTGGGTACCCAGGTGATCGCCGAAGGGGTGGAGACCGTGGCCGAACGCGATTGCCTGCGTGACCTCGGCATCGAGCTGATGCAGGGATATCTGTTCGCCAAGCCAGCCTTCAAACAGCTCATTGATCCGCAACATTTAGGCGGAGGCCACTGATTTCAAGGAGCAGCGATGAGCAATTCCGCCGAACCGGTCATTATCGGCCTGAGTGAATGGGTGGCCCTGCCCGATCTAGGCGTGGTGGGCCTGAGAGCCAAGATCGATACCGGCGCCAGTACCTCGGCGCTGCATGCGACGGAAGTTCAGCCGTTCATGCGCGGCAAGGAACGCTGGGTGAGATTCACTGTGCACCTGGGGACGCTGGTTCAGTCCCGTCATCGCCATTGCGAAGCCCCCCTGGTGGCGAAGAAGACCATTCGCAGCTCCAACGGCATAGCTCAGACGCGTTATGTCATCCGTACCCTGCTGGCCCTGGGCGAGTGCCAGTGGCCGGTGGAATTCACCCTGGCCTGCCGCAAGAGCATGCGCTATCGCATGCTGCTCGGGTCCAAGGCATTGATCGATGGTGGCCTGCTGGTGAATCCGGCCGTCTCCTATGCGCAAGACAAACCCCAGTTGTCCCTTTCTCCGGCCTCCGGTGCCCCATGAAAATCGCCGTTCTCTCGCGTAATCCCAATCTGTATTCCACCCGGCGCCTGGTCGAAGCCGGCGTCAGCCGCGGCCATGAGGTGGTCGTGGTCGACACCCTGCGCGCGTACATGAACATCGCCAGCCACAAGCCGCAGATCCATTACCGCGGCAAACCGCTGGAAGGCTTCGATGCGGTCATCCCGCGCATCGGTGCCTCGGTGACCTTCTATGGCTGCGCGGTGCTGCGCCAATTCGAGATGCAGGGCGTCTTTCCGCTCAACGAGAGCGTGGCCATCAGCCGTTCGCGCGACAAGCTGCGTTCCCTGCAGCTGCTCTCGCGCAAGGGCATCGGCCTGCCGGTCACCGGCTTCGCCCACTCGCCGGACGACGTGCCGGACCTGATCCAGATGGTCAACGGCGCCCCCCTGGTGATCAAGGTGCTGGAAGGCACCCAGGGTATCGGGGTGGTACTGTGCGAGACCGAGAAGGCGGCCGAGTCGGTGATCGAGGCCTTCATGGGGCTCAAGCAGAACATCATGGTGCAGGAATACATCCGCGAGGCGGGTGGCGCGGACATCCGCTGCTTCGTGGTCGGCGACAAGGTGATCGCCGCGATGAAACGCCAGGCGGCACCGGGGGAATTTCGCTCGAATCTGCATCGCGGCGGTACCGCCAGCCTGATCAAGATCACCCCCGAGGAACGCATGACCGCCCTGCGTGCGGCTCGGGCCATGGGGCTGAGCGTGGCCGGGGTGGATATCCTCAGATCCAATCACGGACCGCTGGTGATGGAGGTCAACTCCTCGCCCGGCCTGGAAGGCATCGAGCAGACCACCGGCAAGGACGTGGCCGGGATCATCATCGAGTACCTGGAAAAGAACGCGGAGCCGGGACTGACGCGGACCAAGGGCAAGGGCTGAAGGCGCTTGGCGCGGGGTGTTGGGCTTCGCTAAAGCTCAGCCCGACCTACGCAGTGATCGCGGCCATGGCGGTCGCGATAGCGTCCCTTGTCAGCTGGCGCTACGGGGTAGCAGCAGGCCCAGGGGTAACAGTACCCGGGCTTCTACCCCGCCACCTTCGCGATTGCGCAGTTCGGCACTGCCGCCGTGCTGCGCGGCGATGCGCTTGACGATCGCCAGGCCCAGCCCGGAACCGCTGACAGTGCGGGCGCGATTGCCGCGAGTGAAGGGATTGAAGATGTCCTGCAGGTCCTTGGGGTCAATGCCGGGACCGCGATCCATTACGCTCAGGGCGACATAGGGCGCCGTGGCGGAGCCCGCCACCTGCCCAACCACCTCGATGACGCCACCGCCGCCGTGGCGCAGGGCGTTTTCCACCAGGTTGGTCAGCAGCCGCTTGAAGGAAATGCGCCGCACCGGCAAGGGTGGCAGCACGTCCAGCATCAGCCGTACCCGCTCCTCCTCCTGGTTGTAGGGCGCCACCACCTGGCGGGCCAGCTCGTTGATATTGGTGAGCTCCTGCGGTTCGTCGCGACCATCGCGGACGAAGGCGAGGAACTGGTCGAGGATGGCGTTCATGTCCTCGATGTCGCGGATCATGTCCTCGGCCTCTTCGCGCTCGGCCGGTGGCATCAGCTCCACCGCCAGGCGCAGCCGGGTCAGGGGCGTGCGCAGGTCATGGGAGACCCCGGCCAGCATCAGCTCGCGCTCGCGGCCGGCCTGTTCGACGTCCTCGGCCATCTGGTTGAAGGCGTGGTAGACGTCCTGGATCTCGCTGGGCGCATCGGTTTCCGGCAGGCGCACGCTGCGGCCCTTGCCCAGCTCGCGCGCCGCATTCACCAGGCGGCGCAGCGGTTGGTTGAGCTGCCGGACGAAGACCCAGGCGGCACCGGTGGACAGCAGGCCGATGGCAAAAAACCAGCCCAGCACGCTCCAGATGTGCTGCCCGCGCAAGGGATGGGCCATGAGCGGGATCTTGATCCAGTCCGGCCCCAGGGAGGGCGCCAGGACCCACATGGCCGGACCATGCTGGACCCGCACCCGCACCTCGGTCTCCTCGCCCAGCTCCTGCTTCATCTGGCGCTCGAAGATCTCGCTGTAGGGCCAGTGGTATTCCCCAGCGGGCACGGTCTCGGGTGACTCGTAGCGCAGGCCGGCGGCCTGGGCGATGCGCGGCCGCTCGGTTTCCGCGGTGGCCCAGTAGGCACGGAGGGTCAGGGCCGCGCCATGGCTGTACTGACGATCGACCAGAACGTCCTCATTGAGCAGCAGATAGACCAGGGTCAGCGCCTTGGAAAACAGCACCGCGAGCAGGACCATCCACAGCGAGCGGGCGAAGAAACTCTGGGGAAACCAGCCGGGCGCCTTCATCGACCAGGATTTCCGCGCAAAACGGCGCGAAAGCCATCACAACCTCTTGGATTGCAGGGTCCAGATAGGCAACCGGACGCGGACACATTCGGATACATTTGCTCGTCCATTTCTTCCCTTCAATCTGGAGTTCTCTCGTGTCCGACATCTGCCAGACCGGCCTGGACATCGGCTTCGCCTCGCTCAGCTACGCGCAGATCGCCTTTCTTGGCGTGGTGCAGGGTATCACCGAGCTGCTTCCCATTTCGTCTACGGCGCACATGCGGGTGGTTCCCGCCCTGCTCGGCTGGCGCGATCCCGGCTCGGCCTTTTCCGCTGCCATGCAGATGGCGGCGCTGGCCGCGGTGATCAGCTATTTCTGGCGCGATGTCAGCGGCGTGACCCGCGGCAGCCTGGCCGCGGTACGCCAGCGCGACTTCGACAGCCCGGATTTCCTGCTGGCGATGATGATCGTACTGGCGACCATTCCCATCTGCATCGCCGGCCTCCTGCTGGCGCCCCTGCTCAATGCCTGCGACTCGCCGCTGCGGGGCCTCAGCGTCATCGGCTACGCCTGCCTGGCGATGGCCGCCCTGCTGGCGCTGGCGGAACGGATCTGCCGGCACAACAGAGACATCTCGCAGATGCGTCTGCGCGATGCGCTGATCGTGGGGATCGCCCAGGTCGGCGCATTGATTCCGGGCGTGTCCCGTTCCGGCTCGACCCTGACCGCCGCCATGTTCCTCAATCTGCGTCGCGAGGAAGCCGCGCGCTTCTCCTTCCTGCTCGGCCTGCCGGCCATCGCCCTGGCCGGACTCAAGGAACTGGTGGTGCTCTGGCACGCGCACATCCCGGCCGAGGCCTGGTCGCTGCTGCTGGTGGGGTTGCTGGTGGCGAGTCTGTCGGCGTTCGCGGCGATCTGGGGCCTGATGCGCTTTCTGGAACGCTTCTCGACCTGGCCCTTCATCATCTATCGCGCGCTGCTGGGGATCTTCCTGCTGGTGGGCGTGCATCAAGGCTTGTTCGCCTGAGCCACCACCTAGCCGGGGCGCGATGCCCCGGCTACCTGCCTTACTTGCCGGCGCCGTCCGGCACGAAGACGTAGCCCACGCCCCAGACGGTCTGGATATAGCGCGGCTTGGACGGATCGGGTTCGATCATCCGGCGCAGGCGCGAGATCTGCACGTCGATGGAGCGCTCCAGGGCATCCCATTCGCGACCGCGGGCCAGATTCATCAGCTTGTCGCGGGTCAGCGGCTCGCGGGCGTGGTCGACCAGTGCCTTGAGCACGGCGAATTCACCGGTGGTGAGCATGTGCGTCTCTTCGCCGCGCTTGAGTTCGCGGGTGGCCAGGTGCAGGGCATAGTCGCCAAAGGTCACCACCTCGTCGGTACCGGCAGGCGCGCCGGGCACCACCGGGGCCTGACGGCGCAGCACGGCCTTGATCCGGGCTACCAGCTCCAGTGGGTTGAAGGGTTTGGCCAGGTAATCGTCGGCGCCCTGGTCGAGACCCTGGATGCGGCTGCCTTCGTCGCCCTTGGCGGTCAGCATGATGATGGGGATGCGGTTGCCGCTCTCGCGCAGTCGACCGCAGGCGGACAGGCCGTCTTCGCCAGGCATCATCAGGTCCAGCACGACCAGGTTGAAGACCTCGCGGGCCAGCAGGCGGTCCATCTGTTCGGCACTTTCGACCGTGCGTACGCGATAACCCTGTTCGGCCAGAAAACGCTCCAAGAGGCGGCGCAGCCGGGCGTCGTCGTCGACGACCAGGATCTTTTCACCTTCCGGGGCAACGGGGGTGCTCATAATATCTCCTTGTGATCTAGCACTGGATTATGCCGTAGGCCATCCGACCGCGGCATTGGGCCATTGTTAGCAGATTTTGCCCGCGCTGGGGCGGCAGTGCCGGCACGGGAGGCAGGGCTTCGGCGGGCTCGGGTATACTGCGGCCCGCTTTTTCTCGTGCAAGCCAGGTAGCCCGATGGATATCAATAGCCGCATCGCCGAAGAGCTCGGCGCCCGCCCGCAACAGGTCGCCGCCGCCGTGGCCCTGCTCGACGAAGGGTCGACCGTGCCCTTCATCGCCCGTTACCGCAAGGAAGTCACCGGCAGCCTGGACGACACCCAGCTGCGTCATCTCGAAGAGCGGCTGCGCTATCTGCGCGAGCTGGAAGAACGCCGTGGCGCAGTACTGGCCGCCATCGAGGAGCAGGGCAAGCTGACCCCCGAACTGGCCCGCGAGATCAATCTGGCTGACACCAAGACGCGCCTGGAAGACCTCTACCTGCCCTACAAGCAGAAGCGCCGCACCAAGGGCCAGATCGCCCTGGAAGCCGGCCTCGGCCCGCTGGCCGACGCGCTGCTACAGGATCCGACCCTGACGCCGGAGACCGAGGCGGCCGCCTATGTCGATGCGGACAAGGGCGTGGCGGACACCAAGGCTGCCCTGGAGGGCGCCAAGTACATCCTCATGGAACGCTTCGCCGAGGACGCCAACCTGCTGGCGCGGCTGCGTGGCGTCCTGCAGCAGGACGCCATCCTCAGCGCACGCCTGGTGCCCGGCAAGGAGACCGAAGGCGCCAAGTTCAGCGACTACTTCGAGCACGACGAATCCTTCAAGGCGGTGCCGTCGCACCGCGCCCTGGCGATCTTCCGTGGCCGCAACGAAGGCATCCTCAGCGCCGCGCTCAAGCTCGGCGAAGAAGGCCCGGGCATCGCCCATCCCTGCGAAGGGCTGATCGCCGCGCACTTCGGCCTGAAGAACGAAGGTCGCGCCGCGGACAAGTGGCTGGCCGAGGTGGTGCGCTGGACCTGGAAGGTCAAACTCTATACATCCCTGGAAACCGATCTGCTCGGCGAGTTGCGCGAAAAGGCCGAGGAAGAGGCCATCGCGGTCTTCGCCCGCAACCTGCACGACCTGCTGCTCGCCGCACCAGCCGGTCCGCGCACCACCCTGGCGCTGGACCCGGGGCTGCGCACCGGCTGCAAGGTCGCCGTGGTGGATGCCACCGGCAAGCTGCTGGCCACCGACACGGTCTATCCCCATGCCCCGCGCAATCAGTGGGACCAGACCCTGGCCACCCTCGGCGTGCTCTGCACCAAGCATGGCGTGGATCTGATCGCCATCGGCAACGGCACCGCCAGCCGCGAGAGCGACAAGCTCGCCGGCGAGCTGATCAGCAAGTACCCGGGCCTGGGCCTGACCAAGGTGATGGTCAGCGAAGCTGGCGCCTCGGTGTACTCGGCATCGGAACTCGCCGCCCGGGAATTCCCCGACCTGGATGTCTCCCTGCGTGGCGCCGTGTCCATCGCGCGCCGCCTGCAGGATCCGCTGGCCGAGCTGGTGAAGATCGAGCCCAAGTCCATCGGTGTCGGCCAGTACCAGCACGATGTTTCCCAGCTCAAGCTGGCGCGCAGCCTGGACGCCGTGGTGGAAGACTGCGTGAACGCCGTGGGCGTGGACGTGAATACCGCCTCCGCCGCCCTGCTGGCGCGGATCTCCGGTCTCAACGCGACCCTGGCGCAGAACATCGTGCAGTTCCGCGACGCCAATGGTGCCTTCGCCACCCGCGAGGCGCTGAAGAAGGTGCCGCGCCTGGGCGAGAAGACCTTCGAGCAGGCCGCCGGCTTCCTGCGCGTCATGAGCGGCGCCAATCCGCTGGATGCCTCGGCGGTGCACCCGGAGACCTATCCGCTGGTGCAGCGCATCGCCGCCGACACCGGCCGTGACATCCGCTCGCTGATCGGCGACTCGGCCTTTCTCAAGCGCCTGGATCCGAAGAAGTTCACCGACGAGAGCTTCGGCCTGCCGACGGTGACCGACATCCTCCAGGAACTGGACAAGCCCGGTCGCGACCCGCGTCCGGAATTCAAGACCGCGGTGTTCCAGGACGGCGTGGAGAAACTCTCCGACCTCAAGCCCGGCATGGTGCTGGAGGGCGTCATCACCAACGTCACCAACTTTGGCGCCTTCGTCGACATCGGCGTGCATCAGGACGGCCTGGTGCACATCAGTGCGCTGTCGGAGAAATTCGTCAAGGACCCCTATGAGGTGGTCAAGGCGGGTGACATCGTCAAGGTCAAGGTGATGGAGGTGGACGTGCCGCGCAATCGCGTGGGCCTGTCCATGCGCATGGGCGACACCCCCGGCGAGAAGGTCGACGGCAAGCCTGGCGGTCAGGCCCGCGGTAACGGTGGCAAGCCCCGCGCCGACAAGGGCGCACCGCGTCAGAATCAACCGGCTCCGGCCAACCAGGCCATGGCGTCGCTGTTCGCCAATGCCAAGCAACTGAGGAAATAGGTATGAGCGGATCTCTCGCAGGCAAGGACAGCGCCTTCAGCACCCTGCTGGGCATGACCATCCACAAGGCCGAGGGTGGCGAGTCCGAGGTGCGCATGAGCGTGCAGGACAGGCTCATCAACCTGCACGGCAAGCTGCACGGCGGTGCCATCTTCTCGCTGATCGACACCGCCCTGGGCCAGGCCAGCCACAGCCTGTTCGACGGCCAGGCCGGCAGCGTGACCCTGGAGTGCAAGGTCAACTACGTGCGTGGCGTGAGCGAAGGCGAGCTGGTCTGCCGCGCCCGGGTGATCCACCCGGGCCGCAAGACCCATGTGCTGGAAGCCCAGGTGCATCAGGGCGATAAATTGATCGCGCTGGCCCAGGCGACCTTCGCCTGCCTGTGACCGGCCGGATCGGGCGGTAGCGAAGCGGCGCATATCGCCCTTTGCCGCCGCCTGAGCTACGCTGGGAGACAACTGAGCGGGTTGCGGTCTGAGGCTTGAACCCGGACCGCAGCAGTGACTGCTGCCCCCGCGTCGGCCCTGGCCGGCAACCCCCATTTCAGTCGGTTTCTTCTACCCTGCCCGGGGCGAGTACCGCCAAAGGAAGTCAACTTGAGCGATATCCTGTCCCGCCGCCTGGCCCTGCTCGGCGCTGATCCCTCCCTCCTGACCGAGTGCCTGCACGGCATCGAGCGCGAGACCCTGCGGGTGGACGCCCGTGGCGACCTGTCCCGGCGTCCCCATCCCCAGGCGCTGGGCTCGGCCCTGACCCACCCACAGATCACCACGGACTATTCCGAGGCGCTGCTGGAATTCATCACCCCCACCGGCACCCGCACGCCCGAGGTGCTGGACGCCCTGGACCGGGTGCACCGCGCCGCGGTCGCCGAACTCGATGGCGAGCGCCTCTGGAGCGGTTCCATGCCCTGCGCGCTGCCGGCCGAGGACGAGATCCCCATCGCCGACTATGGCAGCTCCAACATCGGCCGGCTCAAGCACGTCTATCGCCGCGGCCTGGCCCTGCGCTACAGCCGTACCATGCAGTGCATCGCCGGCATCCACTACAACTTCTCGCTGCCGGAAGCGGCCTGGGAACTCCTGCGCCAGCAGGAGGGTGACGCCCGCGATGCCCGCGACTACCAGTCGGCCCGCTACATCGCCCTGATCCGCAACTTCCGTCGCTACAGCTGGCTGCTGATGTACCTGTTCGGTGCCTCGCCGGCGTTGGACGCGGGCTTCCTGCGTGGCCGGCCACATCTGCTGCAGACCCTCGACGAGCGGACCCTGTACCTGCCCCATGCCACCAGCCTGCGCATGAGCGACCTGGGCTACCAGAGCAACGCCCAGGCCAGCCTGACGCCGGACTACAACGACCTGACCACCTACACCGAGAGCCTGAGACGCGCGGTGGGCACGCCCTACCCGCCCTATGCGGAGATCGGTACGCATCAGGACGGCGAATGGGTGCAGCTCAACACCAACATCCTGCAGATCGAGAACGAGTACTACGCCACCATCCGCCCGAAGCGCGTCACCCGCAGCGGCGAACGCCCGGTGCAGGCGTTGATGGCGCGTGGTGTGCAGTACATCGAGGTGCGCTGCCTGGACATCGATCCCTTCCTGCCGCTAGGCATCGATACCACCGCCGCGCTGTTCCTCGACGCCTTCCTGCTCTATTGCGCCCTGGAAGGCAGCCCGCCGCTCAACGGCGAGTGCAGCGAATGCACCGACAACTTCGCCAGCGTGGTGCGTGAAGGCCGCAAGCCCGGTCTGCGTCTGCAGCGCCATGGCGCCTCGGTGACCATGATCGACTGGGCGGCGGAGATGCTCGACCAGATCGAGCGCTGCGCCGAGACCCTGGACGCCAGCCTGGGCGGCGACGCCCATCGCCGGGCGGTGGCGGTGCAACGGCAGAAGGTCGCCGACGTCCGTCTCACGCCTTCGGCGCGGGTGCTGCAGGAGCTGCGCGAACGCGGCGAGAGCTTCGCCGAATTCGGCCTGCGCCAGAGCGAGGCCCATGCGGCCTATTTCGCCAGCCACCCGCTGAACGATGGCGAGCGCGAGGGCTATGCACAGATGGCGCGCCAGTCGCTGGAGGAGCAGGCGGAGATCGAGGCGGCGCCCCAGGGGGATTTCGACACCTTCGTGGCGGCCTATCAGGCGAGCATTCTGGCGACGATTGGGGTGTAGGCAGGTAGGTTGGGTTGAGACGGCTCCATCGTCGAAGCCCAACGTTATGGTGCCAAAGAGCTTGTTGGTGCCCTAGCTGTTCATTGATCCTTGCTGGTGTTTCTTGTTTCGCCCACCCAGGCGACTCACTTTTTTCAGTCACGGCTACGCGCCCTGGACTACGCGTCCCGGACAAAAGTAAGCAAAGACGCTTGCTCCGACCATCCGGCCCTACGCTACGCTCCAGGTGACTCGCGTTGCTCGCCCTTCGGGCCAGCCTGCGGCTGTTACTCCGCTGCGCTACGTTGTGCTCACGCCAGCGCCGTCCGGGGTCGGCCTACACGGGCCGTCCATGGCCCGTTAGACCTCTCGCCGCATCCATGCGGCTCGACCCACTCCACGACACTGGCGCTCGCCCTCCTGAGCGGGGCGATTCGCCAGCCTGGCAGTTCTGGTTGAAGAGCCCTGAACAGCCCGTAGCCCGTAGCCCGTAGCCCGTAGCGTGGACAACGGCGCAGCCTTGTCCACTGAGAGCAAAGGTGCCCATTGGTGGAAAACGCTGCACGGTTTTCCACGCTACGAACCTAGGCGCCAGCGGGCGAAGCGATGGTTGATGAGGGCACTTCCAGCATCGATGCAGGAAGTGCCAGCTCCGCCTTGCAGCGGTTTCCGTTGGGACTGGCGCTATCGCGGCCATGGGCCGCTCCTACAGGCGTGCCTTGAATCTTTAGGAGCGGCCCATGGCCGCGATGACGGTGGGGCTTGGCGGTATGGGCTTCGACGATGCAGCCGTCTCAGCCCAACCTACGAGCGCGCCCTTACAACCCCTTCTCGAAAATCTTCGAATTGCGCTGGAAGTTGTACAGCGACGCCCGTGCTGCCGGCAGGCGCTCCACGCCGCTGGGCTCGAAGCCGCGTTCGCGGAACCAGTGGGCGGTCTTGGTGGTGAGCACGAACAGGGTGCCGAGGCCACGCTCGCGGGCGCGTTGCTCGATGCGCGCCAGCAGGGCGTCGCCGCGGCCGCCGTGGCGGTAGTCGGGATTGACCGCCAGGCAGGCCAGCTCGCCCGCCGCCGAGTCGGCGATGGGATAGAGCGCCGCGCAGGCGATGATCAGGCCTTCGCGTTCGACGATGCTGAATTGCTCGATCTCGCGCTCCAGCACCTCTCGGGAACGCCGCACCAGGATGCCCTGTTCTTCCAGCGGGCGGATCAGCTCCATCAGGCCACCGACGTCGGCGATGGTCGCCTCGCGCAGGGTCTCGAAGGGTTCCTGGGCCACCAGGGTGCCGCTGCCGGCGCGGGTGAAGAGCTCGGTGAGCAGGGCGCCGTCTTCGGCGTAACCGACGATATGGCAGCGCCGCACACCACCACGGGTGGCCTGGGCGGCGGCGTCGAGCAACTCGGCCTGGTAGGAGCTGCCCAGGCGTGCCAGATGGGTGGGGATCTGCTGCGGGCCGATTTCGCGGATCAGGGCGCCGTGTTCGTCCAGCAGGCCCGGTTCGGCACCGTAGAGCACCAGCTTGTCGGCGCCCAGGTCGATGGCGGCGCGCATGGCGACGTCTTCGCAGGCCAGGTTGAAGGTCTCGCCGGTGGGGGAATAGCCCAGGGGCGAAAGCAGCACGATGGTGCGCTCGTCGAGCAGGCGACCGATGCCGCGGCGGTCGATGCGACGGACTTCGCCGGTGTGGTGGAAGTCGACGCCGTCCTGCACCCCGACCGGGCGCGCGGTGACCAGGTTGCCGCTGGCGACCCGCAGGCGCGAGCCCTGCATGGGCGAGGCGGCCATGTCCATGGACAGCCGCGCCTCGATGGCGCTGCGCAGGCTGCCGACGGCGTCGATCACCGCTTCCAGGGTCGGGCCGTCGGTGATGCGCAGGTCGTTGTAGAAGCGCGGTTCGATGCCACGGGCGGCCAGGCGCGATTCGATCTGCGGGCGCGAACCGTGCACCAGCACCAGGCGCACACCCAGGCTGTGCAGCAGCACCAGGTCGTGGACGATGTTGCCGAAGTTGGGATGGGCGACGCCGTCACCGGGCAGCATGACGACGAAGGTGGCGTCACGGTGGGCGTTGATATAGGGCGAGGCGTGGCGGAGCCAGTTGACGTAATCGTGCATCGAGACGAAGACCCTTGGTGGATAGGCGGGAGGGTGAACGAGGGCAGGCAGGGCGTTCAGCGTCGTCGCAGCACGGAGGTTCCTCGACAGGGAGCGGATGGGCAGGCAGCGTCAGTAGACCGCCTGAAGTTTACAAAAAGTCACGCCGGGCGCATGGGTCTGTTCATCGGACAGCCGCGGCCTCGCCCCGGCAGTAGTGGCCGATCAGTTGCTGCAGCAGCGTGACGGTAGGCGCGATCCGCGCCAGCGCCAGGTGCTCCTCGGGCTGGTGTGCGCAACTGATGTCGCCGGGGCCGAGTACCAGCACCTCCTGGGTGATCGCCTGCAGATAGGGTGCCTCGGTAGCGAAGGCCACGGCCTCGGCTTGGTGACCGGTCAGGCGTTCGGCCAGGCGCACCAGCTCGGCCTCGGCCGGTTGCTCGAAGGGCGGCACGGCGGGAAACAGCGGCTGGTAGTCGATCCGCACCCCGAAGCGCTCGGCGACCGGCAGCAGCCGCCCGCGGATGGCCTGGCGCAAGGCTTCGGGCTGCATGCCCGGCAACGGGCGCAGGTCGAATTCCAGGGCGCACTGGCCGCAGATACGGTTGGGGTTGTCGCCGCCATGGATGCAGCCCAGGTTGAGGGTCGGCTGCGGCACCAGGAACAGCGGATTGCGGTATTCGCGCTGCCACTGAGCGCGCAGATCGAGCAGCTCGCCCATTACCGCCTGCATGGCGTCCAGGGCGCTGTGGCCTAGACTCGGATCGGAGGAGTGGCCGCTCTGGCCGAGGATGTCGATGCGCTCCATGAGGATGCCCTTGTGCAAGCGGATCGGCCGCAGTCCGGTCGGCTCGCCGATCACCGCGGCGCGGCCCAGGGGGCGGCCGGCCTCGGCCAGCACCCGGGCGCCGTCCATGGAGGATTCCTCGTCGCAGGTGGCGAGCACGATCAGCGGCTGGCGCAACTGGCGCGGATCCAGCTCGCGCACCGCCTCGAGGATCAGCGCGAAGAAGCCCTTCATGTCGCAGCTGCCCAGGCCGTACCAGCGATCGTCGGCTTCACGCAGACGCAGGGGGTCGGCCTGCCAGAGCGCGGCGTCGTAGGGCACGGTATCGGTATGGCCGGCCAGCACCAGGCCGCCCGGCCCGCTGCCCAAGGTGGCGATCAGGTTGAACTTGCCCGGGGTCACCTCCTGGGTCTCGCAGGCGAAGCCCAGGGCGCCGAACCAGTCGCTCAGGCGGGCGATGACGCCGGCATTGGACTGGTCCAGCGCCGGCTGGGTGCAGCTCACCGAGCTTTCGGCGATGAGGGTGGAGAACATTGCTTTCAGCGCGGGCAGGGTCATGCGGGGCCTCCTGGTCACGCCTCCATCATGGCGCCATCCGCCGCGCGATGAAACCTTCATGGGCCTTGGCGACGCGGACCGGCTAAACTAGCGGCCACGTTCTCGCCGTCCGTTGTCATGACGCGCTCGGCACGGAGCCGGACCGTTCTCTTCCGGCGCCAGGATCCTCCAATGGCCAAAGAAACCGAAATCAAGCTGCGCGCCAGTGCGGCCACCCTCGACGCCCTGCGCGCTCATCCGTTGTTGAAGAAGCGTTGCAAGGAGGGCTGGCAGCGCCACGAACTCTCCAACTGCTATTACGACACCGACACCCGCGACCTGGCCCATGCCAAGGTCGCCCTGCGCGTGCGGCGTGATGGCGAGCGCTTCATCCAGACACTCAAGAGTCGTGGCCAGAGCCTGGCTGGGCTGTCCGAGCGCAATGAATGGGAGTGGCCGCTGGCCGATGCCACCCTGGACACCGCGCTGTTCGACGACAGCTGCTGGCCGGCGGAGCTGGCCGACCTGGACCTGCGCCGCCTGCAGCCGGTGTTCGACACCGACTTCGTCCGCGACGCCGCGGAGATCGCCTGGGGCCGGGGCAAGGCGCGGACCATCATCGAGGTCGCCCTCGACCAGGGCGAGGTGCGTGCCGGTGACCAGCGCGAGGCCATCGCCGAGGTCGAGCTGGAATTGCGTCAGGGTGAACCGGCCGCGCTGCTGGAACTGGCCGAGCAACTGGCCGCCGAATTCCCGCTGATGCCCTGCGACATCAGCAAGGCCGAGCGCGGCTATCGGCTGCACGATGCATCGAGCTACACCCTCTATCTGTCCGCGCCGGAACTGGACGCCGAGACGCCGCTGGACGAGGCCGTCGCCCGCCTCGGCTGGCACCTGCTGGCCGGCAGCCAGCGCCTGGCCGAGCAGTATCGCTGGAACGGCCACTGGCGCCTGCTGGTGGACTGGGTGCACCAGCTGATCGACCTGCGCGCCCTACTCGGCAGTCTCGGCCAGGCCGCCCCGCGGGCCACCAGCCGCGACCTGCGCCAGGCCCTCGACGAGTTGCTCGCCGACTGGCGACCGCTGGCCGCCATCGGCCAGGACGACGAGGAGGCCCGCCGCCAGGCACCGCAGCGCTTCGCCGCCGAGCTGGAACAGCCGCGCTGGGGCCTGTTCTCCCTGCGCGCCGCGCGCTGGCTGCATCAGCGCGCCTGGATCCAGGGCCGTACCGGCCGTGGCGAACGCCAGGGCGTGACGCCCCTCGGCCAATGGTTGCCGCGCTTCCTGGCCCAGGAAGCGGCCGAGTTGCCGCTGCTGCGCGCCATCACCGAGCCCGAGCTAATCCAGCAGCAGCTGCCGCGGCTGGAGCGGATGCAGGTCTGGCTGCACCTGGCGCGTGGCGCCCTGGACCTGCCCGAAGCCGATCGGCTGTATGGCGAGCTGGGCAAGCTGGCGCCGCTGAGCGCCCATGGCGACCTCGCCGGCGTCGCCGAACAGGCGCGCCTGGTCTATGGCCTGGCGCCCTGGAAAGCCCTGGCCTGAGCCGCCGGACGGCGGGAACGCCTGGTGCATCCGGCCGTCCATCCTGATGGCACAAGGCCGCGAGCGATTCCTTAATACAAAATCGCTATGCTGGAGGAGGCGACCAACCTGGCGGGTACGGCAGGCGGGTCGTCCCCGGTCAGGCGCCGGGTGTCACCCCGGTGCGACCACCTTTCCAAGGAGTCCAGATGTCCGCCATAGCTTCCCCTTCCGCTGATCGTTGGCTCGACCTGGGCGACATCCTGCGCGAGCTGGTCAGCCAGCAGCGGATCGATCAGCAGACCGCCGAGCAGTGCCTGCTCTTGCGCCGTGGCTCGGCCAATCCGCAGCAGCATCCGCTGGAATTCCTCGCGGCGCAGAGCGTGGACGACCTTAGTCGCCCAGGGCGCAAGCTGGATCTGGACAGCCTCACCCGCTGGCTCGCCGAGTATTCGGGCCAGCCCTTCTATCGCATCGATCCGCTCAAGGTGGACGTGGCCTCGGTCACCCCGCTGATGTCCTACGCCTTCGCCCAGCGCAACAAGATCCTCGCCGTGGCGGTGAGTCCGGACGAGGTGACGGTGGCCAGCGCCCAGCCCTTCGTGCACAGCTGGGAAAGCAACCTCACCCATGTGCTGCAGCGGCCGATCAAGCGCGTGGTGGCCAGCCCCGCCGACATCACCCGCTATACCCAGGAATTCTTTCGCCTGGCCCGCTCGGTCACCGGCGCCTCGGCGGTGGAGCAGAAGACCAGCGGCGTCGGCAACTTCGAGCAACTGGTCAATCTCGGCGCCGCCGATGGCGAGCCGGATGCCAACGATGCCCACATCGTCAACATCGTCGACTGGCTGTTCCAGTACGCCTTCCAGCAGCGCGCCAGTGATATCCACGTCGAGCCGCGCCGCGAACAGGGTGCGGTGCGCTTTCGCATCGACGGGGTGCTGCACACCGTCTACCAGTTCCCCGCCCAGGTCACCCTGGCGGTGGTCAGCCGGATCAAGAACCTCGGCCGCATGAACGTCGCCGAGAAGCGCAAGCCCCAGGACGGCCGGATCAAGACGCGCATGGCCGGCGAGAAGGAGGTCGAACTGCGCCTGTCGACCATGCCCACCGCCTTCGGCGAAAAGCTGGTGATGCGGATCTTCGACCCGGACGTGCTGCTCAAGAGCTTCGACCAGCTCGGCTTCTCCGCCGACGACTTGCGCCGCTGGGCCGGCATGACCGGGCAGCCCAACGGCATCATCTTGGTCACCGGCCCCACCGGTTCGGGCAAGACCACCACGCTGTACACCACCCTCAAGCAGCTGGCCACGCCCGAGGTGAACGTCTGCACCATTGAAGACCCCATCGAGATGGTGGAAGACGCCTTCAACCAGATGCAGGTGCAGCACAACATCGAGGTGACCTTCGCCAGTGGCGTCAGGGCGCTGATGCGGCAGGACCCGGACATCATCATGATCGGCGAGATCCGCGACCTGGAAACCGCCGAGATGGCCATCCAGGCGGCGCTGACCGGGCACTTGGTGCTTTCCACCCTGCACACCAACGACGCCCCCAGCTCGGTGAGCCGGCTGATCGAATTGGGCGTGCCCTACTACCTGATCCGCGCCACGGTGCTGGGCGTCATGGCCCAGCGCCTGGTGCGCACCCTCTGCCCGGCCTGCAAGACGCCCACCGAGCTGGACCCGGCCACCTGGCAGGAACTGACCAAGCCCTGGAACGCGCCGCTGCCCACTGGCGCCATGCAGCCGGTGGGTTGTCCGGAGTGTCGCGACACCGGCTATCGCGGTCGTGCCGGGGTATACGAAATCCTCACCCTCTCCGATAGTCTGCGCGAACTGGTGACGGCGGATACCGACATCACCGCGCTGCGGCGACAGGCGTTCAAGGAAGGCATGCGCAGCCTGCGACTGTCCGGCGCGCAAAAGATCGCCGCCGGCTTCACCACCGTGGAAGAAGTCCTGCGCGTCACGCCCCAGAGCGAACGTTAAGGCCCTAGCAGCCCGCGAGCGGAACAAGGATAGCCAGCCGTGCAGACAACCGTCGTGAACCCTGCCGTGGGTGCCGAGGACGCCGAGCAGCGACGCCGTCGCCAGGAGGTCCTGGCGGCTTATGGCCTGCTCGACGGCCAGCCGGAGCCGGCGCTCGACGATCTGGTGGAATTGGCCGCCACCCTCTGCGAAACCCCCATCGTCGCGATCAACTTGCTGGGCGAGGAGCAGCAGCTGTTCATCGCCGAACGCGGCCTGGGCGTGGCGGAAATCCCCCTGGCCCTGTCCTTCTGCCAGTACCTGCACGCTGCCCGGGAAGCGCGGCAGATCGAAGACCTGAGCCAGGACCCGCGCTTCACCGACAACCCCCTGGTAAGGGATCCGGCCGGACTGAGATTCTATGCCGGGGCTCCCCTGCGAACGGCCGAAGGCGTCTTTCTCGGCACGCTCTGCGTGCTCGACTGGCAACCGCGCGAACTGAGCGCCGCGCGCCTGACCGGCCTCGAACGCCTGGCGCGCCAGGTGCTGCGCCTGTTCGAGGCCCGGCTGCAGACGGCGTCGCCGGCGCGGCACAGCACCCTCGACGAAACCCACTACCGCGCCCTGATGGACGTCAATCCGCAGATCATCTGGTTCGCGCGGCCCGATGGCAGCTTCGAATACGCCAATCGCTACTGGTACGAATACAGCGGCCTGAGTCCGGCCAACGTGGTCGCCGATCCCGATCTCTGGACCGATGCCATCCATCCCCAGCAGCGTCCGCAGCTGCTGCTGCGCTGGCGCGAGGTGCGCGAGCAGAGAGTTGCCGGCAGCCTCGAATTGCAGCTGCGCGATGCCGAGGGCCGCTACCGCTGGTTCGAAACCCGCACCATGCCATTCACCAACGCCAGCGGCGAGATCGAGCACTGGGTCGGCGTGGCCCAGGACATCGACAGCCGCAAGCGGGCGGAAACGGCGCTGCGGGAGAGCGAGGCCTTTGCCCATCTGCTCCTCGAATCGACCCACGAGGGCTTTTGCGCCCTGGATCGCGAGGGGCGCGCCACCCTCTGCAACCGCGCCTTCCGGCAGATGCTCGGCCTGCCCGAGGAGCGCGACATCCTCGGCGAACGCCTGGACACCCGCCTCAGCTCCGCCCGCAGCGAGGATGGCGCCCGAGCCCTGCAGCGCGCCGCCAGCGCCGGCGCCACCCTGCACCTGTCCGCCGACGCCCTGCTGCGTGAGGACGGCAGTCTGCTGCCAGTGGAATGGCGTGCCCAGCCGCTCTGGCGCGACGGCGAGGTCCAGGGCGCCATCTGCACCTTCGTCGATCTCAGCGAACGTATCCGTAGCCACGATCGCCAGCGCTTCCTGCTCGAACTGGGCGACCTGCTGCATGGCGTGACCCACACCGGCGAAGTCGCCTCGGTGCTGGGCGACAGCCTCGGCCATCTGCTGGCCGTGCAGCGCATCGGCTATGCCCGGGTCGGTCGCGACGGCAGCCTGACCATCGACAGCGACTGGCTCGAACAGGGGCGAACCCATCGTCTCAACCTGCCCAGCCTCGGTCACTGGCACACCTCGGCGGTGCAGGAATTGCGCCGCGGCATCATCGTCAGCGTGGAAGACAGCGCCCAGGACAGCCGCCTGGGCGAGATGCGCGCCCAACTGGTGGACCATGGCGTACGCGCCGGCCTGGTGGTGCCCCTGCTTGCCGAGGAACAGCTGGTCGGTCTGCTGTTCCTCTATGCCGATACGCCGCGTCACTGGACCATCGGCGACGTGGCCCTGGTGCGCGAGGTGGCCGAGCGCATCCGCATCGTCATCGAGCGCACCGCCGCGGCCGACGCCCTGCGCCTGGCCGAGCAGCGCATTGCCCTGGCCATGGACGTCGCCGACCTCGGTGTCTGGGACTATGACATCGACCGCGACCTGATCAGTTGGGATACCCGCCTCGCCCATCTGGTCGGAGCGGGCGAGCGCCGTTGCACGATGCGCGGCGCGGCCCTGTTGCACGCCCTGCATCCGGCCGATGCGCCCCGGGTACGCGCCTATGTGACGGCCGCCATCCAGGGCGGTGGCAATGCCTATGACCTGCGGCTGACCTTTCGGGTACGCGGTTCGCGCCAGGGCGAGCCTGTATGGCTGAGCATCCGCGGGCGTGAACGCCTGGAGCCCGGTGGGCGCCGCCGACTGGTGGGTATCGCGCGCGACATCACCCGCGAACGCCACGACGCCGATCGCATCAGCGAGACCAATCGCCAGCTGCGCCGGCAGATCGAGGAGCGCCGCGAGGCGGAGGCCCGCCAGCATGCCCTGATCGAGCTGGGCGATCGCCTGCGCGAGGGCGATCCGGAAAGCGCCGGGGTCGCCGCCGCCCTGGAACTGGTCGGTACGCGGCTGGGCCTGCGCCGGGTCGGCTATGCCCGTCTGGACGAGAGCAGCGGCGCCTTCGTCCCGCAGCAGATGTGGACGCCCAACGGCAGCTTCGACCAGGCCCTGGCCTATCCGCTGCTCGCCTCCGACAGCCTGGGCAACCAGGACGGCGCAGCGCCCCTGGTCATCGACGACGTCAGCCAGGATCCGCGCGCCCAGGCTAATGCCCAGCGCCTGCTCGATCTGGAGATCGCGGCGCTGGTCGATATCCCGCTCTACGAGGATGGCCGCCTGCGCGCGCTGTTCGTCGCCCACGACCAGCGCGCCCGGCTGTGGACGGAAGGTGAGGTGCAATTCCTGCGCGACGTTACCGACCGGCTCTGGTCGGCCATCTGCCGGCAGCGCTCCCAGGACGCCCAGCGCGAGAGCGAGGGCCGCTTCCGCCTCATGGCCGACAGTGCCCCGGTACTGATCTGGGCCTGCGATGCCGACGGCCAGCTGCAATTCGTCAACCAGCGCTTCGCCAGCGAATTCGATCTGCACGACGCCGATCTGCACGACCAGGGCTGGAGCGCCCTGCTCCCGGACAGCGAATGCCCGGCCTTCGAGGGCGCCTTCAAGCAGGCCGTCGCCACCCACAGCGCACTGCGCGCCGAGGTGCGGGTGCGCAATGCCCAGGGTGAATGGCGCTGGCTGCGCCTGGAGGGCACCCCGCGACTGGAGCTCGACGGCGAATTCCACGGCCTGGTGGGCTGTGGCGTGGACGTCACCGAAGCGCGGCAGACCACCGACCAGCTGGAGCAGCGCATCGCCGAACGTACCCAGGAGCTGGGACGCAGCCACGCGCGGCTGATCGCCGAGATCTACGAGCGCGAGCGCACCGAGGAAGCCCTGCGCCAGTCGCAGAAGATGGAAGCCATCGGCCAGCTCACCGGCGGCATCGCCCACGACTTCAACAACATGCTCACCGGCATCGTCGGCGCCCTCGACCTGATCCGCCTGCGCATCGCCAACGGCCGCACCCAGGACCTGGATCGCTACATCAACGCCGCGGTCAATTCGGCCGACCGCGCCGCCGCCCTCACCCATCGTCTGCTGGCCTTCGCCCGCCGTCAGACCCTGGATCCGCAGCCGGTGGACGTGCACCAGCTGGTCGCCTCGCTGCAAGACCTGCTGGTACGCACCGTGGGCGAAAACGTCGCCCTGCGCCTGGATCTCGCACCGATCGCCTGGCTCGCCCACAGCGATACCCACCAGCTGGAAAACGCCCTGCTCAACCTGGTCATCAACGGCCGCGACGCCATGCCCGCCGGCGGCGAGCTGTGCATCGCCACCGCCAACCTCAGCCTGGACGCCGAGGCCGCCGCGCGCGAATCCCTGACACCCGGCGACTACGTACGCCTGAGCGTGGCCGACACCGGCACCGGCATGCCGCCGGAGGTCAAGGCCAAGGCCTTCGAGCCCTTCTTCACCACCAAGCCGGCCGGCCAGGGCACAGGGCTTGGCCTGTCGATGATCTACGGCTTCGTCAAGCAGTCCGGCGGCACCGCGCGCATCGACACCGAGCAGGGCCAGGGCACCACCATCAGTCTCTATCTGCCACGCCACCCCGAGATGGCGGCGGTCAGCACCGATCAGCCGACGCTCAAGGTCGCACCCCGTGCCGAGGCCGGCCAGACCGTGCTGGTGGTGGAAGACGAATACGCCGTGCGCATGATCGTGCTGGAGGTGCTCGCCGAACTGGGCTACACCGCCCTGGAGGCGAGCGATGCCGACGGCGCCCTGCCGATCATCGAGAGCGATCAGCGCCTGGACCTGCTCATCAGCGATGTCGGCCTGCCCGGCATGAACGGTCGCCAGCTCGCCGAGATCGCCCGTGGCCGGCGGCCCGAGCTCAAGGTGCTGTTCATCACCGGCTATGCCAAGAACGCCAAGGTGCGCGGCGAATTCCTCGGCGAGAACATGGACATGCTGATCAAGCCGTTCGACATCGACGCCCTGGCCGAACGCATCCACAGCATGATCCAGCGCTAGGCTGATGCGGAGCTCTGGAACTCAGCGGACGTCCGAGCTCTCTATAGGAGACCTCAAGAAGGAGATCTCATCCATGCGCCTGAAGAAGCTTGCTCTGGTTTCCCTGATCGGCCTGCCGCTGCTGGCCGCGACCACCGCCGCCAATGCGGATGCGCGGTTCTGGCGGCATGCCGCGACCCTGGGGGCAACCTCCGGCTCGTTCTATACCACCAGCCGTGACGACCACAAGATCGTCGCCGCCACCCAGGACGACGCCAGCTCCTACCTGGCCAGCAACGGCCAGATCCGCGGCCCTTACCTGGAAGCCGCGCTGCGCGACATGCGCGCCGCCGAGCCGGGCCTCCAGGCCAGCGACAGCGACCTCGCCATGCGTATCCTGACCCAGTAAGGGGCCAGGCAAAAAAAGAACCCCGCCGGTCATGCCGCGCGGGGTTCTTTTTCATCCGGGCTCAGGACGGCGAGCGGTGCCTCAGCTTTCGCTGGCGGCGCGATAGCCGTCGGCGTCGAGCAGCCTGTCCAGCTCGGCCGCATCCTGCGGCTTGAGCTTGAAGAACCAGGCGCCATAGGGCTCGCCATTGACCTGCTCGGGCGCGTCGGCCAGCGCCTCGTTGACGGCGATCACCTCGCCGCCCACCGGGGCATAGATGTCCGAGGCCGCCTTGACCGACTCCACCACCCCGGCCTGGTCACCGGCGGCGAGGGTCTTGCCGACTTCCGGCAGTTCGATGAACACCACATCGCCCAAGGCCTCCTGGGCATGATCGGAAATGCCGACGGTAACGCTACCATCGGCTTCCAGGCGCGCCCATTCGTGGCTGGCGGCATAACGCAGGTCGGCGGGAATCTGGCTCATGAGAGGTCCTCGGGGCTGGCACGGTTAAAAGGCAAGGGTAGCCTGCCGACCCCGGGGACCGCCATCGCCGGCAGGGCTTAATTGGGGCCGATGCTCGCGCAGCTGCTGTTGTCGACGTACTTCTTCAGCGTCGCCCACTGGGGGCGATCCACGCCGTTGACGGGCTCCACCGCCAGGTTGTAGTTGCCCCAGCCGGGACCGGCGGCCCAGTAGCTGGCCGGAATGCAGTGCTGCTTGAGATAGGCCAGCATGTTGTCCATGGCCACCAGCCAGCGCGGATCGTCGTCCGGTACGCCGAATTCGCCGATGTAGCCCTGCTTGCCGTTCTTCTTCAGCCAGTCGACGAAGGGCTTGACGCGATTCACCCCGACCATGGGGTCGAAGCCGCTCATGTCCTTGCTGGCGTACTGGCCGCCGCCGTCATTGTCGAAGTAGACGTGGGCGGAAAAGATCAGCTTGTTGGCCGGGTCCTTGAGCGCCAGCAGGGGGTCGTTCCACTGCGGCCAGCGGGCGGCGCTGGACCAGCCGTTGCCCTCGACGATGATGGGATGGACGCTGTCCACGGTACGGATGCCGTTGATGCCGTGCTGGGCGGCGGTCGGCCAGAAGGCCACGGCGTCGTGGGGCTCGTTCATGATGTCGTAGCCGTAGAGCGCCGGATGCTTGCCGAAGCGGAAAGCCAGGCGATAGGTCACGTCCCAGTAGTTGAAGTAGGTGACCTTGCCGGCGCCGATGACCTCGCCGCGATAGCGCGCATAGTTGTGCAGATCGAGGATCACCTTGACGCCGTACTTCTGGGCATAGTTGAGCGTCTGGGTGACCAGGGCGCCATAGTCCGGATCCAGCGTGGCATTCAGCCTGGGCTGGATGCGTTCCCAGATGATCGGAAAGCGCACCAGCTTGATGCCCTTGGCGCTCCAGTCCTTGAAGTGCTGTTCGCTGGGGAAGATGTAGTTGCGGTTGTTGAGACCGGGCAGCACCTGGCTGGCGAAGCCGGCACCGGAGAAGTTGAGACCGACCAGCTCGACCGCCTGGGCCGAACCGAAGAGGGCGCTGCTCAGGGCCAGGGTACCGGCCAGACGCAGGGAAAACTGGCGCAAGCGCCGGGTAAGGGATTGCATGACTGCACCTGTGAAAGAGAAAGACTCCCCGCCCCCGCAAGCTAGCGGGTTCTGACGTAGGCGAGCTCAGGCGGCCGCGTCCTGTTGCGGCGCCACTGGGTGCGACTTCGTCGTCATTGTTGGGGCAGCTATCGGCGTCCCAGCCGCCAGCTTTAGAGATTTTTTTCCAGCAAAAACAGCCAGTTACGCTTTAATTCGCGTCAGATAGCCGCCACTTTTCCATACGCACCAGCGCAGTCAGGCTAACGCCTTGAATCGACACGACTTTCTGTATCCATAAAAGGACGGGTGAGGAGCCGTGGCACGTAAAAAGACCGACAGATCAAAAGGAGTCATTTTCAAAACCACTCGGAACGAGCCTGTCGGTGATCCTCCAGGACCAGGCCCGGAACGTTCCCTGGACGCCGTGCTCTATCCTGCGAGCCCTTCGCGAGAGCCCTGCCATGCCCCTGAACGCGCGTCCTCCCCTGCGTACCCTGGCCGTGATGACCCTGGCCGCCGTGACCCTCCTTGGCTGTGGTGAGACCGCGCGGCTGCAGCGCGAAGCCGGGTATGGCCCGTCACCCACCTTGCCAGAGCCCCACAAGACGCTGCTGCCGACCATCAACGTGGCGCCGGCGATCGGTTGGCCCGAGGGCGGCAAGCCCACCGCCGCGCCCGGCACCCAGGTCCAGGCCTTCGCCCGCGGCCTGGACCATCCGCGCTGGCTCTATGTGCTACCCAATGGGGATGTGCTGGTGGCGGAAAGCAATGCGCCCAGGCGCGATGATTTTCCCGGCATCAAGAACTGGATCGCCGGCCTGTTCATGAAGAAGGCCGGCGCCGGGGTACCCAGCGCCGACCGCATCACCCTGCTGCGTGATGCCGACGGTGATGGCGTCGCCGAGACCCGCCTGGTCTTCGCCGAGCAGCTGCATTCGCCCTTCGGCATGGCGCTGGTGGGCGAGGACTTCTATGTCGCCAACGCCGATGCCCTGGTGCGCTTCATCTACCGCCCCGGGGCGACTCGCCTGGAAGGCCCGCCGGTGAAGGTCACCGACCTGCCGGCCGGCATCAATCACCACTGGACCAAGAACGTCATCGCCAGCCGCGACGGCAAGAAGCTCTATCTCACCGTGGGCTCCAACAGCAACGTCGGCGAAAACGGCCTGGACATCGAGGAAGGCCGCGCCGCCATCTGGGAGCTGGACCGCGCCAGTGGCCAGAAGCGCCTGTTCGCCACCGGCCTGCGCAATCCCAATGGCCTGGACTGGGAGCCCACCACCGGCAAGCTGTGGACGGTGGTCAACGAGCGCGACGAGATCGGCAGCGACCTGGTCCCGGACTATGCCACCTCGGTCCAGGATGGCGGCTTCTATGGCTGGCCCTACAGCTATTGGGGCAAGACCGTGGACAGCCGGGTGCAACCGCCCCGTCCGGATCTGGTGGCCAAGGCGCTGACCCCCGACTATGCCCTGGGCACCCACACAGCCTCCCTGGGCCTCGCCTTCGCCCGCGCTGACAGCCAGTTGCCGACGGCTTTCCGCCATGGCCTGTTCGTTGGTCAGCACGGCTCCTGGAATCGCGATCCCAAGAGCGGCTACAAGGTCATCTTCGTGCCCTTCCAGGACGGCAAGCCCAGCGGCCCGCCGCGGGACCTGCTGACCGGTTTCCTCAATGGCCAGGAGGAAGCCCAGGGGCGACCGGTCGGGGTGGTCAACGATGGTCGTGGCGGCCTGTTGGTGGCCGACGACGTCGGCAATACCCTCTGGCGGGTCAGCGCCCAGCGCCCCTGAGCGTCGTTAATCCGCCCTTAAGCGCCTTGGCCTAGGCTGGAGGCTGACCATCCTGGAGGTGGTCACCGCTCTTGCCGAGGCCGGCCCGGAGCGGTACAACCGCTCAACCGCCTGGGAAAATCCGATGAGAATACTGCTGGCCGAAGACGACATGCTGCTGGGCGACGGCATCCGCGCCGGTCTGGCGCTGGAAGGCGATACCGTCGATTGGGTGACCGACGGCCAGGCTGCCCAGGCTGCGCTGGAAACCGATCCCTTCGATCTGGTGGTGCTCGACATCGGCCTGCCCCGCCGTTCGGGACTCGAGGTCCTGGCCGCCCTGCGCAAGCGCGGCGACGCCACCCCGGTGCTGATCCTCACCGCCCGCGACAAGGTCACCGACCGGGTCACCGGCCTGGACACCGGCGCCGACGACTACCTGACCAAGCCCTTCGATCTGGACGAACTGCTCGCCCGGGTGCGCGCCCTTACCCGGCGCAGTGCCGGTCGGGCGCTGCCGCAACTGGAGCACAACGACCTGCGGGTCGATCCGGCCACCCACCGGGTGACCCTGGCCGGCCAGCCGGTCGAACTGGCACCGCGCGAATACGCCCTGCTGCGCCTGCTGCTGGAAAACATGGGCAAGGTGCTCTCGCGCAATCGCCTGGAACAGGCACTCTATGGCTGGGACGGCGACGTCGAGAGCAATGCCATCGAGGTCCATATCCATCACCTCAGGCGCAAGCTCGGCACCAGCCTGATCCGCACCGTGCGCGGCATCGGTTACGGCATCGACCAGCCCGAGCGGCCGGCTCCATGACCGACGGCCCCGCCGTCTCGCTGCGGCGGCGTCTGCTGACGCTGCTGCTGTGTGGAATATTCGCCTGCTGGCTGATCGCCGCCCTGGTGACCTACCAGTTGGTGCTGCGCCAGGTGAATCGCCTGGCGGACGAAGACATGCTCGACTTCGGCTCGGCCGCCCTGCACCTGGCCACCCTCAGCGAGGGGGGCGACCACAGCCTGCCGCCCGCGGCGCGCGCCCTGGAACGCAGCCGCACGGCCATCGCCGACCTGCCGCTGTTCAAGCGCCGCAACGCCCTTGGCTATCTGCTGCAGGCCGGTGACCAGCGCCTCGGTACCCCCGCGCCACCCGCCGGCCTGGCCGACCAGCCACCCGGCTTCAGCAGTCTGCTGGCCGAGGGGCAGCACTGGCGCGTGCTGCGCCTGAGCAGCGGCGACGGACGCATCTGGATCTACGAGAACCTGGCCGATCGCCGCGGTGCCACCAACCTGCTGCTGCTCGGCTCGCTGTTTCCCCTGGCGCTGGCCCTGCCAGTGCTGGCCGCACTCATCTGGTTCGGCGTCACCCGGGGTCTCGAACCCCTGCGTCAGCTGGCGGCGCAGATCAAGCAGCGCTCCGCCCAGCGCCTGGAGCCCCTGGTGCTGAATCAGGTTCCCCTGGAAGCCGCGGTCCTGGTCGAGGAGATCAACGCCTTGCTGCAGCGCCTGGACGGCGCCCTG
Source organism: Pseudomonas sp. SHLD1 (assembly GCF_028640935.1). Classification (NCBI taxonomy): domain Bacteria; kingdom Pseudomonadati; phylum Pseudomonadota; class Gammaproteobacteria; order Pseudomonadales; family Pseudomonadaceae; genus Pseudomonas; species Pseudomonas sp. SHLD1. Next base: position 31,516 of record NZ_JAQZAD010000015.1, read on the forward strand.
GAAGCCGAGCGGCGCCTGACCAGCGACGCCGCCCACGAGATCCGCACGCCCCTCGCCAGCTTGCTGACCCACACCCAGGTCGCCCTGAGGTCCAGCGATCCCCAGGCCCACGCCCGCGGCCTGGTGCAGGTACGCCGCAGCGCCGAACGCATCAGCCAACTGATGGAGCAGATCCTGCTCCTGGCCCGCCTGGACAGTGGTGCGCTGCAGGAGCAGTTCGTCCCGGTCCATCTCGGCCGGCTGGCGGCGGATACCCTGTCGGAACTCGCGCCCCTGGCCATCGAGAAGAACATCGACCTGGTGCTGGAGGATCAGGAGGTCAAGTTGTCCGGCATTCCCACCTGGCTGGGCGTGCTGCTCACCAACCTGGTGGGCAACGCCATCCGCTACACCCCCAGCGGGGGTCAGGTACTGGTGCGGGTCGTCGAGGACGTGCCCGGCCGGGTGCGCATCAATGTCTGCGACAGCGGCCCCGGGGTCAGTCCGGAAGAGCGGGCGGTGATCTTTACCCGTTTCTACCGCAGCGAGAGTGCCGGCCAGAACGTCGGTAGCGGCCTGGGCCTGCCCATCGTCAAGCGTATCGTCGAAATCCATGGCGGCAGCCTGCACCTGGGCGAAGGCCTGCAAGGACGCGGGCTGGGGGTGTACGTCGAGCTGCCCGGCCTGGCCTGATCCGGCCGGCTACGACCAAGGCCATCTTTTATCCGGGCCGGCCTAGGGCTTACAGTGCAGGGATTCGCCACAAGCGAATGCAGTCCTGCATTCTGGAGAGCCCGGCCCATGTCCATGATCCTGTACCACACTCCCGCCTCGCCCTTCGGTCGCAAAGTCGTGGTGATGCTCCACGAGACGGATCTGATCGAGCAGGTGGAAGTGGAAATCGTCCAGCAGACGCCGCTCAATCCCAATCGCGATGTTCTCGATACCAATCCGGCCGGCAAGATTCCTGCCCTGCGCCTGGCCGATGGCACCTGCCTGCACGACAGTCGCGTCATCCTCGACTACCTGGACACCCTGCACGAGCGCACCCCGCTGATCCCGCGCCAGGGTCCGGAGCGCTGGCGCCGCCTGACCCTGGCTTCGCTGTGCGACGCCATGATGGAAGCCGCGGTGCAGATCCGCTACGAGAGCTTCATGCGCCCGCCGGGCATGCAATGGAAGCTCTGGCTGGACAACCAGCAGGAGAAGATCGCCCGGGCGCTGGACTACTTCGAGCGCGAGGCGATCACCGAGCTGGAAGGCGAATTCGACGTGGCCTGCCTGGGCATGGCCTGCCTGCTGGGCTATCTGGACTTCCGCATCCCCACCTTCGCCTGGCGCAGCGACTGCCCGCGCATCGCCGCCTGGTACGCCCGTACCGGCGAGCGCCCCTCGCTGCAGACGACCCGCCCCTGAGCCGGCGCTAGGCCTGCTGCCAGAGCCGCTCCAGATTGCGAAAACCCCACTCCTCCGGATCCTCCCGCCGCACGATGCGCTCATCGGCGGGCGGCCGGGCGAGATCCAGCAGCCGCTGCGGCAGCGGGGTGCGCGAGCGGGCGGAAAAGAACACCCGCACCTGCGGGGTCAGCAGGCTGTCCGGGTGCTGCTCGACCACCACCGCCAGTTGCTCGTTGTTCAGCCGTACCAGGGAACCGATCGGATAGATGCCCAGCGTCTTGACGAAGGCCTGGAATACCTGGGGATCGAAATGCCCCTTCCACTCCGCCATGCGCCGGATCGCTTCGGCGGGACTCCAGGCGGTCTTGTAGGGCCGGGTCGAGGAGATGGCGTCGTAGACGTCGCAGACCGCGGCGATGCGCGACAGCAGACTGATCTGCGTACCGGCCAGGCCATGGGGATAGCCGCTGCCATCGAATTTCTCATGATGGTGCAGGCAGACGTCGATGACCTCCGCGGTCGCGCCCCACTGCTGCAACAGGGCGACGCCCTCCGCGGGATGCCGCTGCATCACGGCGAATTCCGCCTCGCTCAGCTTGCCCGGCTTGTTGAGTACCTCGAGAGGGGTGCGCATCTTGCCCACGTCATGCAGCAGGCCAGCCTGGCCGGCCAGTTGCACCTGGTCCGCCGGCAGCTCCATCTGCCGTGCCACCGCCGTCATGAGGGCGCAGACCGACACCGAATGGATATAGGTATACTCGTCGGCCGTGCGCAGCCGCGTCAGACTGATCAGCGCCGTGGGATGCCGCAGCACCGACGCCGAGATCTGCTCGACCACGGTCGCCACCTCGCTCAGCTCGATGGCCTGGCCCAGGCGCACGTCCTGGAACAGCCGCGCCACCTCCTGCTTGGCGTGGGCGCTCACTGCGGAAGCCTGGGCCATTTCCTGCGGACAGCTCAGGGCGGCGCCTGGCGCGGTGCCGGCAACCGGGACCGGCGCGGCAACGGCTGGCACCTCGGGGGCAATGGCCGGCGCGGCGACGGGCTCGGGGAGCAGCACCGGATCCACCGCGGGCGAGCGTTCCGCTGGCGGCGGGCAATCCAGCCCTTTCGCGACATCGATCCACACCGCGGTCACGGCGCTGTCCTGGATCTTCTGCAGGTCGCGCGGTTCCTGGAGCAGGAAGCGCGCCTTCCAGAACGGATGGTCGATCCAACTGCCTTCGAATCTGTGGATGTACATGCCGAGGCAGACCTCGGCACTGGTAACCTTCTTGAGCATGGCGTTCACTTCGCAACTGATCGGCAGCAGCCATCCAGAGCAGATGATCGCAAAATGCTATGTCACGCCAAAGACCATCGCCCCAAGTTCTAGACGAGAGAATCCATGCACCTCCTGACCGGTATCACCGTCTCCGCGCTGCTCCTGCTGAACACCCTGGTCATGATCGGTCCGCTGCTGGCATTCGCCCTGATCAAGCTGCTGCCCATCGTCGCCCTGCGCGACCTCTGCTCCCGGGTGGTCACCGCCATCGCCGAGACCTGGGCCGAGATCAACAAGATCATCTTCGCCCATCTCACCCCCACCGCCTGGGACATCCGCGGCACCGAGGCACTCAACCGCGACAGCTCCTACCTGGTCATCTGCAACCACCAGTCCTGGGTCGACATCCCCGCGCTCATCGAGACCTTCAACGGCAAGGTGCCCTACTTCAAGTTCTTCCTGAAGAAGGAGCTCATCTGGGTGCCCTTCCTGGGGCTCGCCTGGTGGGCGCTGGACTATCCCTTCATGAAGAGATACTCCCGCGCCCAGCTGGCGCGCCGCCCGGAACTCAAGGGCGCGGACCTAGCCATCACCCGCCGCGCCTGCGAGAAATTCCGCCGCCAGCCGGTGACCATCGTCAATTACCTGGAAGGCACGCGCTTCACCGCCGCCAAGCATGCCGAGCAGCACTCGCCCTATCGCCACCTGCTCAAGCCCAAGGCTGGCGGCATGGCCTTCGTCCTCGCCGCCATGGGCGAACAGCTGGACACCCTGCTGGATGTCACCCTGGTCTATCCGGACGGTCGCGTGCCCGGCTTCTGGGACCTGCTCTGCGGACGCGTCAAACGCGTTATCATCGATATCCGCGCGCGACCTCTGGATCCGGCGCGCTGGGCGGGTGACTACAGCGAAGATGCGGAATTTCGCGCAGGCTTCCAGCAGTGGGTCAGCACGCTCTGGGCAGAGAAGGACCAGCGGATCGAGGCGCTGCTAGATTCCCGCTCGCGCTGATCAAGCGGGGCACCCTGCCGCGTGCAGACAGTCAGAGAGCGGGTAGTCGGCTGTCTCGACAAGGATCTCTCATGCCCACCCCGACGCTGGATACCACCACGACCCGCTGGCTTCCCTGGCTGATCGCCGTCGCCTTCTTCATGCAGTCGCTGGACGCGACCATCGTCAACACCGCCCTGCCGCGCATGGCCGCCGACCTCGGCGAGAATCCGCTGCGCATGCAGGGGGTGGTGATCGCCTACCTGCTCACCGTCGCGCTGCTGATTCCGGCCTCGGGCTGGATCTCCGATCGCTTCGGCAGTCGCCGCGTCTTCTTCACCGCCATTGCCCTCTTCACCTTTGGCTCGCTGCTTTGCGCCCTGGCGCCCAGCCTCAACCTGCTGATCGCCGCCCGGGTCATCCAGGGCCTCGGGGGTTCGCTGATGCTGCCGGTGGGGCGCCTGGTGATCCTGCGCGTCTATCCGCGCAGCGAGCTGGTGCGCATCCTCAGCTTCATCACCATTCCCGGCCTCATCGGTCCCCTGGCGGGCCCGGCGCTGGGTGGCTGGCTGGTGGAAGCCGTGTCCTGGCACTGGATCTTCCTGATCAATCTGCCAGTCGGCATCCTTGGCTGCCTGGCCACCCGCCGCCTGCTGCCGGATCTGCGCAGCCCCCTTCCGCAACGCTTCGACGGCCTGGGCTTCCTGCTCTTCGGCACCGCCATGATCCTCATCAGCGTCGCCCTGGAAGGCCTCGGCGAACTGCACCTGCCCCATGTGCGGGTGGTGCTGCTGCTGATGGGCGGCATGGCCTGCATGGTCGCCTACTGGTTGCGCGCCCTGCACCACGACCAGCCGCTGTTCTCCGCCGAGCTGTTTCGCATCCGCAGCTTCGCGGTGGGCATCTTCGGCAATCTCTTCGCCCGCCTCGGCAGCGGCGCCCTGCCCTTCCTCATCCCGCTGCTGTTCCAGGTGGGCCTCGGCTATTCGCCGACCCAGGCCGGTCTGCTGATGATGCCCCTGGCGCTGTCGGCGATGCTGGCCAAGCCCATCGCCGGTCCGCTGATCGGGCGGCTCGGCTATCGACGCCTGCTGGTGGGCAACACCCTGCTGCTGGGGTGCCTGATCGCCAGTCTCGCCCTGATCGGCCCTGCCACGCCCTTCGTCTGGTTGCTCATCCACCTGGGCATCCTGGGCGCGGTGAATTCCATGCAGTTCACCGCCATGAACACCATCACCCTCATCGACCTGCACGACCAGCAGGCAGCCAGCGGCAACAGCCTGCTGTCGGTGGTGATGCAACTGGCCATGAGCTTCGGCGTCGCCTGCGCCGCCGCCCTGCTGGGCGGTTTCCAGGACGACTATGGTGACACCGAGGTGCTGTCTGCCTTTCGCGCGACCTTTCTCAGCGTCGGCGCCCTGTCGATGCTGGCGGCGGCGATCTTCCTGCAGGCTTCGCGCGAGACCGGCCGGCGGGTCAAGCCGCTGGCGGCCGAGCCGGAAAAGAGCGCGCAGAACGTGGAGTGAGGCGGCCGGCCGCGCCGGTCCAACCGGCAGAAACGAAAAACCCCGGCCTGGCCGGGGTTTTTCGTGAGCTTCGGGCGATGTCAGGTGTCAGACGACCTGTACGCGCTCTGCCTGCATGCCCTTCTGGCCTTGCACGACTTCGAAGCTGACCTTCTGGCCTTCAGCCAGGGTCTTGAAACCAGTGCCTTCGATGGCGCGGAAGTGCACGAACACGTCCGGACCGCTCTCGGGAGTGATGAAGCCATAGCCTTTGGTTTCGTTGAACCACTTGACGGTACCGTTCTGACGATTCGACATGACGGGTGTTGCTCCTTGGAATCACGAGTTTGTTATTGACACTGGCTGGCGCGGTTATGCGTTGCATTGACCAGACGCCCGGTACTGAGTTGCAAGGAGTAACAAGAATCGAGCAGCAAGGGGTGGACGAAGAGCCTACCGCCTCAGGTCACGATCGACGGCGACCCAAGCAAACACAGTTCTCGAACTCTACGCCATATTTTTCTGGAAAGCGATTACCCTCCGGAGGGCGAAACCCTTTTCGACAAGGGCTGTTTTGTCACCTCGCGCACGGTACTGTCGAGCCGGTTTTCGGCCACCCGGACAGCCCTGCAAAACCGCAGCCAGACTGCTTCGCCGCCGTCTGCCGCAGCTGTCGAAGGGCCCCGGGCCCGTTGCTCTACCCTGAAATCCCCCTGCAAGGAATACCGATGAACGTCACCCCTGTGGAACTGCTGATCAGCGATTGCGATGGCGTGCTGGTCGACAGTGAAATCCTCGCCGAACGGGTCGTCCTCGACGGCCTGGCCGCCCATGCACCGCGCGCCGAACTCGAGGCCCTGCTGCACGGCACCTTCGGCCTGACCACCCGAGATATCTTCGCCCTGGTCGAACAGCGCTTCGGTATCACCCTGCCGCCGGCACTGTTCAGCGACCTGCGCGCCCAGGCGGAAACGCTGATCGCTACCAGCGTCGAGCCCATTCCCGGGGTGAAGCGTGCCCTGGAGAGCATCGACCTGCCGCTGGCGGTCGCCTCCAACAGCCTCAGGCACAGCGTCGAATCCTCGGTCCGCCGGGCCGATCTGGTGGCGCGGGTAGCGGGCCACATCTTCAGCGCCGACATGGTCGCCCGGCCCAAGCCGGCACCCGATGTCTATCTGCTCGCGGCCAGGACCCTGGGCGTCGCGCCAGAGCGCTGCCTGGTGATCGAAGACAGCGCCACCGGCGCACGTGCGGCCCTGGCCGCCGGCATGCGCGTCATCGGCTTCACCGGTGCCAGCCATATTCCGCCGAGCCATGGCGAGACCCTGAGCGCCCTGGGCGTGACCGCCCTGGTCGCCCACATGGACGAGTTGCCCGCGACCGTCGCCCGTCTTCGCGCCGCCGCCAGCGGCGGGCAATGAAAAAGGGGCCCTCAGGGCCCCTTCGCTTTCCGCGTCAGCAGAATCAGGACAGGACCGCCCCTACCGCCTTGGGCAGTGCCACCGGTGCCAGGTCGGCCGTCGCGTTCCAGGCCGCCTCGCTCAGCTGGGTTTCCAGCAGCTGGCGATGGATCGCCTCGCGGTGCTGTTGCAGGACGATGTCCAGGGCGCGGCTGGGCGTCAGTTCGACGTCGTCGAAGGTGACGATCTGACCCGGCTCCATGGCCCGCTTCAGCACGCTGTGCTTGAGCAGGCCGATCGGCAGGTGATCCGGGCACTCGGCGATCTTCACCGCTTCGCCGCGCACGCTGTAGCCACCGATGCCGCGCTCGATGATGTCGCCAGCCGCCATGGGCTTCTTCATGATGGCGGCCACGCTCAGGGTCGGCGTGGTGGAGTTGTTGAGCAGGATCTTGCCGCCGGCGATGACGCGACGCAGGGTCTTGCCGACTTCCAGGGAGCACAGGTGGAAGGGGCGTACCAGGACATAGTACGGACCCTTGCCCAGCTTGAAGTATTCGATGGCGCCGGCCTGGTCTTCGTCATGGCGACCGACGACGAAGACGCCACCCGCGGAGTAGCCGCTCGGGATCACGTAGTCGACGATGGGCGTGCCCAGTTGCTCGGCCATCTGCGCCAGGATGTTCGCGCTGTCCTGCAGATTGGTCGAGTTGAGGCCTTCCAGGCCCTGGCGGGTGATGGTGGCGCCATAGTTGTTGCCCACCACCACCTGCTCGATCTGCACCTTGGTGCCATCGGTGAAGGAGGTGGTCTGGTCGACGCTGGTGCCCTGGCGCGCGGACCAGTAGGCCATGTCTTCCGGCGTCGGATTGTGGTTCAGATAGCCCTTCATGTTGCCGTAGACCAGCGGCTTGAAGCCCATCTGCACGGCTTCTTCGTGCAGCGCCGCCAGCGAACCCGGCTGGTCGCCCTCGGCCTCGGTCAGGAAACCCTTGCCGGCCAGGTAGGAACCGGTCGTCACCTGCAGTTCGGCATTGATGGTGACCACCTTGATGCCGGCCTCGAAGGCGCGCTCGATGATCTCGGTACCGTGGTAGGGGTCGCCACTGCATTCCACCAGCAGATCGCAATGATCGATGAGATCCGCCACCGACTGGGTGAGCGCCTCGGTCAGCGGATAGTCGGTAACCGTGGCGATGGGCCGGCGGGTCAGGACGCGGGTCACGGTCATGTCGTCATAGTGACGGCTGATGAGCCGGGCCAGGCAGCGCGAGATCATGCCGGTACCGACGATGCCGATACGGGTGACAGGGGATTGGGAGGACATAGGATCGATTCCTTTCAAAGAGAATGTCGGTGGCGAGCAAGACCACCATGCGAAGTGCCGACCCCAACTGCGTGTCCGATCTCTTGCAAATGGAAAAACCGCTTCCATTAGAAATTCTATGACTGGGATCAATCTTTCCGTGCGACTCGAAGCCAAATCAAAAATTCATGACTTCGTAACAGATAGCGACCAATGGCCGCAGATCGCCACCTTTTTCCTAGCCGTACCGTGACGGCGATTCAACTCGTCGGTTCTGCGCGCCCCGCGCCGTTGTCACCGCGCGCCCAATAGCCGCGGCGGAACAGGTCACGCTCGCCCAGCGCCAGCAACAGCACCAGGAAGCCCAGCATCGCCACGCTGATGCTGACGATCAGCTCCAGCAGGCCGACCGGCTTGGGCAACAGGAAAGTCAGCAGGGCGACTGCACTGCCGGCGCTGAACCAGCGCAGCAGCAGTGACAGGTGCAGTCCGGCCAGGGAGTGGCGATAAAGCGCCAGCGCCATGAACACGGCCTGCAGGAAGGCCCCGGTGGTAAAGGAATAGGCCAGCCCCTGGGCGCCGAACGGCCGGTAGAGGACAGCGTCCAGCGTCACGGTGATGAAGGAGCTGGCCAGGGTGGTGTAGAGGAAGGTGCGGGCGCGCTGCTGCGACAGCAGGGCACGCCCCCACAGCAGGGCGAGGCCCATCCAGGGCAGGCCGAGGGCATAGGCCACCACCAGGGTCGCGGTCGCCGCGCTCTGCTCGGCGCCGAAGGCTCCGCGCTCCAGCAGCACCTTGACCACCGGCTCCGAATAGCTGAACAGCACCACGGCGGCCGGCACCAGGAACAGCAGGGTGCCGAGCAGCGCCTTGCGCATCAGCGCGCTGTACTTGTCGGCATTGCCCTCGTTCCAGCTGCGGGTCAGCTCGGGAAAGATCATCGCCAGGATCGACAGCGCATAGAGCGTCAGCGGAATGGTCACGATGCGGTAGGAAAAGGACAGCATGGTGATATTGCCCTCGGCCAGCAGCGAGGCGAAGAAGCGCTCCGCCAGCATGCAGCCCTGCTGGGCGCCGGCGGCGAGCAGCACCGGCGCGAAGGTCACGGCGAAGGGACTGCCCTCGGGTTTCTCGAAGGCTACCGAGCGCTGGCTGAGATAGCCCAGCCGCCGGTGCTGGATGACGATCAGCAGCACCTGGGGCAGCAGCATGCCGGTGAACAGTGCGATGCCACTCGGCTGCAGGATGACGATGGCCAGGATGGCGCCCAGATTGAGCATCAGCGTCCGCGTCATCGGCAGGATGAAGATGCGGTCCAGGTTGAGCAGCGCGCCCTGGCAATAGAGGACGGCCTGCACGCAGATCAGCAGGGTGCCGACCGCGAAGACCAGCTTGCCGGTCTCGACCTGCTCATCGCTCCAGCCCGGCGCCAGCGCATGCATCAGCCAGGGACTGGCGAGGACACCGATCACCGACAGCAGCAGGCCGAACAGGCCGATGCGCCAGTACAGCCAGCGACCGACCTGCTCGTACTGGGCGTTGCAGCGGTCACGGATGCGTTGCAGATAGGGAATCATGGCATCGCGCAAGGCGAGGCCGAAGAAGCTCTCGAAGAACACCGGCAGGATGAGCGCGACAAAGATCAGGTCGGCTTCCCAGCTCACGCCGAATTGCCGGGCGATCAACAGGTCGCGCAGGAATCCCAGCAGGAAGCTGGCAACGGTGATGGCCAGGATGACGAGGGTCGAACTCACGCCCGCACCTCGATCGACCTGGAGCGGTCAAGCGCGGCAATAAGCGGACGGATAAAGATGGCAGGCATTGGCGGTCTCGTTCCGTGAGCCGGAGGTGATCCGGATAAAGGCGGGCAGCTCTGCCCGTTTGGTCCAGACTCAGAGACCAGCTTCCGCGCTTAAGTTTCCCGACGCAAATTCAGCGACACGCAGAAATGTCGAACGATTGGCAAATTGCCATGACTGGCAGGATGCTGACCGCCGAGCGGTAGTCCTTGCAATCCCACCGCAAGCCGAATACTGTATATATAACCAGATACAGAATACGAGGTGACGCATGGCCGTCGAAGTGTTGTATCGCAGCAGCCGAGATCCGGAGCGCCTGTTCATGGATAAAGCCGAAGCCGATCGTCACGACAAGATGTTGGAGCTGGCCGAGTCGCTCGCCAGCGTGCTGGACAAGGCCGTACCCGGTCTTGCCGAAAAGCAGTGCGAAGACCTGGGGCTGTTCATGGCCCGCAATCGCGAGGTCTTCGCCCGGGCGTTTCGCAACCAGCCGGATGCGCTGGGCGAGTTGGACCTGCCCAGCTAGCAAGAGGCGCTGCCCCTCGGGTAGCCTGGGAAGAGATCCGAGCCGGAGAAAGCCTCTTGTCCCTTCCCATCATCTTCGATACCGATCCTGGCGTGGACGACGCCCAGGCCATCGCCCTGCTGTTTGCCGATCCTGCCTTCGAGGTGATCGGCCTGACCACGACCTTTGGCAACGTGCCGGTCACCACGGCGACCCGCAACGCCCTGCTGCTCACCGAACTGGCTGGCCGGGACACGCCCGTCGCCGCGGGTGTCGCCGAACCCCTGGTCAAGCCGGCCGGCAACCATGCCCTGCACGTGCATGGCCAGGACGGCCTGGGCAATCAGCAGCTCCCCGCGCCGGGCCAGGCGCCGCACGCCCTGGACGCCGCGCGTTTCATCGTCGAGCAGACCCGCATGCGACCGGGCGAGATCACCCTGGTGGCGGTCGGGCCGCTGGGCAACCTGGCTCTCGCCCTGGCGCTGGATCCCACGGTCGTCGACCGCGTGCGCGAGGTGGTGGTGATGGGCGGCGCCATCGTCGAGCCCGGCAACGTCACGCCGGTGGCCGAAGCCAATATCTTTTCCGATCCCCATGCCGCGGCGCGGGTCTTCGCCGCCCCCTGGCCGCTGACCCTGGTCGGCCTCGACGCCACCCACCGCGCCGTCCTCGACCCGCCCCGCCTGCAGCGCATCGCGGCGTGCCAGGGCGCCCTCGGTGAGGTGCTCGCGCGCAGCTATGACTTCTATGCGGACTTCTACCGCAGCGTGAAGGACATCGATGGCTGCCATCCCCACGACAGCTGCGCCCTCGCCTACCTGCGCCGTCCCGAGCTGTTCCACACCGCGCGCGGTCACCTCAGCGTCGGTACCGAAGGCCTGGCGGAAGGCCAGACCTTCTTCGCGCCCGAGGGTCGCGCCTACCTGGACGGGCGCTGGTCCGGCAACCCGCTGGTAACGGTCTGCCTGGACATGGACGGCGCCGCCATGGTCGCCTGGATGGAAGAGGTCCTGACCGCAACCGAGAGGTAAGGCGCGGCGCGCCGCCGTTCGGGCTGCAAGCGATCGACAGGCGAAAAAAAGGCCCCTTACGGGGCCTTTTCTGCAACCTGGGATCAGTTGACCTTGGGATCCAGTTCGCCGCGGGCATAACGCTCGAACATGGCATCCAGGGAGATCGGCTTGATCTTGGAGGCCTGGCCGGCGGTGCCGAAGGCTTCGTAACGGGCGATGCAGACTTCACGCATGGCGGTCACGGTCTTGGCCAGGTACTTGCGCGGATCGAACTCGCTGCGGTTCTTGGCCATGAACTCGCGGATGGCACCGGTGGACGCCAGACGCAGGTCGGTGTCGATGTTGACCTTGCGGACCCCGTACTTGATGCCTTCGACGATCTCTTCGACCGGCACGCCGTAGGTTTCCTTGATGTCGCCACCGTACTCGTTGATGATCTTCAGCCACTCCTGGGGCACCGAGCTGGAGCCGTGCATGACCAGGTGGGTGTCCGGGATGCGCGCGTGGATTTCCTTGATGCGCTGGATCGACAGGGTGTCTCCGGTCGGCGGCTTGGTGAACTTGTAGGCGCCGTGGCTGGTGCCGATGGCGATGGCCAGGGCATCGACCTTGGTGGCCTTGACGAACTGGGCGGCTTCTTCCGGATCGGTCAGCAGCTGGCTGTGATCCAGGGTGCCTTCGGCGCCCACGCCGTCTTCTTCACCGGCCATGCCGGTCTCCAGGCTGCCCAGGCAACCCAGCTCGCCTTCCACGGACACGCCGCAGGCATGGGCGAAGGCCACGGTCTGCTGGGTGACGCGCACGTTGTAGTCGTAGTCGGACGGCGTCTTGCCGTCGGCCATCAGCGAGCCGTCCATCATCACCGAGGAGAAGCCCAGCTGGATCGAGCGCTGGCAGATGTCGGGGGTGGTGCCGTGGTCCTGGTGCATGACCACCGGGATATGCGGGAATTCTTCCACCGCGGCCAGGATCAGGTGACGCAGGAAGGGAGCGCCGGCGTACTTGCGGGCACCGGCGGAGGCCTGGACGATGACCGGCGAATCGGTCTTGTCGGCGGCTTCCATGATGGCGCGCATCTGCTCGAGGTTGTTGACGTTGAAGGCCGGAACGCCGTAGCCGAATTCGGCGGCGTGATCCAGCAGCTGACGCATGCTGACGAGTGCCATTGGTGATTATCTCCCTACAAAGGCGGTGGTGGCGCCAGCCTGCATGAGCGGCTGGCAGGGTTCAAGCGGCCGACCCCTGGCCGCCCTGGATTAATCGGTTCAGCTGACATTCGCCCGTTCAAGGCGTCCGGCAGCCGCGACCGATGAGGTCGTTGTTGGCGATCCAGTAGACGAGGCCCTGGTCGCCGCGGATATGCAAAGCCACAAGCCCGTCGGTATAGGACTGGCCATCGGTGGCCGGTTCGCGGTTGAGATGGCGGATCAGGCCATCGCCTTTCAGCTTGAGGTCGACGATGGACTGGCTGCGATCCACATAGCGCCAGTCGAAGGCCGCCTTGGAATCGCAGACCCAGTGGGTCCAGCCTCCGGTCTGCTGCGCGCCGCGGCCGGCGCAACCGGCCAGCAGGGCGAGACTCAGCAGCCCGAGGGCGAGCGTGCGCCCCTTCACTGGGCGCAACCGCTGGCCGGGCGGCTGGCGTTGCCGGTGAGCGTATCGACGCGCTCGCCGTTCTGCGCCGTGGGCGTGGCGGCCGCCGCAGGCGGCGGCGCGAACACTGCGCAGGCCTTGTCGGCATTGCCACCGGCGCAACCGGCCAGCATCAGGACAGCGGAACAGACAAGCAGCGGCGTACGCATGGCGATTACTCCTGGGCGCGTTGCTGGAGGACTTCGACGGCCGGCAGGACCTTGCCCTCGACGAATTCGAGGAAGGCGCCACCACCGGTGGAGATATAGGAGACCTTCTCGCCGATGCCGTATTTGTCGATGGCGGCCAGGGTGTCGCCACCGCCGGCAATGGAGAAGGCGTCGCTGTCGGCGATGGCCTGGGCCAGGGTGCGGGTGCCTTCGCCGAACTGGTCGAATTCGAAGACGCCGACCGGACCGTTCCAGAGGATGGTCTTGGCCGACTTGAGCAGGTCGGCGAATTGCTGGGCGCTGACCGGGCCGATGTCGAGGATCATGTCGTCGTCGGCCACTTCGTTGATCGACTTGGTGACGGCTTCGGCGGTCTCGGCGAATTCCTTGGCGACCACCACGTCCACCGGCAGCGGCACGCTGACCTTGGCGGCGATGGCCTTGGCGGTGTCCACCAGATCGGCTTCGTACAGCGACTTGCCGACCTTGTAGCCAGCTGCGGCCAGGAAGGTGTTGGCGATGCCGCCGCCGACGATCAGCTGGTCACAGATCTGCGCCAGGGAATTGAGCACGTCCAGCTTGGTGGATACCTTAGAGCCGGCGACGATGGCCGCCATCGGCCGGGCCGGATTGCCCAGCGCCTTGCCCAGGGCGTCCAGCTCGCCGGCCAGCAGCGGACCGGCAGCGGCAACTTTGGCGAACTTGGCCACGCCGTGGGTCGAACCCTCGGCGCGGTGGGCGGTGCCGAAGGCGTCCATGACGAAGATGTCGCACAGGGCGGCATAGCGCTTTGCCAGGTCATCGGCGTTCTTTTTCTCGCCCACATTGAAGCGCACGTTCTCCAGCAGTACCAGCTGACCCGGCTCGACCTGGACGCCGTCCAGGTAGTCCTTCACCAGCGGCACGTCGCGGCCCAGGGCCTTACCCAGATAGGCGGCGACCGGCGCCAGGCTGTTTTCCTCGCTGAATTCGCCCTCGGTGGGACGGCCCAGGTGCGAGCAGACGATCACCGCGGCACCCTTTTCCAGAGCCAGCTTGAGGGTCGGCAGGGCGGCGACCAGGCGGGCATCGCTCTTGATCTGGCCTTCCTTCACCGGAACGTTGAGGTCTTCGCGGATCAGGACGCGCTTACCTTTCAGATCGAGGTCGCTCATTTTCAACACGGACATACAGGCAATCCCTTAGTTGTGCTTGTTTCAGGTGGGCTTGGCGATGCGCAGCCAATGGCCGGCGACGTCGAGCATGCGGTTGGCGAAGCCCCATTCGTTGTCGAACCACACCAGCAGATTGACCAGCCGGGGGCCGGAAACGCGGGTCTGGCTGCCATCGACGATAGCGGAATGGGGATCGTGGTTGAAATCGCAGGAGGCGTGGGGCAACTCGGTGTAGTCGATCAGCCCGGCCAGGGGACCGCTCCGGGCGGCGTCACGCAACAGGGTGTTGAGGGCGGGCGCCGTGGTGTCGCGGCCGACGATGCAGGTGATGTCCAGGCAGGAGACGTTGACCGTGGGCACGCGCACGGCGCGGGCCTGGATGCGCCCGCCAAGCTCGGGCAGCAGCCGTTCGATACCCCGCGCCAGGCCGGTCGCCACCGGGATGATCGACTGGAACGCCGAACGCGTTCGCCGCAGATCTTCGGCATGGTAGGCGTCGATCACGGGCTGGTCGTTCATGGCCGAGTGGATCGTGGTGATGGAGACGTACTCCAGACCCAGGGTCTCGTGCAAAAGTTTCAGCACCGGGACGCTGCAGTTGGTGGTACAGGAGGCATTCGAGACCAGTGTCTCGTCACCGCGCAGGGCCTGCTGGTTGACCCCGTAGACCACGGTGGCGTCCACGTCGGTCTCGCTGACCATGGGCTGGGAGAACAGCACCCGCGGCGCACCGGCGGCGAGAAAACGCCCGGCCTCGGCACGGGTGCTGAAGGCACCGGAGCATTCCAGCACCAGATCGACGTCGAGTGCCCGCCAGTCCACCCGCTCGGGCTCGGCCTCGCGGCGGATCTCCAGGGCCTGATCGCCGATGCGCAGGCGCTCACCCTCCAGCGCGACCCGGCCGGGAAAGCGGCCATGGGTGGAATCGAAACGGGTGAGGTATTCCAGGCTGGGCCGGTCGGCCAGATCGTTGAGGGCGACGATGGCGAGCTCGGTCGCCGCGCCGCGCTCGTGCAGCGCGCGCAACACGCAACGACCGATGCGACCGTAGCCGTTGAGAGCGAGGCGATAGCGAGCGGAACTCATGCGTGAACTGACTCGGGCGCAAGCGAAAGGCCGATTATGCGGCGGTTCGACGACGAATGGGAGTCGCCAGGGTAGTCAGGTCGACTTTCGCACTACAAAAAGGCGCTCTCCTTGGCAGACAGGAAAGAAATCCGCCGCCTGGCCCGGGCCTCCTGCCGCATCCGCGCGGGATCGTTGTCAGCCGGGCAGCGGTAGAGGTAGTTCCATGAACGTCAGGACTACCCAAAGGGCCCTTCAGGGGCAAGCAGAAATCGTTACCCAGGGGTGATAGATCAACAGCATGACCCAGATCAAAAACCCCACTTGTTGTGTTGTAGAAATTACAAAACACCATATGTAGTATCTGGACCGAACTTGAGGCCCAAGCCGAACTCGAAGGAAAAGACCCGCGCCGCCCTGGCAAAAGCCGGCTGGCGTCAGGCTTTTTCCTTTGAATTCGCCCCACTGAGGACAGGAGTCAGCCATGACCATCACCATCTACAGCAAGCCCGCCTGCGTGCAGTGCAACGCCACCTATCGCGCCCTGGATCGTCAGGGCATCACCTACCAGGTGGTGGATATCGAGCAGGACGCCCAGGCGCGCCAGACCGTGGAATCCCTGGGCTATCGCCAGGTGCCGGTGGTGGTGGCCGGTGACGACCACTGGGCCGGCTTCCGCCCGGACAAGCTCGGCCAGCTGGTGGCTTGAGGCCGGGGCCATGGGCGAGCTGCTGTATTTCTCCAGCACCTCGGAGAACACCCATAGATTCGTCGAGAAACTCGGGCTGCCGGCGCGGCGCATTCCCCAGGATCCCGCCGCCGAACCGCTCAAGGCCCGCGAGCCCTACATCCTGGTCTTGCCGACCTATGGCGGCGGCGGCAGCAAGGGCGCGGTGCCCAAGCCGGTGATCCACTTTCTCAACGATCCGCACAATCGCGCCCTGATCCGCGGCGTCATCGCCGCCGGCAACACCAATTTCGGCGAGGGCTACTGCCTGGGTGGACGCATCGTCGCCCAGAAATGCGCGGTGCCCCTGCTCTACCAATTCGAATTGCTCGGCACGACGGAGGATGTCGACCGGGTACGCACGGGAGTGAACGACTTTTGGCAACGGCAGGCCTGACCCCGACCGGCAGCGACGCGGACTATCACGCGCTCAACGCCATGCTCAATCTCTACGGTCCCAACGGCGAGCTGCAACTCGACAAGGACCGCCAGGCGGCGCGGCAGTACTTCCTGCAGCACGTCAACCAGAACACGGTGTTCTTCCATAACCTGGACGAGAAACTCGGCTATCTGGTGGACAAGGGCTACTACGAGGCGGCGGTGCTGGAGCAGTACGCGCCGGCCTTCGTGAAGGCGCTGTTCGAGCGCGCCTATGCCTACAAATTCCGTTTCCAGAGCTTTCTCGGCGCCTTCAAGTACTACACCAGCTACACCCTCAAGACCTTCGACGGCCAGCGCTACCTGGAACGCTACGAAGACCGGGTGTGCATGGTCGCCCTGAGTCTGGCGCGCGGTGACGAACAGCTGGCCGAGTCCCTGGTGGACGAGATGATCAGCGGCCGTTTCCAGCCGGCCACCCCGACCTTCCTGAACGCCGGCAAGCGCCAGCGCGGCGAGCTGGTGTCCTGCTTCCTCCTGCGCATCGAAGACAACATGGAGTCCATCGGCCGCGCCGTGAATTCGGCGCTGCAGCTCTCCAAGCGCGGCGGTGGCGTGGCCTTCCTGCTGAGCAACGTGCGCGAGGTCGGCGCGCCGATCAAGCGCATCGAGAACCAGTCCTCCGGCATCATCCCGATCATGAAGCTGCTGGAAGACGCCTTCTCCTATGCCAACCAGCTGGGTTCGCGCCAGGGCGCCGGCGCCGTCTACCTCAACGCCCATCACCCGGACATCCTGAGATTCCTCGACACCAAGCGCGAGAACGCCGACGAGAAGATCCGCATCAAGACCCTGTCCCTCGGCGTGGTCATCCCGGACATCACCTTCGAGCTGGCCAAGCGCAACGCCGACATGTACCTGTTCTCGCCCTACGACGTGGAGCGGGTCTATGGCGTGCCCTTCGCCGACATCAGCGTCAGCGAGAAATACGCGGAGATGGTGGCCGACGCGCGCATCCGCAAGCGCAAGATCAACGCCCGGGAATTCTTCCAGACCCTGGCGGAGATCCAGTTCGAGTCCGGCTATCCCTACCTGATGTTCGAAGACACGGTGAATCGCGCGAACCCCATCGCCGGACGCATCAACATGAGCAACCTCTGCTCGGAGATCCTCCAGGTCAACACCCCCAGCCGCTTCGACGAAGACCTGGGCTATGGGCACATCGGCCAGGACATCTCCTGCAACCTGGGTTCGCTGAACATCGCCCGCACCATGGATTCACCGGACCTGGGCCGCACCGTGGAGACCGCCATCCGCGGCCTCACCGCGGTCTCGGCAATGAGCGACATCCGCTGCGTGCCCTCGGTGGCCGCCGGCAACGCCGCCTCCCACGCCATCGGCCTGGGGCAGATGAACCTGCACGGCTACCTGGCCCGCGAGCACATCCACTACGGCTCGCCGGAAGGCCTGGATTTCACCAACCTGTATTTCTACACCGTCACCTACCATGCGGTGCGTGCTTCCAATCGCCTGGCCATCGAGCGTGGCCAGAGCTTCCAGGGCTTCGCCGACTCCAAGTACGCCAGCGGCGCCTATTTCGACCAGTACACCGAGGGCGACTTCACCCCCCGTACCCCGCGGGTGGCCGAGTTGTTCGAGGTGGCCGGCATCCGCCTGCCGACCCGCGCCGACTGGCAGGAACTCAAGGCCTCGGTGATGCAGCACGGGCTGTTCAACCGCAACCTCCAGGCCATCCCGCCCACCGGCTCGATCTCCTACATCAACCACTCCACCTCGAGCATCCACCCCATCGTCGCCAAGGTGGAGATCCGCAAGGAAGGCAAGCTGGGCCGCGTCTACTACCCGGCGCCCTACCTGGCCGACGATAACCAGGAGTATTACCAGGACGCCTACGAGATCGGCCCGGAAAAGATCATCGACACCTATGCCGAGGCCACCCGCCATGTCGACCAGGGGCTGTCGCTGACGCTGTTCTTCCGCGACACCGCCACCACCCGCGACATCAACCGGGCGCAGATCCATGCCTGGAAGAAGGGCATCAAGACGCTCTACTACATCCGCCTGCGCCAGGCCGCCCTGGAAGGCACCGAGGTGCAGGGCTGCGTGTCCTGCAGCCTGTGAGGAAATCGCCATGAACGCACCCGTCAACGCTCAGCGCCTGAACCGCATCAACGCCATCAACTGGAACCGCATCCAGGACGACAAGGACCTGGAGGTGTGGAACCGCCTGACCGGCAACTTCTGGCTGCCGGAAAAGATCCCGCTGTCCAACGACATCCCCTCCTGGGCGACCCTGACGCCCAAGGAGCAGCAGCTGACCATCCGCGTCTTCACCGGCCTGACCCTGCTGGACACCATCCAGAACGCCGTGGGCGCCCCGACCCTGCTGGCCGATGCCGTCACCCCCCACGAAGAGGCGGTGATCGCCAACATCGGCTTCATGGAGGCGGTCCATGCGCGCTCCTACAGCTCGATCTTCTCGACCCTCTGCCCGACGCCGGACGTGGACGAGGCCTATCGCTGGAGCGAAGAGAATCCCTATCTGCAGACCAAGGCCGACCTGATTCTCGCGCGCTACCACGCCGAGGACCCGCTGCTGCGCAAGGTGGCCAGCGTCTTCCTGGAATCCTTCCTCTTCTATTCGGGCTTCTACCTGCCGATGTACTGGTCCAGCCGCGCCAAGCTGACCAATACCGCCGACCTGATCCGCCTGATCATTCGCGACGAGGCGGTGCACGGCTACTACATCGGCTACAAATTCCAGCAGGCCCTGGCCAAGGAAAGTCCGGAGCGCCGCCAGCAGGTCAAGGATTTCGCCTACGAACTGCTGCAGGACCTCTATGACAACGAGGTGGCCTACACCGAGGACCTCTACGACAGCGTTGGCTGGAGCGAGGACGTGAAGAAATTCCTCCACTACAACGCCAACAAGGCGCTGATGAACCTGGGCTTCGAAGCGCTGTTCCCCAGCAGCATGACCGACGTCAGCCCGGCGATCCTCGCCGCCCTGTCGCCCAGCGCCGACGAAAACCACGATTTCTTCTCCGGCTCGGGTTCGTCCTATGTCATCGGCAAGGCGGTGAGCACCGAAGACGAGGATTGGGATTTCTAACCTAATCGCGGCCATGGGCCGCTCCTACGAACGCCTGATGCTCCTGTAGGAGCGGTCGCGCCGGCGAACCGCCATGACCGCGATAAAGATGTCTCGCCCACCTCAGCGGTCCCGTCCGAAAACGGCCAGTCACCCCTTCCCGGCGGTGCTAACCTGCCGCCATGAACGCCTTCCCCGACATTCCCGCCTTCGAACGCGCCCGCCTGGCGCGGGACCCGCGCTTCGACGGCCTGTTCTACACCGCGGTGCTCACCACCGGCATCTATTGCCGGCCGGTGTGCCCGGCGCAACCGCCGCGCCCGGAAAACGTCAGCTACTACCCCAGCGCCGCGGCCGCCGAGGCCGCCGGCTATCGCCCCTGCCTGAGGTGTCGCCCCGAACTCTCCCCAGCCGGCGGCCACTGGCAACGCGGCGACGCCACCCTGGCCCGTGCCCTGCGCCTGATGGACGAAGGCCTGGAGGACGGCGGCCTGCCCGCCCTCGCCGCCCGCCTCGATCTCAGCGAACGCCAGTTGCGCCGGCTGTTCGTCGAGCGCCTGGGCGCCGCGCCCCTGGCGGTGCTCACCACCCGCCGACTGCTGTTCGCCAAGCAATTGCTCAGCGAGACCCGGCTGCCGATCACCGAGGTGGCCCTGGCCGCCGGCTTCGGTAGTCTGAGACGCTTCAACACCGCATTTCGCGACGCCTATGACCTGGCCCCCAGCCAGGTGCGCAAGGGTCAGGCCGCGCCTTCGCCGGTGCTGGTCCTGCGCCTGGCCTATCGTCCGCCCTACGACTTCACCGCCCAGCTGGATTTCCTCCGCGGCCACGCCCTGCCCGGTGTCGAGGTGCTGGACGACACCAACTACGCCCGGGTGATCGGCACCCCCGAACAGCCGGGCTGGCTGCGCGTCTCGGCCTGGGACGCCGATACGCCGGCGCTGCGCCTGGAATTGCACGGCGCCGCCCCTGGCGAGCTGCAAGCGGCAGTGGCGCGGATCCGCCGCATGTTCGATCTGGACGCCGATCCCGAAGCCATCGCCCAGGGCCTGGCGGTCGATCCGACCCTCGCCGAACTGGTGGCGCGCCGGCCCGGCCTGCGCCTGCCCAGTGGCTGGGACGGCTTCGAGATCGCCGTGCGCGCCGTCATCGGCCAGCAGGTCAGCGTGGTGGCGGCCACCACCATGACCGCCCGAGTGGTGCAGCGCTTCGGGCGCCCCTGGGGCGAGCCCGGCCACGAGGCCAGTCGCCCACCAGCCGGTCTGCACCACTTCTTTCCCACGGTCGACGCCCTGGCCGATGCCGCCCTGGAAGACCTCACCGGCCTCGGCCTGATCCGCGCCCGCGCCGGCACCCTGGGCACCGTGGCCCGCGCCTTGCGCGCCGGCGAGGTGGACTTCGACACCGGACGCACCCTGGACGACTTCACCCGGCGCTGGATCGCCCTCAAGGGCATCGGTCCCTGGACCGCCCAGTACGTCGCCCTGCGCGCCCTGGCTCACCCCGACGCCTGTCCGGTGGAAGACCTGGTGCTGCAGAAGCGCCTGGCACCCCCGGGCGAACGCCTCACCGCCAAGGCCCTCTACGCCCGCGCCGAAGCCTGGCGGCCCTGGCGCGCCTACGGGGTGATGCAGGTATGGCGCGAAGCCACCTGGAAGGCGCCCGCCGATGCGCCCGCCGAACCCGTTCCCACCCGTCTCGCCAAGGAGTCGCCCCGATGATCGCCTACTGCCTGCTGGACAGCCCCATAGGAACGCTCACCCTGGCCGCCGACGACAGTGGCCTGCGCGTGGTGGAGTTTCCCGAGAATCGCTACCTGGCCAAGCGCGACGCCAGCTGGAGCGCCGCCGACCATCCGATCCTCGACCTGGCCAGCCAGCAACTCGGCGAGTACTTCGCCGGCCAGCGCCAGACCTTCGAGCTGCCGCTGGCACCGCGCGGCACCCCCTTCCAGCTGGCGGTCTGGCAGGCCCTGGCGGAGATCCCTCACGGCCAGACCTGGAGCTATGGTCAGCTCGCCAGCCACCTCGGCCGCCCCCAGGCGATGCGCGCGGTGGGCGCCGCCAATGGCCGCAATCCGCTGCCCATCGTGCTGCCCTGCCACCGGGTGATAGGGGCGTCCGGCGCCCTGACCGGCTTTGGCGGCGGCCTGCCGACCAAGCAATTCCTGCTGGAGCTGGAAGGCGCGCTGCCGCCGCCGCGGGATCTCTTCGCCGCGCCCCAACCCGGCACTGCGCCAGAAAACGCCTGCTAGAAGGCTCTAGAATGGGACTTCCAGCGCTTGAGCCAGTGCAGTCCTGTAGCGCAAACTGGAATTTTCCATGCGCAAGGATGCGATGCGATGTCCCGTTCAGCCAACGCCCCGACCTTCACCCTGACGCTGGATGGCGTCGCCCACGATTTCCAGGTGCTCGCCTTCGACGGCCACGAAGCCATCGGCCAGCCCTATCGCTTCCAGCTTGAGCTGGTCAGCGAGCGCCCGGACTGGCCGCTGGAATCACTGTTGCAGCAGCCCGCCTTTCTCGCCCTGGGTGCGGGTGAACAGGGCATCCACGGCCTGCTCGCCGCCGTGGCCCAGGGCGATTCCGGCCGGCGCCTGACCCGCTATCGCGCCGACCTGGTGCCACGCCTGGCCCGCCTGGCCCACCGCGTCAATTCCCGCATCTTCCAGGGGCGCAGCGTCCCCGAGATCCTCGCGCAGCTCCTCGAGGAGCACGGCATCCTCGCCGGCAACTATCGCTTCGCGCTGGGGCCGACGCGCTATCCGCCGCGCGCCTACTGCGTGCAGTACGGTGAAAGCGATCTGGCCTTTCTCACCCGCCTCTGCGAGGAAGAGGGTCTGCACTTTCACCACCAGCATCGTCGCGACGGTCATGTGCTGGTCCTTGGCGATGACGCCACCGGCTTTGCGCAGCTGGGTGCCACCCGCTACCTACCCGGCAGAGGCCTGGTGGCGGACGAGCCCGTGATCAGCCACCTGGCGGTCGCGCTGCGGATCCGCAGCAGCGCCAGCCTCCTGCGCGATCACGACCCGCTGCGGCCACGGCTGCGCCTGCAGAGCGGCAGCGACGACCTGGCCCGGCCCGCGCTGGAAGACTATGGCTTTCCCGGTCGCTTCACCGATCGCGCAAGCGGGCAGCGCCTGAGCAGCCGGCGCCTGGAACGCCTGAGAGGCAACGCCCTCCAGGCCCAGGGCACGAGCGACCAGCCCAGCCTGGTGAGCGGGCACTTCCTGCCCCTGGAACAGCATCCGCGTGCCGACTGGAATCAGCTCTGGCTGTTGACCGAGATCCAGCACCAGGGCCGCCAGCCGCAGGTCCTGGAGGAAGACGTTGCCGACCGCATCCCGGCCGACGGCTTCGCCCAGGGCTATCGCAACAGCTTTGTCGCGCGGCCGTGGGCGCTGCCCTTCCGCCTGCCCCTGCGCCATCCCAAACCCCGACTATTGGGCGCCCAGAGCGCCGTGGTCACCGGACCGGCCGGCGAGGACATCCATTGCGATGCCCTGGGCCGGATCAAGGTGCAATTCCACTGGGATCGCGAAGGCCAGGCGGATGAGCGCAGCAGTTGCTGGCTGCGGGTCGCCAGCGGCTGGGCCGGTAACGGCCACGGCGCCCTGAGCCTGCCGCGGATCGGCATGGAGGTACTGGTCGGCTTTCTCGAAGGCGATCCCGATCAGCCGCTGGTGATCGGCTGCCTGTACCACGCCGAGCAGCGGCCGCCACTGGAACTGCCCAGGGACAAGACCCGCAGCACCTTCAAGACGCTGAGCAGCCCCGGGGGCCACGGCTACAACGAAATTCGCAGCGAGGATCGCCAGGGGCAGGAGGAAATCCACGTCCATGCCCAGCGCGACTGGGACGAACGTATCGGCCACGACCATCGCAGCGAGATCGGCCACGAGCGCCATCAGCGCATCCGGGGCAACAGCTACAGCACCTTCCACGCCGAGGAACACCGCATCACCCAGGGCGAACGCCGCACCGAGGTGCGCGCCGACGATCACCTGGACATCGGCGCGAGTCAGCATCTGCGGCTGGACGGCAGCCTGCTGGTCGAGGCCGGTAGCGAGATCCGGCTGCACAGTGGCCAGAAGATCGTCCTGGAAGCCGGCGCCCGCCTCACCCTCAGGACCGGCGGCAGCTTTGTGCAGCTGGATGCCGCCGGGGTCATCCTGGCGGGACCGAGCATCCGGGTGAATCCCTGAGCGCGTGCCGAATCCCGCGCACAAAAAAGCCACGCCCAGGCGTGGCTTTTCGGATTACCGCAGCAGGACTCAGTCTTCCAGCAACTCGCCGGCCACCGCCAGGACATTGTCCAGGGTGAAGCCGAAGTGCTCGAACAGCGCAGCCGCCGGGGCGGATTCGCCGTAGGTGTGCATGCCGATGATGCGACCGTCGAGACCGACGTACTTGTACCAGAAGTCGGCGATGCCGGCCTCGATGGCGATGCGCGCGCCGACTTCCACCGGCAGGACCTGCTGGCGATACTCGGGGCTCTGGCGGTCGAAGACGCTGGTGCTGGGCATGGAGACCACGCGCACCTGGCGCCCTTCGGCGGTCAGACGCTCGTAGGCCTGCACCGCCAGGCCCACTTCGGAACCGGTGGCGATGAGGATCAGCTCGGGTTCGCCGTTGCAGTCCTTGAGCACGTAGCCCCCACGCGCGGCGTTGCCCAGGGTGGCTGCGTCACGCACGCTGTGGGCCAGGTTCTGGCGGGAGAAGATCAGCGCGCTGGGACCGTCGCGACGCTCTAGGGCCGAGGTCCAGGCGATGGCGGATTCCACCGCGTCGGCCGGACGCCAGGTGTCCAGGTTGGGGGTGTAGCGCAGCGAAGCCAGTTGCTCCACCGGCTGGTGGGTGGGGCCGTCCTCGCCGAGACCGATGGAGTCGTGGGTGAAGACATAGAGCACCCGCTGCTTCATCAACGCCGACATGCGCACCGCGTTGCGGGCGTATTCCATGAACATCAGGAAGGTCGCGCCGTAGGGCACCAGGCCGCCGTGCAGGGCGACGCCGTTCATGATGGCGCTCATGCCGAATTCACGTACGCCGTAGTGAACATAGTTGCCGCTGGCGTCTTCGGCGGTGACGCCCTTGGCGCCCTTCCACAGGGTCAGGTTGGAGCCGGCCAGGTCGGCGGAACCGCCAAGCAGCTCGGGCAGCAGCGGACCGAAGAACTGCAGGGCGTTCTGGCTGGCCTTGCGGCTGGCGATGGTCTCGCCCTTGCTGGCGACGTCCTGGATGAAGGCGGCGGCGCGTTCGGCGAAATCGGTGGGCAGGTCACCGGCCATCCGGCGCTTGAACTCGGCGGCGAGCTGCGGATGGGCCTGGGCGTAGGCGGCGAAACGCTCGTTCCACTCGGCCTCGGCGGCGGCGCCGCGCTCCCGGGCGCTCCACTCGGCATAAATGTCGGCGGGAATCTCGAAGGGCGCATGGGCCCAGCCGAGCAGGTCGCGCGCGGCCTGGATCTCGTCGTTGCCCAGGGGCGCGCCGTGGCACTCCTCCTTGCCCTGCTTGTGCGGCGCGCCGTAGCCGATCACGGTCTTGCAGCAGATCAGGGTGGGCCTGTCGCTCTTGCGCGCGGTATCCAGGGCGGTCTGGATCTCGTCGGCGTCATGGCCGTCGACGTTGCGGATCACCTGCCAGCCGTAGCTCTCGAAGCGCTTGGGGGTGTCGTCGGTGAACCAGCCCTCGACCTCGCCATCGATGGAGATGCCGTTGTCGTCGTAGAAGGCGATCAGCTTGGACAGGCCCAGGGTGCCGGCCAGGGAGCAGACCTCGTGGGAGATGCCTTCCATCATGCAGCCATCGCCGAGGAAGGCGTAGGTGTGGTGGTCGACGATCCGGTGGCCGTCGCGGTTGAACTGGGCAGCCATGACCTTTTCCGCCAGGGCGAAGCCCACGGCATTGGCGATGCCCTGGCCCAGGGGACCGGTGGTGGTCTCGATGCCGGGGGCGTAGCCGTATTCGGGGTGGCCGGGGGTCTTGCTGTGCAGCTGCCGGAAATTCTTCAGGTCGTCGATGGACAGGTCGTAGCCGGACAGGTGCAGCAGCGAATAGATGAGCATGGAGCCGTGGCCGTTGGACAGCACGAAGCGGTCGCGGTCGGCCCACAGGGGATTGCCAGGGTTGTGCTTGAGCTGATCGTGCCAGAGCACCTCGGCGATGTCGGCCATGCCCATGGGGGCGCCGGGGTGGCCACTGTTGGCCTTTTGCACGGCATCCATGCTGAGGGCGCGGATGGCGTTGGCTCGATCACGACGGCTGGGCATTGCGGTGTCTCCTGGCAGAGGCAGAGCGAAGGGGCCGTTATTCTGGCCCAGCCAGGGCACTTCCAGCAATCGGCGCGGTCGCCTCAGCCCGCCGGGCAGACCGTGGCGTCGTCGACCACGAAGGCGCGTGCCACCGGTTCGATGCGCCTGGCCAGGGTCGCCAGGGCCTGGCGATGCGCCGCCACGACCTCGGCATAGGTGCCGCCGGCGGGCTGGCTGATCCGGCTGCCACAGGTCAGCACCCGCTCGCCGCCCGGCCCGGCCAGGCGCAGGGTCCAGAGCGCGTCCTGCTGGACGCCCCGCCCGGGCTGCGAATCGAAGCGCTGCAGATCCACCTTGATGCGCAGCACCGGGGTGCCACTGCCGCGCGGGGCATCGCCCAGGTCCAGGGTACCGAGGTCCCGGGATAGGTCGGCGGACAGGGCGCTGCGCACCTCGTCGGCCAGGGGCGCGATCCAGCGTTCGTTTTCCAGCAGGGCGATGCCGTCGCCCTGGCGGACCACCAGTTGCGGCTGATCCACCTGCGGTGGTACCGAGACGCCCTGCAGGGCGAAGCGGAAGCCGGCGCTGCGCGCCTGGGTCGCGGGCTCCGCGGCACTGGTCAGGGTGTGGTAGTTGAGCGGCGCCTTGGACGAACAGGCAGCCAGCAGCAGGGGCAGAGCCAGACAGGTCAGGCGCTTCATTGCAGTTTTCCTTTGGCGGGATCGCGGGAGCCCGGCTCGAACTTGGGCGG
The DNA here is from genome assembly GCF_028640935.1 of Pseudomonas sp. SHLD1. Taxonomy (NCBI): domain Bacteria; kingdom Pseudomonadati; phylum Pseudomonadota; class Gammaproteobacteria; order Pseudomonadales; family Pseudomonadaceae; genus Pseudomonas; species Pseudomonas sp. SHLD1. The sequence continues at coordinate 57,920 of NZ_JAQZAD010000015.1, forward strand.
CGGATCGGTCACCAGACCGCGGATCAGGGATTCCGGATGGCGGCCGAGGTAGTCGCCGAACACGCGCAGGGAGCGCGCCATGCGCTGCATCTCTTCGAGGGTCTGGGTCAGATTCTGCTGCACCGGCGAATCGGCGCCCAGGCTCTGGCTGGCGCTGCCGGTAAGCTGCTGCACGCCCATCAGGGTGGTGGTCAGTTGCGGCAGGACCCCGGCGTTGAGCTGCTTGAGGGTGCCGCTGAGCTGCGCCAGGCTGGTGTCGAGATTCTTGCCGATGGAATCGAAGGGAATCTTGTCGATCTTGTTGACGATGCCGGCCATCTGCTCCTGCAGGCGATCGAAGCTGCCGGTGACGGTGGGAATCGACAGTGGCTTGGCCTGGGGGTCGAAGGCCACCTTGGGCGCATTGGGCACGAAGTCGACGGAAATGTAGAGCTGGCCGGTCAGCAGGTTGCCGGTGCGGGCCTGGGCGCGCAGGCCGCGGGCCACCCAGCCGGCGAACAGCTTGCCGTCGCGGTCCTTGGTCTCGATGCGCTTGCCGACATCACCCAGCCGCTGGGGATAGATGACCGCGCCGACGATCAGCGAGAAGCGATCCTGGCTGTCCTCGTAGTCGGGGGTCAGGGACACCACCCGGCCGACGTTCATGCCGAGGAACTCGACCGGCGCTCCGGTCGACAGCCCGCGCAGCGACTGCTGGAATCTCATCCGTACATAGAAGGGCTCGCCATCCGGCGGAGCCAGGGCGCTGGTCTGGTCGTCGAACAGGGTGAAGTTCTGGTCTTCCTGGGCCTCCTGCGGATCCTTCGGCCATTCGGGGGTGACGAAGGCGATGCCGCCCGCCACCACCGTAGCCAGCGACTGGGTGTTGAGCTTAAGCCCGGAGGCGCTGAGCGAGACATCGACCCCGCTGGCGTTCCAGAAGCGGCTGTTGGCGGTGACGAAGCGGTCGTAGGGCGAATCGATGAAGACCTGGGCGCTGACGCCCTTGCCATCCGGATTGAGGTGGAAGGACACCACCCGGCCGACCTGGATGCGCCGGTAATAGACCGGCGAGCCGACGTCCAGGGAGCCGATGTCGTCGGCGGTGACGATGAATCTCTTGCCCGAGGCCCCGTGGATCAGCGCCGGTGGCTGCTCCAGACCGCGGAAGTCGCGATGGGATTCGCTGGAATCGCCGATGTCGGCGCCGATGAAGGCACCCGACACCAGGGTGTCGACCCCCGAGACGCCATTGACGCCGAAGCGCGGGCGCACCACCCAGAAGCGGGCGTCCTTGGTGGCGAAGCCCTCGGCGGACTTTTCCAGCTCGATGGTGGTGATCACCCGGTTGCGATCCGGCGCCAGCTGGATGTCGCTGACGGTGCCGATCACCACGTTCTTGTACTTGACCTGGGTCTTGCCGGCTTCCAGGCCCTCGGCGGTGAGAAAGGTCACCGTGATGGTCGGACCGCGCGAGGCCCAGCTGTGGATCACCATGGACAGCCCGATCAGGGCCGCCACGATGGGCACCAGCCAGATCAGCGATACGCTCCAGCGACTGCGGCGTACCTCGGGGGTAGGCGCCAGGGCGTCGGGTTCATGCCTGTCCGTCATCGTTCACCTCTGCATCCCAGATCAAGCGGGGATCGAAACTCATCGCGGCGAGCATCGTCAGCACCACCACGAAACCAAAGAACACGATACCCAGGCGCGGCGCCGCCGAACTCAGGGCACCGAAGTGCACCAGCGCCGATACCAGGGCCACCACGATCACGTCGAGCATCGACCAGTAGCCGATCAGCTCGACGAAGCGATAGAGCCGGGCACGCTGGGCAGTGGCCCAGTCGCTGCGGCGCTGGCAGGTCACCAGCAGGGTGCCGAGCACCAGGAACTTGATGGAGGGCACCGCCACGCTGGCGATGAAGATCACCAGGGCGACGCCCCAGGAGCCGTTCTCCCAGAATTCGATCACCCCTTCGAGGATGGTGCTTTCCGTGCCGCGGCCCAGAGTACCGGTGAACATCACCGGCAGGGTATTGGCCGGGATATAGAGGATCAGCGCGGCGAGCAGATAGGCCCAGGTCTTGGCATAGACGTTCGGCTTGCGCCGGTGCAGGGCCGAGCCGCAGCGCGGGCAGCCGGCCTTGTGCCGGCGTGGCGCGGTGCAGACCTTGCCGCAGACGTGGCAGAGGCACAGGCCGAGTTCGTCGGCGCGCGGCGGCAGCTGGGGCGCGGTCACGGCTCACGCTCCCCGACGGCGTCCCACAGCGGGTGCAGGTCGCGCTTGGCGATGATCAGCAGGACCACCATCAGCCCGACCATGCCGAACAGCCCCAGGCCCACCACCACGTGCAGCAACCCGGCGAGCTTGATCACCGCCACCAGGGCGCCGAGCACGAAGACCTCGATCATGCTCCAGGGCCGCAGGTAGTGCAGGGTGACCATGGCCGTGGCGAAGCCGGGCGCGCGGCGGCCGAGCTGGGCGAAGCCGAGCACCCAGAGCAGCAGGACGATCTGCAGCAGCGGCACCACGAACAGGGTCATGGCCACCACCAGCGCCATGGGTCCGGCAAAGCCGCGACTCATGGCGACCACCGATTCCAGCAGGGTCGCCTCGCTGTGCAGGCCGCGAAAGCTGAGTTGCAGGATCGGCCCGACATTGGCGATCACGAACAGCACCGCCGCGGCGATCGCCAGCGCCAGCAGGCCCTGGATATCCAGGCGGCTGGCGCGATAGAGCAAGGCGCCACAGCGCAGACAATGCGCCCGCTCACCCACCGCGAGGGGTTCGAGGCGATGCACCGAATCGCAGTGCTCGCAGATCACCAGGCGCGTGCCGGCAGCAGGCGCGGAAGGGGATGGTGGCTGGACGGACATGGGTTACCCGGTGACGCTCCTGGAAGAGGGCTGCAGGTTGGACGCGCGAGTCTCGCGGTCGTTACCGCAACGCCGCGAAGACCGCTGAGCAAAAGGCCCCGGCATCTTACCTTCCTCGACGAAGGTATGCGCGGCCAGCCGTTGCGGACAAGTATCAAAACTTTTTGATGCTTTTCTTGCGAGGCCCGGGACGGGTCTCTAGACTAGCGCCCCATGAATCCCCTACGCGTGCCGGCGCTCGGCCAGGAACCAGGAGATACCCTCGCCGCCCTGTGCAAGGCCGGTGGCGATCCCCTGCGCCTGAACGTCCTGCGCGCCCTGCACAGCGCCTCCTTCGGCGTGCTGGAACTGGCACAGATCTTCGCCACCGGCCAGTCCGGCATCAGCCACCACCTCAAGGTGCTGGCCCAGGCGCAGCTGGTGGCCACCCGCCGCGAGGGCAATGCCATCTTCTATCGCCGCGCCCTGCCGCGTCCCGGCAGCCTGGGAGGCGCCCTGCACGCCGCCCTGCTCGAAGAGGTGGACAGCCTGGCCCTGCCCGGCGCCGTGCAGGCGCGGATCGGCGAGGTGCATGCCCAGCGCGCGGCGGTGAGTCGCGACTTCTTCGCCCGGGTGGCGGAAAAATTCCAGGCCCAGCAGGACCTGATCGCCAGCCTGCCGCAGTATCGCGACGGCCTGCTCAGCCTGCTGGACGCCCTGGCCCTGGATCCGCGCGGCTGCGCGCTGGAGGTGGGCCCGGGCGACGGCGCCTTCCTGCCGGACCTGGCGCGGCGCTTCGCCCGGGTGGTGGCGGTGGACAACAGCCCGGCCATGCTCGAACTGGCGCGTCAGCGCTGCCAGCGCGACGGTCTCGCCCATGTCGAACTGCAACTGGCCGACGCCCTCGCCGAGCCGCTGCCAGCGGCCGACTGCGTGGTCCTCAACATGGTCCTGCACCATCTGGCCGCACCGGCGGAAGCCCTGCAGCAACTGGCCCGGCGCGTGGCGCCGGGTGGCAGCCTGGTGATCACCGACCTCTGCCCCCACGACCAGACCTGGGCCCGCGCGGCCTGTGGCGATCTCTGGCTGGGCTTCGACCAGGACGAACTGGCGCGCTGGGCCCAGGCCGCCGGCCTGCAGGCGGGCGAAAGCCTCTACCTGGGCCTGCGCAACGGCTTTCAGATCCAGGTGCGCCAGTTCGCGCGCCCGGATCAGGGAAACACCCCGTCATGAGGCCAACTGGCCAGTGGCGGGCGGACCCGACGCTCAAGGGCGTCATGTCCAGCAAGGAAACTGCTGTCTCGACCGGCCTGCGGGCCCCTACCCCCTGGTAATTTAGGAACCATTCGATGAGCGAATATTCCCTGTTCACCTCCGAGTCCGTGTCCGAAGGCCATCCGGACAAGATCGCCGACCAGATCTCCGATGCCGTGCTCGACGCCATCATCACCCAGGACAAGCATGCCCGCGTGGCCTGCGAGACCCTGGTCAAGACCGGTGTGGCCATCGTCGCCGGCGAGGTCACCACCTCCGCCTGGGTCGACCTGGAGCAACTGGTGCGCGACGTCATCGTCGACATCGGCTACGACAGCTCGGACGTGGGCTTCGACGGCGCCACCTGCGGCATCGTCAACATCATCGGCAAGCAGTCGGTGGACATCGCCCAGGGCGTCGATCGCAGCAAGCCGGAAGATCAGGGCGCCGGTGACCAGGGCCTGATGTTCGGCTATGCCTGCAACGAGACCGATGTGCTGATGCCCGCGCCCATCACCTTCTCCCACCGCCTGGTGGAACGTCAGGCCGAGGCACGCAAGTCGGGCCTGCTGCCCTGGCTGCGTCCGGACGCCAAGTCCCAGGTGACCTGCCGCTACGAAGGCGGCAAGGTGGTCGGCATCGACGCCATCGTGCTGTCCACCCAGCACAATCCCGAGGTCAAGTACGCCGACCTGCGCGAAGCCGTGATGGAGCTGATCGTCAAGCACGTCATCCCCGCCGAGCTGCTGCACAAGGACACCCAGTTCCACATCAACCCGACCGGCCAGTTCATCATCGGCGGCCCGGTGGGTGACTGCGGTCTGACCGGCCGCAAGATCATCGTCGACAGCTACGGCGGCATGGCCCGTCACGGCGGTGGCGCCTTCTCCGGCAAGGACCCGTCCAAGGTCGACCGCAGCGCCGCCTACGCTGGCCGCTACGTCGCCAAGAACATCGTCGCCGCCGGCCTGGCCGATCGTTGCGAGATCCAGGTGTCCTACGCCATCGGCGTGGCCCAGCCCACCTCCATCTCGATCAACACCTTCGGCACCGCCAAGATCAGCGACGAGAAGATCGTGCAGCTGGTGCGCGAGCATTTCGACCTGCGCCCCTACGCCATCACCACCATGCTCGACCTGCTGCATCCTATGTACCAGGCCACCGCGGCCTATGGTCACTTCGGCCGCCACCCGCAGGAAGTCACCGTGGGCGACGACACCTTCACCACCTTCACCTGGGAACGCACCGACCGCGCCGCCGCCCTGCGCGCCGCCGCCGGTCTGTAACACCCCGCTCGGCAAACAGCCCCGCCACCCCAGGTGCCGGGGCTTTTTTCTGGGTCTGCCAGCGGAATCCCAGCGCTTTCTTGCGCCAGTCCACAGCCTGGCACGCGCGATGCAACCTCTGGGCATCTGATGGTCAGAATGCCTCGTCTTCCCCAGGAGTCTGCTTATCCATGTGGCTGTTCATCACCAACTTCGGCGATTCTTCGGTGATGCTTCCCTGCGCCGTCTTGATCGCGCTCTGGCTGCTTGCCGGTCTGTCCGCGCGCGCGGCACTGCTCTGGTTGCTGCTGTTTGGTGCCGCCGGCCTCAGCGTTGCCCTGTCGAAGATCGCCTTCTTCGGCTGGGGCCTGGGCATCCCCCGCCTGGACTTCACCGGCTTCAGCGGCCATTCCATGCTGGTGGGCAGCGTGCTGCCGGTCCTCGGCTGGCTGCTGGCCAGCCGGGCGCGGCCGTCGCTGCAGCTGAGCGCAGCCGCCCTCGGCGCGCTGTGCGCCCTGCTCATCGCCGTCTCGCGGGTGGTGCTGGGCTATCACTCGATCTCGGAAGTGGTGACCGGCCTGCCCATCGGCTACGCCGCCAGCGGCAGCCTGCTGTGGCTGCTGCGGGGCCAGGAGGTCAACCTCAGACCGCGCCAGGCGGCGCTGGGCGCCAGCCTGCTGCTGTTGCCCCTGTTGCTGCTGCATGGCACCAACGCGCCGACGCAACGGGTGCTGGAACGTCTGGCGGTGAAATTCGCCGACGAGCAGAAGCCCTGGACCCGCGCCCATCAGCGTGCCGGGGTGGCACCGCTGCAGAATTGAGGGACTCGGGCTCGGCGCGTGCAATAGACGCCGCGGCGGCTGGCGAATACCCAGGAGACTCCTAGACTGGCAAGAGCCCTGACGTTCCTGGGGTGAACGCCAGGGCCTTTCGGCCGCTCCTATCCAAGTCAGTCCTTGCCGCCGAGTCGTCCGCATGCGCTACTGCCTCCCCCTTGTCTGCAGCCTGGTGCTCACCGGGCTGTCCGCGTCACCTGTGGCGACTGCCGAGTCCTTGCGACTCTATACCTGGGAAGGCTACTTCAGTGACACCCTGCTGCAGCGCTGGGCCAAGGCCCATTCCCCTGTGCAGGAAATCCATTTCGACAGCAGCGACGTGCGCGACGCCACCCTGGCGCGCGGCGATGTCGATCTCGACCTGGTGGTGATCAACGAGGTCAGCGCCACCCGCCTCGGCCAGGACGGCCTGCTGACACGCATCGATCCCCAGCGCCTGCCGCATCTGCGCGAGCTGGATCCGCGCTGGCGCCAGAGTTGCGGCGACTATGCCGTACCCTACGTCTGGGGCACCCTGGGTCTGCTCTATCGCAGCGATCGTCTGCCCCAGGCGCCCTCGTCCTGGCAGCCGCTGCTGCAGCCGGAGCCGGCCCTGCACGGCCATATCGCCATGCTCGAAGACCATGACGACCTGCTGGTAGCGCCCCTGATCACCCTCGGCGCCGCCATCAACAGCGACGATCCCGAGCTGCTCAGACGCAGCTTCGCCCTGCTCAAGGCCCAGGCCCCGGCGGTGCTGACCTATCAGTACGTGGTCAGCGCCCTGCGCAATCCGGCCTACAGCGATCGCATCGAGCTGGCCCTGGGCTACAGCGGCGACCAGCACCTGCTCAATGCCGCCACGCCCGGGCAGCCCTGGCGCTTCGTCACGCCTCGCGAAGGCAGCCTGCTGTGGGTGGACTGCGTGGCCCTGCTCAGCAGCTCCCGGCACCAGGCGGCCGCCTGGCGCTTCATCGACTTCCTCAACGAGCCGCGCAACGCCGTGCTGGCGACCGAGGAACTGCACCTGGCGACCCCCAACGCCGGCGCCCTGCGCCTGCTGCCGGCAGACCTGCGCCAGGATCCCAGCCTGTTCCCCCCCGACGACGTGCTCGCCCGCAGCCAGGTCTTTCGTGAAGGTCCACCCGACACCTTCCAGACCCGGCAACGCATCGGCAGCGCTCTGGTAGGTCGCCATGACGCTCAATAGGCGCGCCCTGCTGCTGATCCTGCCGGTCGCCCTGCTCTGCAGCCTGACCCTGGTGGGACTGGGCTACACGGTGCAGCGCGAAGCGGTGATCGGCCTCGAACGTTCGCGGCTCAGCCACGACCTGGCGGCGCTGGAAACCACCTATCGCGAGTACGATCACTTCAGCCGCAACCTGCTCTATGCCCTGTCCAACAGCGCCGCCCTGGGCAACTTCCTGCGACAGACCGAGGTGCCCTATCGCAACGAAGCCCTGGGTACCCAGCTGCAACTGGCGGTGCGCCAGCTGGCTGGCGACGATGCACCCAGTCGCATCTCGCTGGCGATCGCCCGCCCCGATCTCAGCCTGGCCTACTACTACGAGCGCAGTGGCGATCCCTTCGCCCAGCTGAGCGGCGTCCAGCGCCAGCTGCTCGAACGCCTGGCCAAGGAGCCGAACGGACCACTGGAGCGACGCGACTATCTGCTCGACGAACAGGGGCGCTCACTGCTGGTGGCGACCACCTCGTTGCTGCCGAGCACCGCCGGACCACCCCTGCCGGGGCAGCGTGGCCTGGCGATGACGCTGCAGCTGGCGGTCAGCCCGGACCGGATGGAAGCCCTGCGCCATGGCCTGGAGCAAAGCTATGGCGCGCCCCTGGAGTTCAGCAGAACGCCACCCGCCCGTACCGGCGATTTCAGTGCCATCGAACGGCTGTCGCCTGATCTCTATGTACGCCTGACTCCGGACCCGGCGCGCCTGGACAAGGAATTGCGCCGCCTGGCGATCGCCTATTTCAGCGGCGGCCTGCTGGTGACCCTGGCCTGCATCCTGGTGCTGATCGTGTTGATCCGCCGCTACATCACCCGGCCCATCGCCCGCCTGGACAGCCAGCTCACGGAAGTCCTGGAAGGCCAGCGCCAGGCGCTCGAAACCGGTGACGAACCCGGCGAGATCGGCCACCTGGGCGCCAACATGAAGCGCCTGCACGACAACAACCTGGCAATCCTGGCGCAGCTGCGCACGGCCTTGCGCACCGACGTCCTCACCCAGATCGGCAATCGCCGCTATTTCCAGCTCATGGGTGAATCCTGGCTGGCAGGCAAGCCGGACGGTCGTCGTATCGCCCTGCTCTATTTCGGCCTGGACCATTTCAAGTCGGTGAACGACAGATTCAGCCACGAGGTGGGCGATGAATTGCTGCAGGCCGTGGCCCGGCAGACCCAGCAACAGCTCGCGGCCTATCAGGCAGACAACGAGCTGGTGTTCACCCGCCTGGCGGGCGATGAATTCGCCATCCTGCTACGTGGCCCGGCGGCGGCGACCGACGCCCTCGCCCTGGGCCAGCAGTTGCAGCAGAACTATGACAACGGCACCCTGGTCGGCGAACGGCGCTATGCCGTGACCCTGAGCATCGGCCTGGCGGCCCCCGAGGCGCCGCTGGATCTGGCCGATCTGCTGGCCCAGGCCGACCTGGCCCTGGAGCGGGCCAAGAACGAAGGCGGCAATCGCCTGGTGCATTTCACCCCGGAACTGGCCGCGCGCCAGCGTCGCCAGGATCTGCTGGACGAGCACCTGCGGCGGATGAACCCGGACGAGGAATTCCACCTCGTCTACATGCCGGCGGTCGACAGCAACGACCAGGTGCGCTCCGCCGAAACCCTGCTGCGCTGGAATTCGCCGCGTCTCGGCCCGGTTTCACCGGCGGAATTCATCCCCATCGCCGAACGTCAGGGGCACTTCCGCTGGATCGATCGCTGGGTCGTGGACCAGGCCTGCCGCGAATACCCGGCGCTCCAGGAGGTGCTGGGCAGCGAGCTGGTGCTGTCCGTCAACCTGTCATCCGCGCAACTGGACCAGGCCGACATCGTCCCCTACCTGCGCGAGCGGGTGCGCCACCACGGCGTCGATCCGGGCCACCTGGAGCTGGAATTCACCGAGACCTTCGCCGCCGAGCTGAACGAGCGGACGCTGGGGCTGCTGCACGAATTGCGCGCCGAGGGCTTTCGCGTGGCCATCGACGACTTCGGCGTCGGCTACACCTCCATCCAGCAGGTCACCGACTATCCCGCCGACACCATCAAGTTCGACCGGCTCATCGTCGAGCGCCTCAGCCAGCCTGGCAACCAGGCCAGCCTGGATGCGCTCATCGCCTTCTGCCATGCCCGCGACGCCCAGGTCATCGCCGAGGGCGTGGACACCGAACTCAAGCAGCTCTGCCTGCACCAGGCCGGGTGCGATCTCCTGCAGGGCTTTCTGGTCTGCCCGCCGCGGCGCCTGGACGAGTTGCGCGACTGGCAACGCCAACGGCTGGGTGATCCCAGCCGGCGCTAGGGATGACGCTCGCTGACGCAAGGTCAGCGAACGCTACCGGGTGGGGCTGCGCTTAGAAATCCAGCGACAGGCCCAGGCCCACGCCCTGCTGATGGGTATCGCCCGCACCGGCATAGCTGTAGCCGCCGCGCAGGGTCAGCTCCGGCGTCAGCCGCTGGACCACGCCCAGACTCAGCCGGGTGCGGTCGCTGTCGGGCTGATAGCCGTCCAGGGTGTAGTCCAGACCTGGCACGCTGTTCAGGCGCATGGTCACATCGCGAGTGCCATCGGCGAACTCCCGCTCACGGCCCAGATCGGCGAACAGCGCCGTGGCCGGTGCGAGTTGCCAGCGGCCCTGCAGGCCCAGCCCCAGCCGCCGCGAGGTGCTCGACTGGTCGTCGAATTCCAGCGCCGTGGCGTCATTGCCGCGCTCCCGGTAGCCGTCCACCTGGACACGGGCATAGTCGGCGCTGAGATAGGGACTCAGGTGCCAGGGGCTGCCGGCCGCTGCCAGGTCATAGCCCAGGCGCGCCGAGAGGGCGCGCAGATCGCCGTCGGTATCGCCCTGCTCGCTGCGGGTGGTCGGGCCAAGCGCGAAGCGACGGCTCAGGTCGTCATAGTCCAGCCGGCCACCGGTGGCGGTGAGATCGCCCCAGAGGCGTTCGCCCTGGTACTGGGCGAAGGCACTCAGCAGATAGCTGTTGAGGCGATAGTCGGAATCGGCCGCGCCGGGCTCCAGGTGCTGGCGCGCGACGCCGGCGGCCACGCCGAGGCGCCACTCCTCGCTGATTCGGTAGCTGCCGCCCAGGTCCAGGCTGTAGCCGTTGCCATCGCCACCGGCGGTGCTGCGCTGGTCGTCGACGTCCAGGCGCCGCGCGCTGGTATCCACATAGCCCTGCCAGCGTCCCACCGGCTGCCAGGCATGCCAGTCGCCCAGCCAGCGCTGGTGCAGGCCGTCCTGGTGCGCCCTGAGGGTGGACTGGGCCATCTCCGGCAGCAGGGTGACCTCCCAGGGCGCCGCCAGCAGCGAATAGGCGTAGTCGGCGATCAGTCGCTGCCCGGTGATGGTCGGGTGGACGCGGTCGTTGAACAGCAGCTGGCTGGGATCGGCCGCTGCCGCGCCCAGGCCATAGGTGGTGTTGCGGGTGCAGCTGTCGCCGCTAAAGCAGGTGCCGGTCAGATTCTGCCCGCTGGCCAGGCCATAGCGCCCCGGTTCGGCCACCACCTCGGCGAGCAGCTGGGGCACGTTGAGGCCGATGATCTCGGCGTCGATGCCGGCCAGGCGCGCCACCAGCGCCTGGTTGTAGACCCGGCTAAGGGCCGAGCTGGCCGCCTGTTGCGGCGAACCGGCCAGGGCCGGGGTCTGGCCGATGTCGGGCAGCAGCCAGACCACCATGTAGCGGGCGCCGGCCTGCTGCAGGGCGGCAACGCCGTCACCCAGGCGATTGGCCGCGGCCGCCGCGGTGGCCGGCGAGGTGACCAGTCCCTGGAGGAAGTCGTTACCCCCGCCGCTGATATAGAACAGGGTGTTGGGATCCAGGCTGAGTCCCTGGCTGGCGAGTCCGGGCAGGTAGCCGTCCCGGCTGCGCAGGGTCAGGCCCCCTACCGCCACCACCGAGCCATTGCGAGCGGTGATGGAATCGCGGATCTGCGCCGTGGTGTAGCCGCCCGTGGCCCAGTTGTCGCCGTCGCTCAGGCCGATCCGCTGGTTGATCAGCGAGGTGGAGGCGTCCAGGGTGCGGACATCGAAGCCCAGTTGCTGGCCGAGCAGGATCGAGGACACCGGTCCGGTCACCGCGCCGCTGGCCGGGCTGTAGCCCGGCCCGACGCGGTTGGTGAATCTGAGGCTGGCACCGTTGACCCCGGTGTCGGGAAACTGCCCGGCATCGAGCAGGCTGTCGCCGAACACGGTGAAGCCACTGTAGGGATTGGGAGCCGCCTGGGCGGTTGCCGCGAGCGTCGTCGCCAGGGCGATGGCCAGCGGCAGGCGTTGCCGGAGGAAAGATGTCATGCCTGCATCCTTGATTGTTGTTATCGGAGCACGCGTCAGGGCGTGTAGCCCCACGCTAGACGGTTTTTGTGACGTTGTATCTGGGAGTGAACAAAAACTTGCAAGACGTTCATGCCGTCTGGACGGCATGCCAGACGGCTGTCGATAGTTCGACCAGGGCGGCCCGCCATGACTGTCGAGTCTGCTGATCAACCAGTGGCAGCGCTCATGGGGTGCTGACGTTGAGCGCCCGCTTGGATAGCCCCTCTCCCACGGGGAAAGGGTTGGGGGGGAGGGCTCTCTGGCGGCGAACCCCCAGTGGAAAAGGCTGCGCCGTTTTCCACGCTACGGTTTTCTCCGGGGCAATGATGCTGAGCGCCCGCTCGAATAGCCCCCTCTCCCTCTGGGAGAGGGCTGGGGTGGGGGAACGGCGAGATCTCTACCCCGCCAGCTACCTCACTGCCCCAGCTTGCCCGCCTCGCAGCCGGTGCTGGCGCACTCGCGCAGGCGCTCCTTGAGCACCTCCAGGCGGCTGTCGGTCAGGCTGACGGCGCAGTCCAGGTTGACGAAGTAGCCATCGGCCTCCTCTCGGGCACACTGGCTGTCGCGCTGCTTGATCCAGGCCAGCTGGCTCTGCTTGAGCACGGCCTGCTGATCGGCCTGCAGCTGCTTGCGCAATTCGCCATAGGTCTGGTTCAGCGACTTGTCGCTCTGGGCGAACAGGTTGCTGGCGCAGTAGACGGTGTCGAAGGCATTGCGTGGCGTGCCGCAACCGGCGGCCTGGGCCGTGGCGAGCCCGAAAATACCGGCCAGGGTGAGGGTGGCGACGAGGGTGTTCTTGAGCATGGCAGCATCCTGCAAGGAGGCCGTCCGGAGTGGCGCGGCCATGAGACCAAACCTAGCAGAACCACCGGCTCCGCGCGTCGCGCTCGCAGAAAAACAGCCAACAAAAAAGCGCCCGAAGGCGCTTTCCTGTAATACCCGGGCGGGATCAGACCTTGGAACGCTCGAAGCGCTTGCGGTCGTTCTCGTTCAGGTACTTCTTGCGCAGACGGATGGACTTCGGCGTCACTTCCACCAGCTCGTCGTCGGCGATGAATTCCAGCGCCTGCTCGAGGGTGAACTTGATCGGCGGCACCAGGGCGATGACTTCGTCCTTGCCCGAGGCGCGCATGTTGTCCAGCTTCTTGCCCTTGGTGGGGTTGAGCACCAGGTCGTTGTCACGGCTGTTGATGCCGCACAGCTGACCTTCGTAGATCTCGTCGCCCGGCGCCAGGAACAGCTTGCCGCGGCTCTGCAGGGTTTCCAGCGAGTAGGTCAGCGCAGTACCGGTGGCCATGGAGACCAGCACGCCGTTCTGACGGTTGGTCACTTCGCCGGCCTTGATCGGGCCGTAGTGGCTGAAGGTCGAGGTCAGGATGCCGCTGCCCGAGGTCAGGGTCAGGAAGTTGTTACGGAAGCCGATCAGGCCACGCGCCGGGATGGTGTATTCCAGGCGGATACGGCCCTTGCCGTCGGGGATCATGTTGGTCAGATCGCCCTTGCGCAGACCCATCTGCTCCATCACCGAGCCCTGGTGCTGCTCTTCGATGTCGATGGAGACGTTCTCGTAGGGCTCCTGCTTCACGCCGTCCTTCTCGATGATCACCACTTCCGGACGGCCCACGGCCATCTCGAAGCCTTCGCGGCGCATGTTCTCGATCAGTACCGACAGGTGCAGCTCGCCACGACCGGAGACCTTGAACTTCTCGGCCGACTCGCCCGGCTCGACGCGCAGGGCCACGTTGTGCAGCAGTTCCTTCTCCAGCCGGTCCTTGATGTTGCGGCTGGTGACGAACTTGCCTTCACGACCGGCGAACGGCGAGTCGTTGACCTGGAAGGTCATGCTCACGGTGGGCTGGTCGACGGTCAGCGGCGGACGGGCTTCGACGTTCTGCGGATCGCACAGGGTGTCGGAGATGAACAGCTCGTCCATGCCCGAGACGCAGACGATGTCGCCGGCTTCGGCTTCGGCCACTTCCACGCGCTGCAGGCCGGAGTGGCCCATGATCTTGAGGATGCGACCGTTGCGCTTGCTGCCGTCGTCGCTGATGGCGACGACCGGGGTGTTGGCCTTTATGCGGCCACGGGCGATGCGGCCGATGCCGATCACGCCGAGGAAGCTGTTGTAGTCCAGCTGGGAGATCTGCATCTGGAAGGGGCCATCCAGATCGACCTGCGGGGCCGGCACGTGGTCGACGATGGCCTGGAACAGGGCATCCATGTTGTCGTCCATCTTCTCGTGGTCCAGACCGGCGATGCCGTTCAGGGCGCTGGCGTAGACGATCGGGAAGTCCAGCTGCTCATCGGTGGCGCCGAGGTTGTCGAACAGGTCGAAGATCTGGTCGATGACCCAGTCCGGACGCGCGCCGGGACGGTCGATCTTGTTGACCACCACGATCGGACGCAGGCCGGCCTTGAAGGCCTTCTGGGTCACGAAGCGGGTCTGCGGCATGGGGCCGTCCTGGGCGTCGACCACCAGCAGCACGGAGTCGACCATGGACATCACGCGCTCCACCTCGCCACCGAAGTCGGCGTGGCCGGGGGTGTCGACGATGTTGATGTTGTAGTCGCCCCACTTCAGGGCGGTGTTCTTGGCCAGGATGGTGATGCCACGTTCCTTTTCCTGGTCGTTGCTGTCCATCACCCGCTCGTTTTCCGCTTCTTTGCGGTCCAGGGTGCCGGACAGGCGCAGCAGCTTGTCGACGAGGGTGGTCTTGCCATGGTCGACGTGCGCGATGATGGCGATGTTGCGTAGATTCTCGATCACAGTGGTGTTCTCGGTATAGAAATGAAGGAGCTTCAGCCAGCAGGCTGACAGCCGGAGATTGCAAAGGCGCGAAACGCGGCCGACCGGCACGTGGCCGGCGGGCTAGAAGAGGTCGGGAGGGCGGTGGCGGATACTGCCACCCAGCAGGCCCGGCTGCTTAGGCCGGACGATAAACGCGCACATTGGCGTGCCCTTCGGTGAGCAGGTGATGGGCGTGCAGCCGGCTCATCACCCCGCGGTCGCAATAGAGAAGGTACTGGCGATTCTCGTCCAGTTCCTTGAAACGGCTGTTGAGCGCGAAGAACGGCATGGCCTGCACCTCGATGCCGGGCAGCTCCAGCGGCTGGTCTTCCTGGGCGTCGGGATGGCGAATGTCCACCACGACCTGCCCGGGCAGCGGTTGGTCAACCTCTTCCACCTGCACGTCCTTGCCCAGCTCCTCGATCACCTTGTCGACGGTGATGAAGCGCGCGCGTTCCAGGGCGGCGTCGAGCACCGCCAGGTCGAACTTGCCTTCCTCGTGCTCCACCCGCAGGGCCTTGGCCTTGGTGGTGGGATTCACCGAGATGATGCCGCAGTACTCGGGCATGTGCTTGGCGAAGTCGGCGGTGCCGATGCGCTGGGCGGTGTCGATGATGTCCTGCTTGTGGCTGGCCAGCAGCGGGCGCAGCACCAGGGTATCGGTGGCCTTGTCGATCACCGCCAGGTTGGTCAGGGTCTGGCTGGAGACCTGGGAGACGGCTTCGCCGGTCACCAGCGCCTCGATCTGCAGCTGTTCGGCGATACGACTGGCCGCGCGCAGCATCATGCGCTTGAGGATCACGCCCATGTGGCTGTCGTCGCACTGGGTGAGGATCTGCCCCACCACTTCCTCGAAGGGCACGCTGATGAACAGCACGCGCTGGGAGCGGCCGTACTTCTCCCAGAGATAGTGGGCCACTTCCATCACGCCCAGTTCGTGGGCGCGCCCGCCGAGATTGAAGAAGCAGAAATGGCTGACCATCCCGCGCCTCATCATCTGGTAGGCGGCCACGGTGGAATCGAAACCACCGGACATCAGCACCAGCACCTGCTCCAGGGCGCCCAGCGGATAGCCGCCCAGCCCTTCGTGGTGCTCGTCGATGATGAACAGCCGCTGGTCACGGATCTCCAGGCGAACGTTCACCTCGGGATTCTTCAGGGCGATGCCGGCGCCGCCGCAGCGTTCGCGCAGGCCACCACCGACATGGCGCTCGACGTCCATCGAGGAAAAACCATGGCGACCGGCACGCTTGCAGCGCACCGAGAACACCTTGCCGCGCACCCGCTCGCCGAAGTGGCGTACGCACAACTCGAGAATCGAGTCGAAGTCGCCCAGCGGATACTCGTGGACCTCGAGGAACTGGCCGATGCCCGGGGTGCAGGCCAGGCGCTGCTTCAGCTCCGCCAGCAGCCGCGGCTCGGCGAGCGCGGTCTCCAGGGTGATGTTGTCCCAGACCCCTTCCACGCGGACATCCGGATCCAGATCGCGCAGCACGACACGAATGTTCTTCACCAGCTGGCGAATGAAATTCTTGCGCACCGGGCGACTCTTGATGGTGATTTCCGGAAAGACCTTGATGATGAGCTTCATGAGCGGGAAACGGGGGGCGGGTAACGCGAAAGAAAAGGGCGAATATCATACCTGAAAACCATCACGCACTCGAATTCAGCCGACAAAATCATCTACGGCGCCATTTAGGTGCAGAGAAGAATTTATAAGCACCAACTTGGTGCGTAGATACGTCGCCGATTGGCCTGAAAACGGCACGACTGGCGTCAGGAAGGGCTTCCAGCCCATTTGAGGGCACTGGCATACAACTTGCTCTCTTGTGAGGCAGCCGCCCCTGGGCCAGCATAGGGCGCTTTTCGTGGAACGCCGGTCGCTGACCAGGCAGTACGGAAGCGCCCCTCAAGGGCACAGCTGATACCGGGAGTACCGCCAACCGCTCCCGGCCGAAATTCCTCTGGAGGAAACCATGTCGAAGGCTGTTCAACTGATCAAAGAAAACGACGTGAAGTGGGTAGACCTGCGCTTCACCGATACCAAAGGCAAGCAGCAACACGTCACCATGCCGGCGCGTGACGCGCTGGACGAAGATTTCTTCGCCCACGGCAAGATGTTCGACGGCTCCTCCATCGCCGGCTGGAAAGGCATCGAAGCCTCCGACATGATCCTGCTGCCCGACGACAGCACCGCCGTTCTGGACCCGTTCACCGAAGAGCCGACCCTGATCCTGGTCTGCGACATCATCGAACCCTCCACCATGCAGCCCTACGAGCGTGACCCCCGTGGTATCGCCCGCGCTGCCGAGGAATACCTGAAGTCCACCGGCATCGGCGACACCGTGTTCGTCGGCCCGGAGCCCGAGTTCTTCATCTTCGACGAAGTGAAGTTCAAGTCGGACATCTCCGGCTCCATGTTCAAGATCTTCTCCGAGCAGGCCTCCTGGAACACCGATGCCGACTTCGAGTCCGGCAACAAGGGCCACCGTCCGGGCGTCAAGGGCGGCTACTTCCCGGTTCCGCCGGTCGATCACGATCACGAAATCCGTACCGCCATGTGCAACGCCCTGGAAGAGATGGGCCTGGTCGTGGAAGTCCACCACCACGAAGTGGCGACCGCTGGCCAGAACGAGATCGGTGTGCAGTTCAACACCCTGGTCAAGAAGGCCGACGAGACCCAGACCCTGAAGTACGTCGTGCACAACGTGGCCGATGCCTACGGCAAGACCGCCACCTTCATGCCCAAGCCCCTGTACGGCGACAACGGCTCCGGCATGCACGTGCACATGTCCATCTCCAAGGATGGCAAGAACACCTTCGCTGGCGAAGGCTATGCCGGCCTGTCCGATACCGCCCTGTACTTCATCGGCGGCATCATCAAGCACGGCAAGGCGCTGAACGGCTTCACCAACCCGTCCACCAACAGCTACAAGCGTCTGGTGCCCGGCTTCGAAGCCCCGGTCATGCTGGCCTACTCGGCCCGTAACCGCTCCGCCTCCATCCGCATCCCCTATGTGTCGAGCCCGAAAGCCCGCCGCATCGAAGCCCGCTTCCCGGATCCGGCTGCCAACCCCTACCTGTGCTTCGCCGCCCTGCTGATGGCCGGCCTGGACGGTATCCAGAACAAGATCCACCCCGGCGATGCCGCCGACAAGAACCTGTACGATCTGCCGCCGGAAGAAGGCAAGAAGATCCCGCAGGTCTGCGGCAGCCTGAAGGAAGCCCTGGAAGCCCTGGACGCCGGTCGCGCGTTCCTGACCAAGGGCGGCGTCTTCACCGACGAGTTCATCGATGCCTACATCGAGCTGAAGTCCGAGGAAGAGATCAAGGTGCGTACCTTCGTGCACCCGCTGGAATACGATCTGTACTACAGCGTCTGATCCCGCTGCGGTAATTGAAAGAGGCCTCCTTCGGGAGGCCTTTTCTTTTGCCCTGGGAAAATCGCCGCGACCGACGCCAGCGCGGAGCGGCCGAGCTGCCTACCTGCCCACACGACGCGCCTGCTACCCTTGATCCCCATCGCCCGGCCGAGATTCCGCCATGCCTCGCCTGCTTGCCTGCTGTCTGCTCTGCCTTGCCTGCTCCGCCCAGGCCGCGATCTACAAGTCGGTGGATGCCGAAGGCAACACGGTATTCAGCGATCAGCCCTCGGCCAATGCCAAGCCGGTGCAGGTGGCGCCCACCAATACCGTGGACAATCCACGACCGGCGCCGCCCACCCCCAGTGCTCCTGCAGCGGCGACCCCCGCCGGTCCGGCCTTCAGCCGTCTGGAGGTCAAGGTGCCCGACGATGAGGCCATCCGTGCCAACAACGGTACCTTCTCGGTGGGGGTAGCCGTGGAACCGGCCCTGGGCCCGGGGCAGTCGCTGCAATTGCTGGTAGACGGCGCGCCCTACGGCAGCCCCGGCCAGAGCACCCGCTTCGGCGTGGCCAATCTGGAGCGCGGCGAGCACCGCTTCGCGGCCCAGGTGCTGTCCGGCAACGGCGAGGTGATCCAGACCAGTGCCGAGAAGACCGTGACCGTGCAGCGCATCAGCGTCAACAGCCCGGCCCGCTGATGCGTCCGCTGCTGATCCTGCTGCTGCTCTGCCTGCTGCCGCCTGTCCAGGCGGCGGTCTACAGCTATGTCGACAAGGAAGGCAATCGGGTCTACACCGACCAGCCACCCAAGGGCGTCAAGGCGACCCAGGTGCCGATCACGGTGCCCAACAACCTCAACCAGCAGGGCCAGCCGACCCGCAAGCTGAGTCCGACCCCCGCCGCCCCGGTGGCCAGGACCCCCAAGGCAGCGCCCTTCCGCTACCAGATGCTGCGCATCCTGGTGCCCGAGCCGGATGCCACGGTGATCGATCAGGAAGGGCAACTCATCGTCAGCCTGGTCAGCGAGCCGGCGTTGCAGCCGGGGCACACCTACCGGCTGCTGCTGGACGACAAGGAAGCCGGTGCCGGGCGCAGTCCGGTGTTTCCCCTGGGCAACCTGGATCGCGGCAGCCACAGCCTGGTGGCGGAGATCCTCGCCGCGGATGGCAACGTGCTGGAGCGGACGCCGGCGCAGCCCTTCCACCTGCGCCGCCCCTCTCTGGAGCAGAAGCGCCTGGCCCATCCCTGCAGCGACAAGGATTGGGGCAAGCGCCCGGAGTGCCCGCTGGACCTGAAACCGCCCGAACCCAGGAAATCCTGGCTACCCTTCCTCTAGCGCACCTATTTGGTGCGCTTTTTCATTGTGCACCATCTTGATACAAATCCAGTTTTGCTCCGCCCGCCGCACGGCGGCTGTTAGTGCACGTTACAGCCATCTGCCCTAACTCGGGGCGTCTTGGTTTGCTTCTTGCATTTTCCTATCGTCCCTATAGCGCTGTGGCCCCTCATGCCTACCGACGTCATCCACCGACTCCTGCTCGACAACCTCACCACCGCGGTCATCCTGCTCGATGCGGAGTTGCGCCTGGAGTACATGAACCCGGCGGCCGAGATGCTGCTGGCCATCAGTGGCCAGCGCAGCCATGGCCAGTTCATCAGCGAGCTGTTCACCGAATCGCCCGAGGCCCTGCAGGCGCTGCGTCAGGCGGTGGACCATGCCCACCCCTTCACCAAGCGCGAGGCGCTGCTGATCTCCACCTCGGGCAACAGCCTCACGGTGGACTATGCGGTGACCCCGATCCTGGATCGCCACAACACCCTGCTGCTGCTGGAAGTCCATCCGCGCGACCGCCTGCTGCGCATAACCAAGGAAGAAGCGCAGATCTCCAAGCAGGAGACCACCAAGCTGCTGGTGCGCGGCCTGGCCCACGAGATCAAGAATCCCCTCGGCGGCATCCGCGGCGCGGCCCAGCTGCTGGCGCGCGAGCTGCCGGAAGAGGCGCTCAAGGACTACACCAACGTCATCATCGAGGAAGCCGACCGGCTGCGGAATCTGGTCGATCGCATGCTCGGCTCCAACAAGCTGCCGAAGCTCGCCATCACCAACGTTCACGAGGTGCTCGAACGGGTCTGCAGCCTGGTGGAAGCGGAAAGCCAGGGGCTGATCAACCTGGTGCGCGACTACGATCCGAGCATTCCCGACCTGATGATCGATCGGGAGCAGATGATCCAGGCGGTGCTCAATATCGTGCGCAACGCCATGCAGGCCATCTCCCAGCAGAACGAACTGCGCCTGGGCCGGGTGACTCTGAGAACGCGCACCCTGCGCCAGTTCACCATCGGCCACCACCGCCATCGCCTGGTGTGCAAGGTGGAGATCACCGACAACGGTCCGGGCATCCCCCAGGACCTGCAGGAAACCATCTTCTATCCCATGGTCAGCGGTCGCCCCGACGGCACCGGCCTCGGGCTTGCCATTACCCAGAACATCATCACCCAGCACCAGGGGCTGATCGAGTGTGAAAGCCATCCTGGCCACACCGCCTTCAGCATCTTCCTGCCGCTGGA
This sequence comes from Pseudomonas sp. SHLD1, assembly GCF_028640935.1. Taxonomy (NCBI): domain Bacteria; kingdom Pseudomonadati; phylum Pseudomonadota; class Gammaproteobacteria; order Pseudomonadales; family Pseudomonadaceae; genus Pseudomonas; species Pseudomonas sp. SHLD1. The sequence goes on from NZ_JAQZAD010000015.1 coordinate 78,341, forward strand.
ATAACGAGGAGTACGCATGAGCCGTCAGGAGACCGTCTGGATCGTCGACGACGACCGTTCCATCCGCTGGGTCCTGGAAAAAGCCCTGCAACAGGAGGGCATGACCACCGTCGCCTTCGACAGCGCCGACAGCGTCATGACCCGCCTTGGCCGCCAGCAGCCGGACGTGGTGATCTCGGACATCCGCATGCCGGGGACCAGTGGCCTGGACCTGCTGTCGCGCATCCGCGAGATGCACCCGCGCCTGCCGGTCATCATCATGACCGCCCATTCCGACCTGGACAGTGCCGTGGCCTCCTACCAGGGCGGCGCCTTCGAATACCTGCCCAAGCCCTTCGACGTCGACGAGGCCGTGGCCCTGGTCAAGCGCGCCGGACAGCACGCCCAGGAGCAGCAGGGCTTCGCCGAGCCAGCGCACCTGACCCGCACCCCCGAGATCATCGGCGAGGCGCCGGCGATGCAGGAGGTGTTCCGCGCCATCGGCCGGCTCTCGCACTCCAACATCACGGTGCTGATCAACGGCGAATCCGGTACCGGCAAGGAGCTGGTCGCCCACGCCCTGCACCGCCACAGTCCGCGCGCCGCGGCGCCCTTCATCGCCCTGAACATGGCCGCCATCCCCAAGGATCTGATGGAGTCCGAGCTGTTCGGCCACGAAAAAGGCGCCTTCACCGGCGCCGCCGCTCAGCGCCGGGGCCGCTTCGAACAGGCCGACGGCGGCACCCTGTTCCTCGACGAAATCGGCGACATGCCGGCCGACACCCAGACCCGCCTGCTGCGCGTACTGGCCGATGGCGAGTTCTATCGCGTCGGCGGCCATACGCCGGTCAAGGTGGACGTACGCATCATCGCCGCCACCCACCAGAACCTCGAAGGCCTGGTGCGCGAGGGCAAGTTCCGCGAAGACCTGTTCCATCGCCTCAATGTCATCCGCATCCATATCCCGCGCCTGGCCGATCGCCGCGAGGACATCCCCGCCCTCGCCCGCCACTTCCTCGCCCGCGCCGCCCAGGAACTGGCCGTGGAACCCAAGACCCTGCGCGGCGAGACCGAGGAGTACATGAAAGGCCTGCCCTGGCAGGGCAACGTGCGCCAGCTGGAGAACACCTGCCGCTGGATCACGGTGATGGCCTCCAGCCGCGAAGTGCTGATCGACGATCTGCCGCCGGAGCTGCTCAACCAGCCCCAGGACGCCGCCCCCGCCGCCAACTGGGAACAGGCGCTGCGCCAGTGGGCCGACCAGGCCCTCACTCGCGGCCAGTCCAGCCTGCTGGACAACGCCGTGCCGGCCTTCGAACGCATCATGATCGAGACCGCCCTCAAGCACACCGCCGGCCGCCGCCGTGATGCCGCCGTCCTGCTGGGCTGGGGCCGCAACACCCTGACCCGCAAGATCAAGGAGCTGGGCATGAAGGTGGACGGGCCGGATGAGGAGGGGGAGGACTGAAGGTTATCGACCGTACCGTAGGTTGGGCTGAGCGATAGCGAAACCCAACATTGCCAGGCTTGAACTTCATATCGGTGCCCTAGCTGCTTATCGTGTTTTGCTGATAGCCCTTGTTTCGCCCACCCGGGCGACTCACTTTTTTCAATCGCGGCTGCGCGCCCCGGACAAAAGTAAGCAAAAACGCTGTCCCCACGTTTCGGCCCTCCGCTGCGCTCCGGGTCCCCTCGCTCCGGCGCCGCTCCAGGGGCACGGCACGAAGGGGCTTCCTGCCCCTCGCGCCTTGCTCGGCGTCCTGCCTCGCAACCCACGCCACGACACCGGAACTCGGCCTCACTGACGGGGACGGGGCGCCAGCCTGAGGCTGCGGTGTTTACATGGAGAGCCAGATTCGTAGCGTGGAAAACCGCGCAGCGTTTTTCATAGTTGAGCTCGGACGTCATCCGTGGACAAGGCTTCGCCGTTGTCCACGCTACGGGCTCTTCAACCAACACTTTCAGGCTAGCGAATCGCCCCGTTCAGGAGGGCGAACGCCAGGGTCGTGGAGTGGGTCGAGCCGCAGGGATGCGGCGAGAGGCCTAACGGGCCATGGACGGCCCGTGTAGGCCGACCCCGGAACGGCGCTGGGGTGAGCGAAACGTAGCGAGGCGGAGTAACAGCCGCAGGCTGGCCCGAAGGGTGAGCGCAGCGAAGGGCCGGATGATCGGGGCAAGCGGTTTTGGTTACTTTTGTCCGGGACGCGTAGTCCGGGCCGCGTAGTCCGGGACGCGCAGCCGCGATTGGCAAAAGTGACTCGCCCGGGTGGGCGAAACAAGAGCTACAAGCAGACCACGCTAAACAGCTAGGGCAACGATAAACCAAGGCACTACTGTCAGCTCCGCATTGTTGGGCTTCGCTAGCGCTCAACCCAACCTACAAAATCTCCACCCCCACAAACGCAAACCTGGCACACCTCCTGCAACACCCTAGGTAACTACCCTTTTGGGGACCTCGGTACAGGCAGGCTGGGGAATCCCCTCTTTTCTTCCCGAGGCCATCACCCAGTGTGATGGCCTCTTTTTTTCGTCTACGAAAAGCCACAAGCCTCATTCCAGAGGGCTTCCAGTGCAAAATCCGAGACGGCACGACCTTCGGCGGAAGGCGAAGCATCTGGGCAACCCGGCGCCACATCCCGTTCCGCTCTGGTGCAAACCACCAGTCCTTTGCCTGATAACGGGGCATTTCAGGGGGTCAGCGGGACCTCGACGTGGAGCACCCAGTCCTCGCCTTCCTCGACGATACGATCACTGGCCTGCAGGGCGCCGCCGACGCCTACCAGCAAAACCTTCAGGTCCTGTCCGTCCTGGCGCACCATCCAGGAAAAGCTGCCGCCCGGCCGCGCCACCCGCCCCTGGCGTTCGCCGCCGTCCCAGCGGGCACGGGGCAGGCGCAGGCTGAGGGCGCCGTCGGGGCGATAGCGTTCGTAGAACAGCGAGCGATCGGCGGTGATCAGCAACTCGAAGCGGCCGGCTTCCTGGCGACTGTCCACCCCCAGGATGACCGGGCGGCGGGCCTCGGACGACCAGGGATCGGGATGGGTACGCTGGTACACCAGCTGGCCGATGATCATGCCGAACAGGCCGGCGCCCAGGGCCGCCGAGGCCAGCCAGAGGGTCAGGCGCTGGCGCTGGCTGCGCCATTCGGCCTTGAGCAGGTCGGGATCCTCCACCCGCGCCAGTTCGTCCCGGCGGGCGCGCTGTTCGCGCAGCAGCCAGTCGACCAGCCGGCGCCAGAGGTTCATCGCCCGCCCCCGCTCGCGACGGCGCGCCGGCGGCGCAGTACCATAGGCGCTTTGCCAGGCGCCCTGCCCTTCATGTTCGACATCATCCTCTACCAACCGGAAATTCCGCCCAATACCGGCAACGTCATTCGCCTGTGCGCCATCACCGGCTGCCGCCTGCATCTGATCGAGCCGCTGGGCTTTGCGCTGGACGACAAGAAATTGCGCCGCGCCGGCTTGGACTACCACGAGTGGTCCAGCGTGCGGACCCATGCCAGCCTCGCGGCCTGTATAGCAGATTTGCAGCCACCCCGACTGCTGGCCTTCACCACCAAGGCCAGCCATCGCTTCACCGAGATTGCCTATGCGCCGGGCGACGCCCTGCTGTTCGGCCCGGAAAGTCGCGGCCTGCCGGCCGAGGTGCTGGAGTCCCTGCCGCCCGAACAGCGGCTGCGCCTGCCCATGCTGCCCAATCGCCGCAGTCTCAATCTGTCCAACACCGTGGCCGTGGCGGTCTACGAAGGCTGGCGCCAACTGGGCTTCGCCGCACCGCCGGGCTGACCGCCAGAACCTTACTCCCAGACGCGCCGTCCCATGACCTACAGGCACATCGCCAGACCGTCACACGAGGCGCACCATGAGCAAGATCGGCAAACCCAAGGTTGAACGCTACGATGCGCCCTCCGGTGGCTGGGGCTCGGCGCGCTCGGTGACCGAAATCGTCCTGCGTGAACGGGTGCCGCTCAAGTCCGGCGCCCTGTTGGCCAGGCAGAACAAGCACGGTGGCTTCGCCTGCGTGAGTTGCGCCTGGGCCAAGCCCGGCAAGCCTCACCCGCTGGAATTCTGCGAGAACGGCGCCAAGGCCACCGCCTGGGAGGTCACGAGCAAGAGGTGCGGACCGGAGTTCTTTGCCGGCCATTCCCTCACCGAACTGCGCGGCTGGCGCGACTACGACCTGGAAGAGGTCGGACGCCTGACCCACCCCCTGCGCTACGACGCCGCCAGCGATCGCTATCGGCCGGTGAGCTGGGCCGAGGCCTTCGCCGACATCAGTGCCGAGCTCAAGGCACTGGATCCGGATTCGGTGATCTTCTACGCCTCGGGTCGTGCCGCGCTGGAGACCTCCTACCTCTATCAGCTCTATGCCCGCCTGTATGGCACCAACAACCTGCCGGACAGTTCCAACATGTGTCACGAGAGCACCTCGGTGGCCCTGCCCAAGAGCATCGGCGTGACCGTGGGCACCGTGACCCTCGACGACTTCGATCAGACCGACTGCCTGCTGTTCTTTGGCCAGAATCCGGGCAGCAACAGCCCGCGGATGCTGCATGACCTGCAGGAAGCACGCAAACGCGGCGCGCCCATCATCACCTTCAACCCCCTGCGCGAACGTGGCCTGGAGACCTTCGTCAATCCGCAATCGCCGGTGGAGATGCTGACCGACCATCCCACCCAGATCAGCACCCAGTACCATCAGCTCAAGCCGGGCGGCGACCTCGCGGCCCTTACCGGCATGTGCAAGGCGCTGCTGACCGCCGATGACCAGGCCCGTGAACAGGGCCAGCCCGCGGTGCTCGACCATGCCTTCATCGCCGAGCACTGCCATGGCTTCGCCGACTTCTGCGAATGGCTGCAACGCCAGGAGTGGCCCCAGCTGGAGCGCCAGTCGGGTCTCACCCGCAGCGCGCTGGAGGCGGCCGCCGCCGTCTATGCCCGCTGCCAGAAGGTCATCGGTATCTATGGCATGGGGCTGACCCAGCATCGCTACGGGGTGGAAACCATCCAGATGCTGGCCAACCTGCTGCTGCTGCGCGGCAACCTCGGCAAGCCTGGCGCCGGTATCTGTCCGGTCCGGGGGCATTCCAATGTCCAGGGTCAGCGCACCGTGGGTATCACCGAAAAACCGGAACTGGCGCCGTTGAAGCAGCTGGGCGAGCGTTTCGGCTTCGCCCCGCCGCAAGACAAGGGCCGCAATACCGTAGAGGCCTGCGAAGGCATCCTCGACGGCTCGGTAAAGGCCTTCATCGGCCTGGGCGGTAACTTCCTGCGCGCCATTCCCGAGACCAGCCTGATGGAGCCCGCCTGGCGCACCCTGCGCCTGTCGGTGCAGATTGCTACCAAGCTCAATCGCAATCATCTGGTGCCGGCGGACAAAGCCTATCTGCTGCCCTGCCTGGGGCGTACCGAGATCGATCGCCAGAACGAGGTGGAGCAGGCCCATAGCACCGAGGACAGCACCGGCTGCATCCACGGCTGGCGCGGCGCGGCCGAGCCGCCCGAGGGTGAGTTGCTGTCCGAGCCAGCCATCGTCGCCGGGCTGGCCAAGGCTACCCTGCCCGACAACCCCAGGGTCGCCTGGGATGCCTGGGTGGCAGACTACGCCCTGATCCGCGACGAGATCGCCCTCTCCTTTCCGGAGATCTTCCACGACTTCAATGCGCGGATGTGGGAGGTAGGTGGCTTCCATCGCCCGCTGCCGGCAGCCAAGCGCGAATGGAAGACCGAAACCGGCAAGGCCAACCTCATCGTGCCACGCAGCCTGGAAGAGGATCCGGACATGCCCGCGAGCGGGCGTGACGTCCTGACCCTCATGACGCTGCGCAGCAACGACCAGTTCAACACCACCATCTACGGCTATCACGATCGTTTCCGCGGCGTGAAGGGTACCCGGGCGGTGCTCTTCATGAATCGCAACGACATCGAACGCCTGGGCCTGGCCGAAGGCGACAAGGTGCAGGTGTCGACGGTGGCCGACGATGGCGTGCGCCGCGAAGTGGGGCCGCTGCGGGTCACGCCCTACAACATCCCGGAAGGCGCCTGTGGCGGCTACTACCCGGAATGCAACGCCCTGATTCCGCTCTGGCACCATGCCGAAGGCAGCAAGGTACCGGCGGCCAAGGCCATCCCGGTACGCCTGAACAAGCTGATCGCGGCGAACGACGGCGGCTTTCCGGTGGAGCCTGAGGGGTATGGGGCGCAGTATTAGGCCCTGCTGGAGTCTCGCCTGAGCGAGGCCATGGCCTGCCTGTTGGGCTTCGCTGCGCTCAACCCAACCTACGAATGAACTGCCGTAGGTTGGGTTGAGACAGCTCCATCGTCGAAGCCCAACGGCTACGCGAATGTCGGACTTCGCTGCATCCAGCTCAGCCCGACGAGCCCTCAACCGATGGTCATCAGACTGGCATTGCCGCCGGCCGCTGCCGTGTTCACGCTCAGGGCGCGCTCGATGAGCAGGCGTTCCAGCGGAATGGCAGTCTCGCCACGGGCCAGGCCCTGGACGCCGACGATGGGGCCATTGCGCTTGGCCACCTGCTGGCAGACCTGGCGCAGCTGATCGGAATCGCCGTGATGCAGGACCGCTTCGAAGGCGACCTCGTCCTTGCGCCAGTCGGCCGCCACCTGCACCCGCGCGCGCACGGCGTGCGGCAGGCGTGTCAGGAGCGTCTTGTGGGCGTCCTCGACCAGCGCCGTGCTGCCCACCGCCATGACCGCCGCCAGTTGCAGCAGCAGATCGCTGTCGTCGGCCGCCAGGCACAGTACCCGGCTGCGCGGCAGCAGGCTGTAGCTGTTGCGCTCCCCGGTCGGGCCCGGCAGCAGACGGGTCAGACCGCTCAGGGACTCTTCGGCGAACCTCAGGCAGGCCTGTTCCAGCTCGCCCAGGCCCTGCTGCCTGGCCCAGTCGTGCAGGGCGCCCAGCGGATTGCCGGCCTGCTGACGCAGGGCGTCGCGCACCTGCCATTCGGTTTCGCCAGTGCTGCCCTTGGCCAGGGCCACGGCGGGATCGCCATCCGGACGCGTGCTGAGCAGGCGATAGAGGTAGAGCGGACCGCCCGCCTTGGGACCGGTGCCCGAGAGGCCTTCGCCGCCGAAGGGCTGCACCCCGACCACCGCGCCGACCATGTTGCGATTGACGTAGAGGTTGCCGGCATGAGCGCGCTCGATCACCTTGGCGATGGTCTCGTCGATGCGGGTGTGCACGCCAAAGGTCAGGCCGTAGCCGGTGGCGTTGATCTGGTCGATGACCTTGTCCAGGTCTTTGCGACCATAGCGCACCACGTGCAGCACCGGCCCGAAGACCTCGCGACCCAGTTCGGCCAGGCTCTCCAGCTCGATCAGGGTGGGCATGACGAAGGTGCCGCGGTGGATGGCATCGCCTTCCACACGACCGCCCTGGTGCACCCGGCGGCCTTTGCCTCTCAGGGTCTGGATATGCTTGTCGATGGTAGCCTTGGCCTCGCCGTCGATCACCGGGCCGATGTCGATGGCCAGGTTCTCCGGGTTACCCAGGCGGCACTCCGCCATGGCGCCCTTGAGCATCTCCAGCACGCGATCGGCCACGTCGTCCTGCACGCAGAGCACGCGCAGGGCCGAGCAACGCTGACCGGCGCTGTCGAAGGCGGAAGCGACCACGTCGGTCACCACCTGCTCGGCCAGCGCCGAGGAGTCGACGATCATGGCGTTCTGGCCGCCGGTCTCGGCGATCAGCGGGATCGGCCGGCCCTGGGCATCCAGGCGCCCGGCGATGTTGCGCGCCAGGATCTGGGCCACCTCGGTGGAGCCGGTGAACATCACGCCCTTGACCCGTACATCGTTGACCAGGGCAGCGCCGATGGTGGAGCCCTCGCCCGGCAGCAGTTGCAGCACGCCCTCGGGGATGCCGGCTTCCAGCAACAGGCGCACGGCCTGGGCGGCGATCAGCGGCGTCTGCTCGGCCGGCTTGGCCAGCACGGTGTTGCCGGCGGCCAGGGCCGCGGCGATCTGGCCGCTGAAGATGGCCAGGGGGAAGTTCCAGGGGCTGATGCAGACCACCGGACCCAGGGGGCGGTGGCTGTCGTTGGCGAAGTCACGCCGCACCAGGGCGGCGTAGTAGCGCAGGAAATCCACCGCCTCGCGCACCTCGGCGATGGCGTTGGCGTAGGTCTTGCCGGCTTCGCGTACCAAGAGGCCCATCAATGGCTGCAGCTGGGCCTCCATCAATTCGGCGGCGCGATCCAGGGCCGCGGCGCGCTGCTCGGGCGGGGTGGATTGCCAGATGGGTGCGGCGGCCAGGGCCTCTTCCAGGGCGATGTCGACATCGGCGCGGGTAGCGTTGCTGACCTGGCCGACGCGATCGCGGCGATCGGCCGGATTGAGCACCGGTTGCGGAATCGACGGCTCGCTGGTGCGACCCAGCAGCGGGCGGGCTTCCCAGGCAGTGTTGCCGCTGGCCAGCAGCGCGGCCGACAGCGAGCCCAGGCGGTGTTCGCTGGACAGGTCCAGACCGCTGGAATTGCAACGCTCGGCGCCGTACAGGGCGCTTGGGTGGGGAATGCGCGGATGCGGCAGGCCGATGGCGCCTTCGCTGGTGGACTGCTGCTCGATCTGCACCACCGGATCGGCCACCAGCTGGTCGAGGGAGATGGAGTGGTCGGCGATGCGATTGACGAAGGAGGTGTTGGCGCCGTTCTCCAGGAGGCGGCGGACCAGGTAGGCCAGCAGCGTCTCGTGGGTGCCCACCGGGGCATAGATGCGGCACGGCCGCGCCAGCTTGCCGTCCTTGACGCTGCCTACCACCTGCTCGTACAGCGGCTCGCCCATGCCATGCAGGCACTGGAATTCGTACTGGCCGGGGTAGTAGTTCTGCCCGCCAAGCTGGTAGATGGCGGCCAGGGTGTGGGCGTTGTGGGTGGCGAATTGCGGATAGATGGCTTCCGGCGCGGCCAGCAGCTTGCGGGCGCAAGCCAGGTAGGCCACGTCGGTGTAGACCTTGCGGGTATAGACCGGATAGCCCTCCAGGCCTTCCACCTGGGCGCGCTTGATCTCGCTGTCCCAGTAGGCGCCCTTGACCAGCCGGATCATCAGGCGGCGACGGCTGCGCCTGGCCAGGTCGATCAGGTAGTCGATCACCAGCGGGCAGCGCTTCTGGTAGGCCTGGATGACGAAGCCGATGCCGTTCCAGCCGGCCAGTTGCGGCTCGAAGGACAGGCGCTCCAGCAGATCCAGGGAGATCTCCAGGCGATCGGCTTCCTCGGCGTCGATGTTCAGGCCGATGTCGTAGCGCTTGGCCAGCAGGGTCAGCTCCAGTAGGCGCGGATAGAGCTCGCTCATCACCCGGTCGTACTGGGCGCGGCTGTAGCGCGGATGCAGGGCCGAGAGCTTGATGGAGATGCCCGGGCCTTCGTAGATGCCGCGACCGTGGGAGGCCTTGCCGATGGAGTGGATGGCCTGCTCGTAGGAGGCCAGGTAGCGGCGCGCGTCGGCCTCGGTCAAGGCGGCCTCGCCCAGCATGTCGTAGCTGTAGCGGAAGCCCTTCGCCTCGAACTTGCTGGCGTTGGCCAGGGCCTCGGCGATGGTCTCGCCGGTGACGAACTGCTCGCCCATCAGGCGCATGGCCATGTCCACGCCCTTGCGGATCACCGGTTCGCCGCTCTTGCCGATGAGGCGATTGAGCGAGCTGGTGAGGCCGGCCTCGTTGTGGGTCGACACCAGGCGACCGGTCAGCAACAGGCCCCAGGTGGCGGCATTGACGAACAGTGACGGGCTGTTGCCCAGGTGCGGCTGCCAGTTGCCGGTGCTGATCTTGTCGCGGATCAGGGCATCACGGGTGCCCTTGTCCGGAATGCGCAGCAGGGCTTCGGCCAGGCACATCAGGGCCACGCCCTCCTGCGAGGACAGCGAGAACTCGCGGAGCAGACTCTGCACCATTCCGGAGCGCCCGGTTGCACCCTTGGCGTTGCGCAGCTTCTCGGCGATGCGATGGGCCAGCTCGTGGGTCGCCTTGGCCTGGGCCGCGGGCAGGCGCGCCTGTTCCAGCAGCAGCGGCAACAGCTCTTCTTCCGGCCGGCGATAGGCGGCGGTGATGGCCGAGCGCAGGACGGACTGCGGCAGGATGCTTTCGGCGAACTCCAGGAAGGGCTGGTAGACCGGATCGGCCAGGGCCTCGACGGCTTCGTTGTCGCCTTCCGCCAGGCGCTGGGCGATGCCCTGCAGGTCGGCCAGGGTCGCGCCACTTTCCAGGGTTTCCAGGTAGGTATAGATGGCCTGCTTGATCAGCCAGTGAGGCGTCCGATCAATGCGGCGCGCCGCTTCCTTGAGACGATCGCGAGTGGCTTCGTCGAGCTTTACGCCCAGGGTAGTGGTAGTGGCCATGCGCAGGTCCTCAAGCAAGAAGGCGTCGAAATTCGGCGCAGCTTAGCGCTGCTCGAAAGAATAGTGCAACCAAGTGCAACCCATGAGGTTCTACCGTCGATCCGGTTGCACCAGCAGGCGGGTAACAGATCGCAAGACTATGCAGAGATCAGGCCAAGGGGTGCGACCAGGTTGAACCCCTGCCATAGGGGAGCCTGCCGGACGTGGAGAGATCGTTAGCCTGGCAAGTGTTACCTGGCTTCACACCAAGGCGCTGGCTTCAGGCCAGGGACGGAAAATGCGGCAGCACGAATTCGCCCAGCTCCTGGACCACTTCGCTGGCCGGACGCCGCGAGGGCCGCAGGTTGAGGGCCAGGTGATTGACGCCTGCCTCCTGCAATTGGGCAAGGTAGTCCACCAGCGCTCGCCGCCCGCAGGACAGTCCGGCATGGATGGGCCGTGGTGGCTGGGCCGGATCGCTGGCCAGCTCGAAGAACAGCCCCTGGGCAAAGGGCTTGAACAGCTCGCGCCCGCCGATCTCGTTCAGCGCCTCGCGCCAGACCCGTGTCAGGGCCGGGACGTGCTCGGCGGGCACGAAATAGTAGAACCAGCCATCGGCCTTGGCGGCGATCCAGTCCACCGTCTGCCGACTGCGTCCGGTCACCAGCGCCGGGATGCGGCCGTGCACCGGTTTGGGCACCAGATCGGCCAATCCCTGCAGATCGCCGAAACGGCGAAATTCACCCCGGGGAAAATTAGTCTCGCCGGCCAGCCGGAACATCTCGAAGGCATCGCGAAAGCGCTCGCCCCGCCGCTCGAATTCGCTTTCCAGGCCAAAGGCCGGGTATTCCACCGGACGATCGCCGGAGGCCACCCCCAGCACCAGCCGACCATCGCTCAACTGGTCAACCGAGGCCGCCATCTTGGCCAGGTGCAGCGGATGGCGCAGGGTGATGACGGCGCTGCCGGTGGCCAGGGTCAGGTGCTGGGTGATGCCCGCCAGGTAGCCGAGATAGGTGAAGGGCTCGAACACCTGGCCGGCGTCGTTGAAGCCGGGATCGTAGAAGGGTACGTCGCGCGCCCAGAGCGCCGCGAAGCCCAGCTGGTCGGCCAGCCGCGCCAGGCGGGCATGGTCGCGCAGGGTCGGCATGGGATCGTCGGGATAGCCTTCCAGCGGCAGCAGAAAGCCCAGGGTCAGACGACCTGGCGCGAACAGTCGTGAAAAGCCCGGATGCTGCAGAAAGGCGCGGCGACGCTCCGTGGTGGACATGGGGATTCCTTGCCGGAGAGGGAAAGCGGATGACCTTTCTATGGAGTCTAGCGGCATTCCAGGGTTCGCCGGACAACCGATGATGGCGCGAGGCGTCGCTCATCTCCGCCAGGGGCCGCACCTGCTGGCGACGAGGCCTCCAGCCGCCCTTCCCTGCCGGATCCAGGCCAGGGCCTCTCGATCCCCACCCTTTGGCCGCATCACTAAAGCATGACTAATAAAAAATAGCCTATTGGAAACAGCACCACTCGTTCCATTCAAACTTCCGACCAAACATCCAACTCTTCAATAGCCCTGATGCCGGAGACTGGCAAACAGCAAAACCCCTCTTCAGGCCCCTATATAAATATTAGACTTACCATTATTTAAATGTTGTAAATACCAAACTTTTCCCCATGACCCTCGGCTAGAATCCGACGCCCTCAGCACTCCTCGAACCCCGGAACTTTCCGCCGAACGTTGGGAAATAGCCCCATGAAAATGAGCAACATGAGTGTTCGTACGAAGCTGTTTTCCGGCTTTACCGTCCTGATCATCCTGACCCTGGCGATCGCCTATACCGGTTGGAACGGCATCCAGGCCCTGGGCCGACGCGGCAACCTGATCGAACAGTTCACCCAGATCGGGCTACTCGCCCGCGACATGCGCAATGCCCGCAAGGACTTTGCGATCTTGCCGGAAGCGGACCAGGCCGGTCGCTGGAAAGGCGGCATCGATGCCCTCGAACAGCATTTGCAGGATGCCCGTCCGCTGTTCAAACGCCCGGAGAGCAAAGCGCTGCTGGCCCGTACCGAACAGACCCTCAAGGAATACCGTGACCTCTATCGGCAGACGCTGAAGGTGACCCAGGACCGCACCACCACGCTTCAGGACGTGCGCAACACGGGCGATATGCTGGACAAGCGGTTGCAGGAGGCGTCCGGCGCCCTGAACCGCGAAGGCGATCAGGCCAGCGCACCGCTGCCTTCCCTGCTGACGGCGCTGCAGCAGCTGCGGATCCACCTGCACCTCTATGTACTCAAGTCAGCCGGCCCCCAGCAGGAGGCCCTGCAAGCGTCCCTGGACAGGGTCGGCGAGGTACTCAAGACCCTGCCCTCGACCCCGGAATTGCAGCAGCTGCCAGGGCTCCTTGACGAGTATCAGCGCCAGGTCCAACAGCTGTTCAGTATCCAGAAGGCGTACCAGGACGTTAATCAGGGCCTCTACCAGCATATCCAGGTGCTGCTCAAGACCTCCGACGAAATGAAGCAGATACAGAACCAGTTCCGCCTCGACGATATCCGCGAGGCCAAGCTGATGCTCTTTGGCGGGCTGCTGCTGGCGATACTGCTCAGCCTGATCGCGGCCTGGATCATCACCCGCTCCATCGTGACGCCGCTGCGCCAGACCCTGGCGACCGTGGAGCAGCTCGCTGCCGGCGACCTGACCGTGCAGATCGAGTTGGAGCGCAAGGACGAACTCGGTCAGCTACAGGCGGCCATGCAGCTCATGATCGTCAATCTGAGTGACCTGATCCGCGAGCAGAAGGATGGCGTCATCCAGGTCGCCAGTGCCGCCGAAGAACTCTCCGCCATCACCGAGCAGACGCGCGCTGGCGCCTCGGCACAGAAGATGGAAACCGAGCAGATCGCCACAGCCATGCAGCAGATGAGCGCCACCATCAATGAGGTGGCGCGCAATGCCGAACAGGCGTCGACGACCGCCCGCGAGGCCACCCTCAAGACCCGCGAGGGCGATGAGATGGTCAACCAGGTTGCCACCCAGATCCAGACCCTGGCCCAGGAAGTGGACAGCACCCAGGCCACCATGGAGTTGCTCAGGCAGGACGCCGACCGCATCGGCGGCGTGCTGGACGTGATCAAGGCGGTCGCCGAGCAGACCAATCTGCTGGCGCTCAACGCCGCCATCGAGGCCGCTCGCGCTGGTGAAGCGGGACGTGGCTTCGCCGTGGTCGCCGACGAGGTGCGCGGCCTGGCGCAGCGTACGCGCTCCTCCACCGACGAGATCGCCAGCCTCATCACCCGGCTGCACGGCAGCACCGACAAGATGAGCGCCGCCCTGGACCGCAATATCCAGCTGACCGGCGACAGCGTCGACCTGACCCGCCAGGCGGGCGTGGTCCTGGGCAGCGTCAGCAGTGCGGTGAGCGAGATCGAGGCCATGAACGAGCAGATCGCCACCGCGGTCGAGCAGCAGAGCGCGGCCGGTGAAAACATCAGCCGCAGCGTGGTCAAGGTCCATGAAGTCGCCGACCAGACCGCCGCCGCCACCGAGAAAACCGCCGGTTCCAGCACCGAACTGGCCAACCTGAGCCTGCAGCTGCAAGAGCTGACGTCGCGCTTTAGGGTCTGAGGCCTGGCCGGCTCCCGTTCCGCTGAGCTCCTGGCCTGCCCTTCACGGACATAAACCCCCGGACGTTGATGACCGGAGGGCTCATTCAGGCATGACGTCCAAGGGCGTCTTCCCCATGCACTTCGGCGATACTTCAACCAGGCAGAAGCCTGCAGCGAAAGAATTCCTGTTATCGGTTTAAAACCAACCGCGAAGTTATGGAAGTAATAAAGCCTTCATCCTGACCGAAGTTCGTCAGTCTTTGGAGGAAGAGCATTCTCAATAGTCATAAACTTGAAACAAGGACTCCACGACCCACTTTCCTTTGTTATCGGTTGAACGATATCTCTTATCTCAACAGATAGTTCCACCTGGCGCTCAGGGTTTGTCACCGAACCCCTCGACAGTTCCTGCACAGGCCTTTCGACGTCACTACAGCGGCAAGGCCTGGCGTGTTGCCGAGTTCCTGGCAGTGAACGCTTTCCCAGCGCCGCTGCTGCTCAACCCTGGTCGTCGTGCAGGGGATCCGTCCGTACCTGCAATCGCGGCCAGCGCTCCAGCCAGCCCTTGGTCGCGAGCCGCTGGCGAAAGGCTTCCGGCCGGGGCCGCCAGGGATTGGGCGTGAGATGCAGGGCCAGAAGCCCTTCCTGGGCGAAGGGACTGACGACTTCGAGCGCACCTTCGGCGGTCAGGCGCGCGGCCAGGGCAGACTCTACCTCGACCCAAAAACGCATGGCATCCAGGCTATCGCCATAGGGCGCATCGTCATTGCGAAGGTGCATGGCGGCCTGATTGCGTACCGACCAAGGCCAATTTGGCGCTCGCTGCAACAGCAGCGCTTCGATCTCCCGGTCCCGCTCGGGTCGACAGTCGGTCGCGTCGAAATAGATGACATCCAGATCCGCCAGCGGCGTCGATTCGGTATGGCCATGCAGTCGATCCCAGACCAGGTTGCGCACGAAGCCTGCAGCCAACCAGGCGTCGGGCAGGTGCAAATCGGCAAGGACGCGCAGCAGGCGCAGACGCTCGGCATCGGCCTTCAACCAGGACTCGATTTGGGAAAACAAGGGGGCCATGGCAGGACTGGTCAGTCTGAAAAACCCGAAGATGACCGCCTGCACCGCCTTTCGCAACGCCCATCGCCAATAATCGCAATAACGTTTAGTCGTCTTAAGTTTTACCAGCAGATGTCGAAAATGTGACGGCTTCGCTTAATCACGTTTGCGAGGCCAACAGGACGTGGTGACCGGTCAGGACATGACCCTTGGCAAGCCCTCGCTCGAAAAGAGGGTGCCGCACCTCGCTGCTTGCTACTGCCCATGCTTCCCGAGGTGTAGATGTTTCGTAACCTGTCGCTGACGCTCAAGCTGTCGCTGCTGCCGGCTGCCGCTCTGCTGGGCCTGCTGCTCTACGTGGCCTATACCTCTGCCCAGCTGGCTGGCAACGATCAACGCCTCGACCAGCTGGAAAACCACAGCTATCCGCTGCTGGAAAAGGCCGACGCGGTGCTCTTCCAGTTTTCCCGCCTGCCCGGGCTGTTCAACAGCGCCGTGACCGCCAGTGAACTGGAAACCCTGGGCGAGGCCCGCAAGGTGGTCGACGACATCGACAGCCGCCTGCAGGAAATGGCCGACCTCACCCGCCAGACCTCGGCCCGCAACGACGAGATCTCCAGCTGGCGCCAGGGCATCCATCGCTATGCGGACAACGCCCTGAGCGCCTCCGAACAGCTGATCAAGGGCAGCGGTTCCTTCGATTCCCTGCGGCCCAATCTGGACCGCATGGCCACGGATCTCGCCGCTGCCCAGCAGCTGGGTACCACCTTGCGCAGCCATGCCTATACCGACTTCCAGCAGACCCTGGCCCAGGCCCGCGACCAGAATGCCGACACCACCCGGGTCGGCATCTGGCTGAGTCTGCTGCTGGTGGTGATCCTGGCCGGAGCCGCCGTGCTGACCATCCGCAGCGTGCTCGGCAGCGTGCGCGAGGTGATCACTTCGCTGCGCGCCATCGCCGAGGGCGACGGCGACCTCACCCGTCGCCTGCAGGTCGGCTCGCGGGACGAGATCGGCCAGATGACCGCACTGTTCAATGTCTTTCTCGATCAGCTGCAGGGCACCATCAAGGCCATCGTCGATGCCGCCCATCCGCTGGGTCAGGTTTCCGGCGAGCTCTATAGACTCACCCAGACGGTAGAGAACAACGCCCGTTCCCAGCAGGGTCACACCGAGTCCATCGGCCGTGACATCCAGACCATGAACACCAACCTGCACGAGGTGGCCGACCGCTCGCGCGAGGCCGCCGACCAGGCCTCCGCCGCGGCCGAGCAGTCCGCCGCCGCCCGTACCAGCATCGGCCAGCTGTCGCGCAACATGGGCGAACTGGACGACAGCGTGCGCCAGTCGGCCGAGTCCATGCAGCAGCTGGAACAGGAAACCCGCCAGGTCGGCCTGGTGCTGGACGTGATCAAGTCCATCGCCGAGCAGACCAATCTGCTGGCGCTCAATGCCGCCATCGAGGCCGCGCGGGCCGGCGAACAGGGCCGCGGCTTTGCCGTGGTGGCCGACGAGGTGCGCAATCTGGCGCAGAAGACCGCGCGCTCCACCGCCGAGATCCAGCAGATCATCGAACGCCTGCAGGGCAACGCGCAGCGCGTGCTGCAGGCCATGCAGGGCAGCCACACCCAGGCTCAGGTCAGCGCCAGCAGCTCCCAGGCGGCCACCGCGATGCTCGAAGGCATCGCCCAGGCCGTGGCGCGCATCAACGACTACAACGCTCAGATCGCCCTGCTCACCGGCGAACAGCTGAGTCTTTCCGATTCGATCAGCAGCGACACCCGCCGCCTGCAGACCGATACCCAGTCCAGTGCGGACAGCACCACCGCCACCGCCCGCATGGGCGAGCAGTTGGTGGTGGTCGACACCGATCTCCGGCAGGCGACCTCACGCTTCCGCATCTAGCTAGTCCTCTACCGACTTTCCCTATACCGAGAAACCTCTAGGAGCATTTTCATGGCTTTTGCACGTCTGCTCGCCTTCGGCGCGGCCCTCACCTGCGCGGGATCCGCGCTCGCCCTCGATCAGGGTGACTACCGCTTCAACGGCTTCGGCACCGCCGGCATCACCCACCTGGGTGGCGAAGACGACGGCCGCAGCTTCGGCATCAACGGCCAGACCAACGATCACTGGCGTGGCGATCAGCTGAGCAAGCTGGGCGGCCAGTTCCAGTACGGCCTGACCGACAAGCTGGACGCCACGGTGCAGGTCACCGCCAAGGCCGAGCAGGACCAGTGGAAAGCCAACCTGGAATGGGCCTATCTGGCCTTCCACGCCACCGACAACCTGACCTTCCGCGCCGGCCGCCTGCGCACGCCGGTGTTCATGTATTCCGAGACCCTGGACGTGGGTATCACCTACCCCTGGCTGCGCCTGCCCGACGAGGTCTACAGCCAGGTGCAGGTCTCCAACTACGAAGGCGCCGACGCCCTCTGGAGTCTGCCGGTCGCCTTCGGCACTCTGAACTTCCAGGTGAGCGGTGGCCAGGCGGTCAATCGCAACTACTTCGTCAACGATGATCTCTACGACATCGACTACAAGCGCATCGCCGCTGCCAACGTCAGCCTGGCGACCAACGAGTACGGCACCGTGCGTCTGGCCTACACCGAATCGAGCATCGACCTGCACTACCCGTTGCTGACCCTGGACGACCAGAAGGGCAAGTTCACCTCGCTCGGCTACCAGTACGACAACGGCACCTGGCTGACCAGCAACGAATGGACCCGCCGCGTCATCGAGGGCGACAACCAGGGCAGCAGCAACGCCTTCTACCTGATGGCCGGTCGCCGCTTCGGTGACTTCCTGGCCCACGTGACCTACGCCCAGCTGGACGAAGAACACGCCGGCCGTCAGAGCTCCTGGACCTATGGCCTGAACTACAACATCACCCCCAGCCTGGTGCTCAAAAGCGAATACAAGCGCGTCGACACCACCGGCGGCTACAACGGCACCTTCGTCAAAACCGACAGCGAGAGCATCGCCAATGCCGTCTACGACCGCAGCGGCGGTCGCTTCGGCGCGCCGGCGCGCAACTTCGACGGCGACATCATCAGCATCGGCCTCGACTTCATCTTCTAAGGAATCCGCCCATGAGTTCTCTCCGCCTGCTCACTGGCGCCGCCCTGTTGCTCAGCGTCGGCCTGGTCCACGCCGAAGTCGCCGTGATCGTCAATCCGGCCGCGGCCAAGACACCCGGCCAGGATGAAGTGGCCAACATCTTCCTCGGCAAGGACAAGTCGCTGAAGGGCGTCGACCAGAAGGACTGGTCGGCCACCAAGGAAACCTTCTATGCCAAGGTCGCCAACAAGAACGAAGCCCAGCTGAAGTCCTACTGGTCGGGCCTGGTGTTCACCGGCAAGGGCCAGCCGCTGCCCAGCGTTGCCGGCGACGCCGCCGTGGTCGCCCAGGTGGCTGGCGAAGCCGACGCCATCGGCTACGTGGACAAGGCCGCGGTCACCGACAAGGTGAAGGTCCTCTTCACCCTGCAGTGATAGTCGCACCATGAAAAAAGCCGTCTCGCGACGGCTTTTTTCATTTCCGGGAAGGCCTCAGGCCACCGAGGCGATACGGTTGCCGGCGCTGGCCTTCTCGACCTTGATGGCGACGAACTTGGAAGTGGGCGTGAAGCTGCCCTCGCCGTAGCTCTCCAGGGGCACCAGCGGATTGGTCTCCGGGTAATAGCCGGCGGCCTGACCGACCGGGATGTCGAACGGCAGCGCGGTGAAGCCGCGGACCCGGCGCTCGATACCGTCGTCCCACAGGGCGACCAGATCCACCTTCTCGCCGGCGGCCACGCCCAGGCGATCCAGATCGGCCTGGTTGACGAAGACCACGTCGCGCTGGCCCTTCACGCCGCGATAGCGGTCGTCGAGGCTGTAGATGGTGGTGTTGTACTGGTCGTGGGATCTCATGGTCTGCAGGATCAGATCCGGCTTCACGCCCTGGCGGCGGACCGCGTCCGGCAGCAGGTCATGCAGCAGCGCATTGGCGGCGAAATTGGCCTTGCCGGTGGGGGTGTTCCACTCCCGGCGCCCGGCCTTGTTGCCCAGGTAGAAGCCACCGGGCGCGGCCAGTCGGGCATTGAAGTCCTGGAAGCCGGGGATGACATCGGCGATCAGGTCGCGGATGCGGTCGTAGTCCTCGATCAGCCATTCCCAGTCCACCGGATGGTTGCCCAGCACGGCCTTGGCCAGCCCGGCGACGATGGCCGGCTCGGACTTCATCTGCGCCGACAGCGGCCGCAGGATGCCGGCCGAGGCATGCACCATGCTGAAGCTGTCTTCCACGGTGATGGCCTGCTTGCCGCCCTTCTGCACGTCCGTCTCGGTGCGACCCAGGCAGGGCAGGATCAGCGCCTGCTGCCCGGTCACCAGGTGGCTGCGGTTGAGCTTGGTGGCGATGTGCACGGTCAGCCGGCACTTGCGCAGCGCCTTGTGGGTGCGCGGAGTGTCCGGAGTGGCCTGGGCGAAGTTGCCGCCCAGGGCGATGAACACCTTGGCCTGCCCCTGTTCCATGGCGGCGATGGCCTCCACGGTATTGTGGCCGCGGTTGCGCGGCGGCTCGAAGGCGAAGCGCTTGGCCAGGGCGTCGCTGAGCCAGGCCGGGGCCTTCTCGTCGATGCCCATGGTGCGATCACCCTGGACGTTGCTGTGGCCGCGCACCGGACAGAGACCGGCGCCAGGCTTGCCGATCTGGCCGCAGAGCAGCTGCAGGTTGGCGATCTCCTGCACCGTGGCCACCGAATGGCGGTGCTGGGTGATGCCCATGGCCCAGCAGATGATGACTTTCTCGGCCCGGGCATACATGCGCGCGGCCTGCTCGATCTCGTGCAGCGACAGCCCCGACTGGCGCTCGATCAGCTCCCAGGAGGTGGCGTCGACCTGAGCCAGGTAGTCGTCCATGCCCAGCGTATGGGCAGCGATGAACGCGTGATCGAAGATGCGCTTGGCGCCCTTGGCGGCGGCCTCGCGCTCCCACTGCAGGAGGTACTTGGCGATGCCGCGCAGCGCCGCCATGTCACCGCCCAGGGCCGGACGGAAATAGGCGGTGTTGGTCGGCCGCGAGTCGTTGGTGAGCATCTCCAGCGGATTCTGCGGATGCTGGAAGCGCTCCAGGCCACGCTCCTTGAGCGGGTTGAAGCAGACCACCTGGGCACCGCGCTTCACCGCGTTGCGCAGGGTCTCGATCATGCGCGGATGGTTGGTGCCGGGATTCTGGCCGATGACGAAGATGGCATCGGCCTCGTCCAGGTCGTGATAGGTCACGGTGCCCTTGCCGACGCCGATGCTGCGACCCAGGCCGACGCCACTGGCCTCGTGGCACATGTTCGAGCAGTCGGGGAAATTGTTGGTGCCATAGGCGCGCACGAACAGCTGGTAGAGGAAAGCCGCCTCGTTGCTGGCGCGACCCGAGGTGTAGAACTCGGCCTCGTCGGGGCTGGCCAGGGCCTTGAGCTCCTTGGCGATCAGCGCGAAGGCGGCGTCCCAGGCGATGGGCACATAGCGATCGGTGGCGGCGTCATAGCGCAGCGGCTCGGTCAGCCGGCCCTGGTATTCGAGCCAGTAGTCACTCTGTTCCTGCAGCGAGGTCACGCTGTGGCGAGCGAAGAAGGCCGCATCGACACGGCGTTTGGTGGCTTCCCAGTTGACCGCCTTGGCGCCGTTCTCGCAGAACTTCACCAGGCCGTTTTCCGGCGCCTCGCCCCAGGCACAGCCCGGGCAGTCGAAACCGTGGTCCTGGTTGGTCTTGAGCAGCGTCCGCAGATTCTTGAAGGCGTTGCCGCTGTCGAGCCAGAAGTGCACCACGCTCTTCAGGGCGCCCCAGCCGGCGGCGGGGCCTTGATAGGGTTTGAAGGACTGCTGAGGTTTGTTCATGGCGATACCTGTGGGATCAAGGGGCAACGGGCGCCGGGGCATAGACCCGCGGTGGGGACCGGTGCGGCAGGTGGATCAGATTGAGACGATGGCGGCGCGCCCATTCCACGGCGAGACCGGTGGGCGCCGACAGGGTGATGAGGGTGGCGAGCCCGGCACGCACCGCCTTGTGGATGAGTTCGAGACTGCAGCGACTGGTGACCACCACGCAGCCCTCGCGCACCGGCTGGCGCTGGCGCAGCAGGGCGCCGATGAGCTTGTCCAGGGCGTTGTGGCGGCCGATGTCTTCGCGGCACAGGGTCAGTTCACCCTGACCGTCGATGAACAGCGCGGCATGTACCGCCCCGCTGCGTTGACCAAGATCCTGGGCAGCATCGATCCGCTGGCGCAGGTCGTGCAGATGAGCGGCCGGGGGCAGCCGCACCTTGCGCAGTCGATCCAGCTGCGGCAGCGCCTGTTCCAGCGCCTCGACCCCACACAGGCCGCAACCACTGGTCCCGGCCAGCTGGCGGCGCTGCTGCTTGAGCGCCCAGAAGGTGCGGCTGCTGATCTCGACGTCGACATTGAGGGCCTCGCCCACGCGCCGCACCTGGATGCCATAGATGTCGTCGATGGCATCGACGATACCCGCGCTGAGGCTGAAACCGACCACGTAGTCTTCCACGTCGGCCGGGGTCGCCATCATCACCGCATGGCTGATGCCGTTGTAGGCGATGGCCAGCGCCACCTCTTCGGCCAGCGGCTGTTCGCCTCGCGCAGCAGGCTGCTCCAGCTCGGCGAAGGCATAGCCAGCGGGGGGCGCGGCAACGAGGTCTGGCGATTCCTGGGACATGGGCGAAAACGACCTGCGGCGGTTTGACACAGATCAAAGATTAACCAGCACATCCCGGGGCGTCTAATCGCTATGACCGATGCCTTGATAAACGCTATCTATCACTCTCGGCGTAGAGCGCCTTGACCGCCTGGAAGCAGGCATCGGCGACCGCCAGTCGGGGTTCGGTCCGACGAATGAGCAGGCCCAGGGGCGTCAGGGTACGGGCCGTGTCGATGGGAATCAGCCGGGCATGGGGTGTAAGACGATCGAAGCCGCCGGCCAGGGGTACCACGGCGCAGCACAGACCGGCATTGACCGCCTGCAGGAGCAGATAGACCGCATCGGTCTCCAGCACCGGCTGCGGCGTCAGGCCCAGGCTGCGAAAGCCGTGGTCCACCGACTGGCGAAAATGCATGGCGCCGGTCAGCAGGCCGAGCGGCAATCCGGCCACCGCCTGCCAGTCCAGCGCGGCCTGGTCGAAGCTGAAATGCCGCTCGTCATAGAGCAGGCCCATGCGCGTCTCGGTCAGGGTCAGGCTGTCGAAGCGCGCCGGGTCCAGGTGCTCCAGGTAGGAGATGCCCAGCTCCAGGCGATTGCTGGCCACGGCTTCGAGGATGCGCTCGGTGCTCAGCACCTGCAGCTGGAAATGCAGCTTGGGGTGCAGCAGGCGCAGGTGCTGCAGCAGCGGCATGGGATCGAAGCTGGCCAGCGGCACCAGGCCGACCCGCAGCGTACCTACCAGTTGCCCCTGGAAGGCCTGCGCCTCGGCATAGAGGCCGTCGTGGGCGGCCATCAGGGTACGCGCCCAGGCGAGGATGCGCTGACCGGCCTCGGTGAAGCCCTCGAAGCGCTGCCCGCGGCGCACCAGCTCCACCCCCAGCTCGTCTTCAAGGCCACGCAGGCGCATGGACAGCGTTGGCTGGGTGACGTGACAGCGCGCCGCGGCCTGGCCGAAGTGCCGCGTCTCGTCCAGGGCGATAAGAAAGCGCAGTTGCTTGATGTCCACGGATTACCTCCAGGCGCTCTGCCCCCTCTCCCGCCGGGAGAGGGCCGGGGTGAGGGTCGCCAGGACTGCAACAGTCGTCACTGCGGCAGCAGCTCGCGATAATCCCGCACCGCCTCGAATTCCTCGCTGTCCTTGGGTCCGCGCCGACTGTCCGGCTCGTGGATCGCCAGCAGGTGGGCAACCCCGTAGTCGCGGGCGCTGCGCAGGATCGGCAGGTTGTCGTCGATGAACAGGGTGCGCGCCGGATCGAAGGCGAAGTCGGCCTGCAGGGCGTGCCAGAACTGCTGTTCTTCCTTGGGGAAGCCATAGTCGTGGGAGCTGATCAGCCGGTCGAAATAGGGCGCCAGCTCGATGCGCTCCAGCTTCAGCGACAGGGAATCGCGGTGGGCGTTGGTGATCAGCGCCACCTTCTTGCCGGCGCGCTGCAGGGCGGCCAGGAAGGTGTCGGCATCCGGACGCAGGGCGATCAGGTGGGCGATCTCCTCCTTGAGCTCGCGCATGGAAAAACCCAGCTCGGCGCTCCAGAAGTCCAGGCAATACCAGGTCAGCTTGCCCTGGTGGCTGAAAAACAGCGGCTCCAGCTCGGCCTTGGCCAGCGCCAGGGACTGGCCGTGGCGCTCGGCATAGCGCTGCGGCAGGTACTCCAGCCAGAAATGGTTGTCGAAATGCAGATCGAGCAGGGTGCCGTCCATGTCCAGCAACACGGTATCGATACGGCTCCAGTCGAGAGGGGTCATGGTGACTCCGGATCATGTAACAGGCGGGTTATCATACCCGTCCGCCCAGCCCAGGAGCCGTCCATGCGCCAGAAACCCACTGTTCTCGCCCGACAGATCGTGGCCAAGAGCCGCCTGTTCACCGTCGAGGAGATGCAGTTGCGCTTCGCCAATGGCGAGGAGCGCACCTATGAGCGCCTGGCCAACAAGGGCACCGGCCACGGTGCGGTGATGGTGGTGGCCCTGCAGGACGCCACCCGCGCCCTGCTCATCGAGGAATATTGCGGTGGCGTGGAAGACTACGAACTGTCGCTGCCCAAGGGCCTGGTGGAACCGGGCGAAGAGATCCTCGACGCCGCCAATCGCGAACTCAAGGAAGAGGCCGGTTTCGGCGCCCATCAGCTGGAATACCTCACCGCGCTGTCGCTGAGCCCGGGCTACATGAGTCAGCGCATCCATGTGGTGCTGGCGCGCGACCTCTATCCGGAGCGCCTGCCGGGCGATGAACCCGAGCCGCTCGAGGTCAGCAGCGTCGACCTGCGCGAGCTGTCGCAGCTGGTGCAGAATCCGCGCTTTTCCGAAGGCCGCGCCCTGGCCGCCCTCTATCTGGTGCGCGACCTGCTCACCCAACGCGGAGAATTGCCGGCATGATGGCGCCCGTTTCCATTACCGCCCCCCTGGTGCTCAACGTCATCGACCTGGTGCGCCAGGCCGGCGCGGCCATCCTGCCCCATTGGCGGCAGGGCGTGGCGGTACGGCAGAAGAGCGACGACTCGCCGGTGACCGCCGCCGACCTCGCCGCCCACCGGGTACTGGCCGACGGCCTGGCGCGGCTGACCCCGGACGTGCCGGTGCTGTCGGAAGAAGCCTGTGACATCCCCTTCGCGGCGCGCAGCGCCTGGGACGTCTGGTGGGTGGTCGATCCCCTGGACGGCACCAAGGAATTCATCGACGGCAGCGAGGAGTTCACCGTCAACGTGGCCCTGGTCGAACGTGGCCAGGTGATCTTCGGCGTGGTCGGCATCCCCACCCGTGACGTCTGCTTCAGCGGCGGTCGCGAACTGGGCGCCTGGCGCATCCAGGGCGAAGACGGCATCGAGATCGGCGTGCGCATCCAGCCGGAAGACGCCTTCACCGTGGTCGCCAGCCGCCGCCACGGCAGTCCGGCGCAGCAACGGTTGCTGGACGAGTTGGGCAATACCCTCGGCGAACCCAAGTTGGTGAGCGTCGGCAGCTCGCTCAAGTTCTGCCTCCTGGCCGAAGGCCTGGCCGACTTCTATCCCCGACTCGCCCCCACTTCCCAGTGGGATACCGCCGCCGCCCAGGGCGTGCTGGAAGGCGCCGGCGGCGAGGTGCTGACCCTGGACGGCCAGCCCCTCACCTACGAGATGCGCGAGTCCTTCCTCAACCCGCACTTCCTCGCCCTGCCCCGCGAGGCCGCCTGGCGGCAGCAGGTGCTGGAGCTGGCCGGATCCTTGGGCGACGCCTGAGCCGTCAGGCCACGACCCTGGCCAGTTCCGGCACATCGCCGGACAGGCCCAGGGCGCGGCGGACGAACAGCGCCTTGGCTTCGAAGTGGCGATCGACCTGTTTGAGCGCGGCGTTGCGCAGCCAGCGCAGCGGCAGGCGGTCGTCCTGGAACAGCCGCTGGAAGCCTTCCATCGCCGCCATCATCGCCAGGTTGTGCGGCATGCGGCGGCGCTCGTAGCGTTCCAGCACCCGCTGTTCGGCGATGGATTCACCGCGCGCCTGGGCATGGCGCAACTCCTCGGCCAGTACCGCGGCATCGAGAAAGCCCAGGTTGACGCCCTGCCCGGCCAGCGGGTGGATGACGTGGGCGGCATCGCCGATCAGCGCCAGACCGGGTTCCACATAGCGCTTGGCATGGCGCTGGCGCAACGGGATGCACAGCCGCGTGTCGCTGCATTCCACCTTGCCCAGGCGCTGCTCGAAGGCCTCGCCCAGGGCCTGGCAGAAGGCCGCGTCGTCCAGGGCCATCAGCCGCTCGCCCTGCTTGGGCGTGCAGGACCAGACGATGGAGCACCAGCGGGTATCGCCACCGCGGTCCAGCGGCAGGAAGGCCAGCGGGCCGTCGTCGGTGAATCTCTGCCAGGCGGTGCGCTGGTGCGATTCGGCGCAGCGCACGCTGGTGACGATGGCATGGTGCAGATAGTCCCACTCGCGGGTTTCCAGACCGGCCAGGCGGCGTACGGCGGAGGTGGCGCCATCGGCGGCCACCACCAGCGGGGCGCGGATCTGGCGGTCGCCAGCCAGTTGCACCAGCCACTGGTCGCC
Organism: Pseudomonas sp. SHLD1; assembly: GCF_028640935.1. Lineage (NCBI taxonomy): Bacteria > Pseudomonadati > Pseudomonadota > Gammaproteobacteria > Pseudomonadales > Pseudomonadaceae > Pseudomonas > Pseudomonas sp. SHLD1. The sequence goes on from NZ_JAQZAD010000015.1 coordinate 104,011, forward strand.
GGAGCGGCGCAGCAATTCCAGGCGCGCTTCGGGCAGGAGCAGGACGTTGGCCTCGGCCAGGCGTTCGAGCAGGGCGTCCTGCACCACGCGATTCTCGACGATATGGCCAAGCACCTCGGCATGCACGCTGGCGGCATCGAAATGCACGGCGCCGGTGCCAGAGCCGTCCCAGACGTGCATGGCCTGGTAGGGACTGACGCGGCGCGCGAGGATGCCGTCCCAGGCGCCGAGGCGTTGCAGGATGCGTTGACTGGCCAGCGACAGGGCGCTGACCCGGGGTTCGAAGGGCAGGTCGCTTTCGACCGCGCCCGGCGTGAGCGGGCCGCGATCGAGCAGCACCACCGACAGGCCGCTGTCGGCCAGAGCCAGGGCCAGGGCGCTGCCGACCATGCCGGCACCGACGATCACCAGATCCGCATGGGTCAGCATGCTCGTTTCTCCTCGCAGGTCAGGGACGGGTACCCAGGCCCATGGCCTGGCGGGCGAAGGCACTCTTGGCCGGCGGGCACAGCTCCAGGCCGACCAGGCCCAGGTTGCGTCCGGCACTGAGCCAGGGCCGGCTGTTGGAGAACAGCCGGGTGATACGGTCGGAAAAGCCGATGGTCAGCTGCTGGTCCAGGCGCTGGCGCTGCAGGTAGTCCTGCAGGGTGGCGAAATCGCCGGGCACCGCGGCGCTCTCCAGCAGGCACTCGGCCAGACTGTCGACATCGCGCAGGGACAGGTTGAAGCCCTGGCCGGCGATGGGGTGCAGGCTGTGGGCGGCATTGCCCAGGACCACCAAGTGCGGGCGGACCTGCTCATTGGCTTCCAGCAGGGTCAACGGATAGGCATGGCGGGTACCGACCTGGGTGAAGCTGCCGAGGCGATAGCCCACCGCCTGCTGCAATTCGGTGAGAAAGACGGCGTCGGGCGCCTGTTGCAGTCGCAGCGCCTCGGCATCCGGCTGGGTCCAGACCAGGGCGCTGCGCTGACCCGGCAGGGGCAGCAGCGCCAGGGGGCCGTGGGGGGTGAAGCGCTCGAAGGCGCGACCACCATGACCCAGATTGGTCGAGACGTTGGCGATCAGCGCGGTCTGCTCATAGACCGTCCGCCGCACCTCGATGCCGAGGGACTCGCGCAGCGCCGAGCGGCCGCCGTCGGCCAGTACCGCCAGGCCGCATTCGAGGATGTCGCCATCATCCAGCTCCAGGCGATAGCCATCGGCGATGGCGGCGAGCGTGCGCACCTCCGCCGGGCAGCGCCATTCCACCACCTCGCGATCCAGGGCCTGCCAGAGCACCTGGCCGATCCAGGCGTTCTCCACCACATAGCCCAGCGCCGGCAAATTCTCGTCGCGGGCGAGCAGCTGGGTCACGCCGAAGCGGCCCTGATCGGAGACCTGGATCTCGCGGATCGCCTCGGCATGCTCGGCCAGGGCGTCCCAGACGCCGAGGCGCTGGTAGATCAGCCGCGAGCCGTAGGACAGCGCCGAGGAGCGGGCATCGTAGCTGGGCTGATAGGTGTCGCCGGGGGCGAAGGGCTCCACCAGCAGGATGCGCCAGCCGCGCGCCTTGGCGCCGGCCTGCAGGGCCAGGGCCAGACTGGCACCCACCAGGCCGCCACCGATGATGGCGATATCAGGACGTTGCATGAGCGTTCTCCCGGCGGTCGCGCGCGGCCGCCATCAAGCCTTCGATCTCCGCGGCCGCCTTGGGCAGGCCGGCGGTCAGCACCTCGCAACCACTGCGCGTCACCAGCACCTCGTCCTCGATGCGGATACCCAGGCCGCGCCATTTGCGCGGCACCTCGGCCTCCACCGGGATATACAGTCCGGGCTCCACGGTCAGCACCATGCCCGGCTCCAGCATCCGCCACTGATCGCCGATGCGGTATTCGCCGACGTCATGGACATCCAGCCCCAGCCAGTGGCCGGCGCGGTGCATGTAGAACTGCCGACAGGCGCCCGTCTCGATCAGCTCGTCCAGCTCGCCCTGGAGCAGACCCAGCGCCAACAGCCCCTCGGTGATCACCCTGACCGTGGCTTCGTGGGGTTCGTTCCAGTGCCGCCCGGGCGCCACGCAGGCAATGGCGGCCTGGTTGGCGGCCAGCACGATGTCGTACAGCTGCCGCTGCTCCGGCGAGAAGCGGCCATTGACCGGAAAGGTGCGGGTCACGTCGCTGGCATAGCATTCCAGTTCGCACCCGGCATCGATCAGCACCAGGTCGCCGTCGCGCAGGGGCGCGTCGTTGGCCTGGTAGTGCATGACGCAGGCATTGGCCCCGGCGGCGACGATGGAGCCATAGGCCGCCAGTCGGGCACCCCCCTGGCGGAAGCAGTAGTCCAGTTCCGCCTCCAGGTGATACTCGCGCAGCCCCGGCCGGCAGGCCTGCATGGCGCGCAGGTGGGCCGCACCGGTCAATTCGGCGGCGGCCTTGAGCAGGCGCACCTCGGCGGCCGACTTGTACAGCCGGCTGTCGTGCAGCAGGGTATCCAGCGCCAGCAGCTCCCGCGGCGGCGAGGCGCCCTGGTCGGCCTTGGCGCGGATCAGTTCGATCCAGTTGAGCAGTTGCCGCTCGAATTCCGGATGGGCACCCATGGCGTAGTAGACCCGCTCGCGGCCTTCCAGCAGGCCGGGCAGGATGTCGTCGAGATCGCCGATGGGAAAGGCATCGTCCGCGCCATAGTCGGCCAGCGCCCCTTCCTGACCGACGCGCCGGCCTTCCCAGCGCTCCAGCTCCGCGTCCCGCTCGCGGCAGAACAGCAGGTATTCACCGTGGGCCCGGCCGGGAATCAGCACGGCCAGGGCCTCGGGCTCGGGAAATCCGGTGAGGTACTGGAAGTCGCTGTCCTGGCGATAGGGCTGCTCGATGTCGCGATTGCGCAGGCACACCGGCGCGGCGGGCAGCAGGGCGATGCCGCCGTGGCCGATCTCGGCCATCAGGGCGCGGCGGCGACGGGCGAATTCGGCCTTGTGGATCCGCGGCATGGCCGCTCAGTGCACCACGGGCGCAGGTTCGGGGGTGGGGCCGCGCCCGTATTCGCCGTACAGCAGCAGCGGCGCCACACGCAGGTATTCGGTGACTTCCATGAAGTCGTTCTCGCCCTCTTCGCCTTCCTCGGCGGGTTCCTGAATCTGAGCGATGGCCGCCAGGTCCTCGAGCACCTCGCGCGCCTCGCCCGAGACCTCGCCGGTACGCCCGGACAGTCCGAAACCGGCCAGGAAACCCTGGCACCACTGGCCCAGGGCAGCGGTGCGCTCGGCGAGCGACACCTCGTCCGGCGGCAGCATCAGCACCAGGGCCACCTGCTGGCCGGCGAATTCCTGCTGCACCATGCCCAACAGACCCGACAGCGCCGCCTGCAGACGCTCGCCAGGCGCGCCACCGAGCAGCTCGCTGGCCGCGGCCAGCCAGTCGTTCTCGTCGAAGCCCGCGCCCCCACAGACCCGCCCGAGCAGGTGACCGTGGAGTTCGGCGGGCGAGACCGGCAAAGCGGCCTCGGCGAGCAGGGTGGAGAAGGCGGCGTAGGCGGATGCTGAGCTGGACATGGCGTCGAGGGGAGGCGCTGGCTAGAATGAAGCCTTATCCTACGCGCTGACCCCGCCGGCGGCCAATCTCGTTGCACCCTTCTGGAGCTGTAGCCCTCATGCGCGAGTCTCGCGACACGCCCCTCGACGCCGATCTGGAAGCCCTCGGTGACCGTGTGGAGCGCCTGCTCCTGCGTCTTGAGGAATTGCAGCGGCAGAATCGACAACTGCGCCAGGGCGAGCGCAACTGGCGCCAGGAGCGTGCCGAGTTGATCGAAAAGAACGAATTGGCCAGATCGAAGGTCGAAGCGATGATTTTACGCCTGAAAGCTTTGGAGCAGGACTCATGAGCATCGAGACCGTGACCGTCCAGATAATGGAAAAGGAATATCGCATCAGCTGCCCGGCTGACGAGCGCGCCAACCTGGAGAGCACCGCTCGCTACCTGGACGGCAAGATGCGCGAGATCCGCGGCAGCGGCAAGGTCATCGGCGCCGACCGCGTGGCCGTGATGGCCGCCCTCAACATCACCCACGAACTGCTGCACCGCCAGGACGACGTCAGCCTGGAAGTCAGCAGCACTCGCGAGCGGGTACGCGACCTGCTGGATCGCGTCGATCGGGCGCTGATCACCGAACACGACACCACCGCCTGACCGCCAGCCGTGGATCGGCAGGGGGGTTTGCATCCCGGCTCAGGGGCGTATACTGGAGGTCACTCTCTGGTGTGTGCGCCAGTCGGTCATGTCCCCGAGCCGATAAGCAACACCCCGGGGGTTGCTCGTAAGGCTGGTGTGCATGTCCGCTACGGCGGAAAGCCTAAAGGTCTACGACTTCTCCCACCTTGAACCAAGGGTTCAAGGGCTACACCGGCAGCGGCATTCCGGAGAGCTCATTTTTTTCCATGACCATCCCGCCTTCTCCCGATCTCAGCAGGCCCGCGCTGCGCAAGCTTCTTCGCCAGCGACGTCGCGCCCTCACCCCCGTCCAGCAACGCCAGGCCGCCCGCCAACTCTATCGGCAACTCGCCCAGCATCCGCTATTTCGCCGCGCCCGACATATCGCCTTCTATCTGCCCAGCGATGGCGAGATCGATCCGCGTCCACTGCTCGAAGAAGCCCAGCGCCGCGGCAAGGCCACCTATCTGCCCGTGCTCTCGCGGTGGCCGCGGACGGCGATGATCTTTCAGCGCGTCGGTCACGGCGAATCCTGGGTGCGCAATCGCTTCGGTATCGCCGAGCCGCGCCCGGATCGGCGCCTGAGTCGGCCGACCTGGGCCCTGGGGCTGATCCTGATGCCGCTGGTGGGCTTTGATCCCCAGGGCGGACGCCTGGGCATGGGCAAAGGCTTCTATGACCGCAACCTGGCCTACCTGGCGCGCCGGCGGCAATGGCACAGTCCGCAGCTGATCGGCTGCGCCCATGAATGTCAGAAGGTGGAGCGACTGGCACTGGCAGCCTGGGACGTGCCCATGGCGGCCGTGGTGAGCGATGGCGACTGGTACGCTCAGCGGATGGGAGAGACTTCCCGCGTCGGCTGAACGTCGCTGGCATAGCGGGCGTACTGCTGCTGGCTCTGGTGCTGTTCCCAGAAACTCTGGGTGTACCCGGTGGTGACCACGCCCAGGGTAAAGATCAAGACCAGCACCCATAACAGATCAGGTTTGCGTTTCATCGAGCTGGGCCACCCCCTTGCTGGCACCTTTGGGCAGGACAGGACGTCGCCCTGTTATGCTCAGCGCGTACGATCAGACTACATCCGGAATGGGCGGCATTCTGCGACAAGCGGTCGCCCCTTGCAATCGACCAGACCCTTTCCTGGAAGCTCCCGAGCCTCCATTCGTCAGGAGACGAACCGTGGCCTGCTGGCTGTTGAAATCCGAGCCCGATGAGTTCTCGCTAGCCGACCTGGAACACCTGGGCCAGGCGCGCTGGGACGGGGTACGCAATTACCAGGCGCGTAACTTCCTGCGCGCCATGGCACCCGACGAGCTGTTCTTCTTTCATCATTCGAGTTGCGCCGAACCGGGCATCGCCGGCATCGGCCGCATCGTCGGCGCGGCCTTCGCGGACCCCACCGCCCTGGACCCCGAAAGCCCCTACCATGCGCCCAGGGCCAGCGCCGAGAACAATCCCTGGACGGCGCGCCAGGTCGCCTTCGTCGAGGCCTTTCCGCGAGTGCTGACCCTGCCGCGCCTGCGCCAGTTGCCGGAGCTCGCCGACTTCGCCCTGCTGCGCAAGGGCAACCGCCTCTCGGTGATGCCGGTCAGCCCGGCGGAGTGGACGGCGATCGTCGCCGCGGCGCGCGGCTGAGCGCCGGCCTCAGGGCTGGATGATCAGGTTGTTGAACAGCAGGTCCTCCACCAGCGGCTTGCCCTCCTCCTGGGTGAGCACGCTCTGCACCTGCTTGAGCGCCTCCTGGCGCAGTTTCTCGCGGGCTTCCACGCCGGCCAGGGTCTCGTCGGTCTGCTGGGCGAAGAGCATCACCAGCTGGTTGCGGATCAGTGGCTCGTGAAACTCCACCTTATCCTTGGCTTCCTTGCCGGTCATCATCAGGGCGATGTCGGCCTTGTAGTACTTGAGCTTGGGCCCGCTGCCATAGTTGCCGACCAGCGCCGGGGTCAGGTTGTAGAATTCGGTCTTGGGTGCCTCCCCTTCCTTCTTCTCTTCGTTCGCCCAGGCACCGAAGGCCAGGCAGAAGGACAGCAAAACGGCAGCGACGGCTTTCACGGCGAATCCTCTAGAGGTGAATGGCTGCAGCATAGCCAGCGGGATTCAAGGGGTCACCTCGAACCTGAGGGTTCCGATCACCTGGCCGACGTCCGTCACCACTTGCACCTGCCAACGGCCGGTCACGTCGCCGGGGAAGTTCTGCTTGTGGGTCCAGGCGCGATAACCCGCCTCGCGACCGCCGCTGATATCCAGCGGAATCCGATCCACCTCCTGACCGGCATGGCGCCAGACATGGTAGATGCGCTCGTTCAGGCCGCGCGGTGCGTTGATGGCGGTAAAGGCATAGAGCCCCTGGGTGCGCAGCTGGGCGCTGCTCAGGCTCTTCACCGCATCGCCGGGCTGGCGCTTGAGGCTGTCAAAGTTGGTGCTCATGCCCATGTCGGTCAGCCACAGGGTGGCCGGCGGCACCCAGGCGCGGCCCAGCCAGCCGAAGGCACCAATGGCCAGGCACAGACCCAGCAATCCCAGCCAGCGCCAGCCCAGGCGTACCCGGAAGGCCACCGCCAGACTGGGAAAGGACAGCAGCACGGCGACGCCCAGGGCCAGTTCGTAGCTCTGGGTGGTGGTCAGGTGCAGGATGATCGGCAGGGCGGTGAGCAGCACCGCGAACAGCGTCAGGGTGTGGTAGCTGAGGAATACCCAGCGCCGCGGCGCCAGCGCCTTGTAGTAGAGCGGATCGATGATGGAGACCAGGGCGGCCGCGCCGATCAGCCCGGTGAACAGCGCCTGACCGCTGTTCCAGGCCGTGGTGATGGCAAAGAACGGCAGGCAGAAGAACAGGCTTTCCTGGTGGATCAACTGGGTGGCGTAGCGCAGCAGCGGTGGCGGCAATTCCCAGCCGAAACGCCGGCTGACCCAGCCCCGCAGCACGTTTTCCAGCATCAGCCAGACCCAGCTCGCCAGCATGATCACCGCCATCACCGGAGCGAAGCCCTTCTGCCGGTCCACCAGCAGGAAACTGCAGATCCCCGAAATGAAGCCGGCCAGGGCGATCAGCCGCGGATAGCGTTCGAACAGGGCGGTGGCCAGGTTCAGGGCGCGGGAGGACAGGACTTTCCAGGCAGGCATGACGACTCGTGAAAACGGCAGCAAAGACGCGCCACCCTAGGCGCGCAACCCGTACAGATCAAGGGGGAATCCTGGCGCTCGCTGCCACAGGGCGGAAAAGCCTATGCAGGCTGTAATATCATTGTAATATTCGAAAACGAACCTGGAATGTTCGTTTTCGATTAATACTTATAACAATACCGAGGCTCCCATGCTTGGAATCTTCGCCCCCGCGGCCCATCGCACGCCGCTGCCCGCCGATCGCATCGATCCCGTCTACCGCCGTCTCCGCTGGCAGATCTTCGCCGGGATCTTTATCGGCTACGCCGGCTACTACCTGTTGCGCAAGAACTTCTCGCTGGCCATGCCCTACCTGGTGGAGCAAGGCTACAGCCGGGGTGAACTGGGCGTGGCGCTGTCCGCGGTGGCCATCGCCTACGGCCTGTCCAAGTTCCTCATGGGACTGGTCTCTGACCGCTCCAATCCGCGCTATTTCCTGCCCTTCGGGCTGGTGATGTCGGCGCTGGTGATGCTGCTGTTCGGATTCGCACCCTGGGCCACCTCCAGTGTCAGCATCATGTTCGTCCTGCTGTTCCTCAACGGCTGGTTCCAGGGCATGGGCTGGCCGCCCAGCGGTCGCACCATGGTGCACTGGTGGTCGCAGAAGGAGCGTGGCGGGGTGGTCTCGGTGTGGAACGTCGCCCACAACGTCGGCGGCGGCCTGATCGGCCCGCTGTTCCTGCTCGGCCTGGCCTGGTTCAACGACTGGCACGCCGCCTTCTATGTCCCGGCCGTGGTGGCCCTGGCGGTGGCGGTCTTCGCCTTCATCGCCATGCGCGACACCCCGCAGTCCTGCGGCCTGCCATCGGTGGAACACTGGCAACAGGACTTTCCCGAGGGCTACAGCGAAGGTCACGAACGCGAATTTTCCACCAAGGAGATCTTCGTCGAGTACGTGCTGAAGAATCGCCTGCTCTGGTACATCGCCTTTGCCAACGTCTTCGTCTACCTGCTGCGCTATGGCGTGCTGGACTGGGCCCCCACCTACCTCAAGGAAGCCAAGCACTTCTCGGTGGACAAGACCTCCTGGGCCTACTTCTTCTACGAATGGGCCGGCATTCCCGGAACCCTGCTCTGCGGCTGGCTCTCGGACAAGCTGTTCCGCGGCAACCGCGGCGCCACCGGCGTGGTGTTCATGCTCGGCGTGCTGGTCGCCACCCTGGTCTACTGGCTCAACCCGGAAGGCAATCCCGGCATCGACCTGGCGGCCCTGGTATCCATCGGCTTCCTGATCTACGGGCCGGTGATGCTGATCGGCCTGCAGGCGCTGGAGCTGGTACCCAAGAAGGCCGCCGGCACCGCCGCGGGCTTCACCGGGCTGTTCGGCTACCTGGGAGGCTCGGTCGCGGCCAACGCCCTGGTCGGCTACACCGTGGACCACTTCGGCTGGGATGGCGGCTTCATGCTGCTGATCGGCTCCTGCGTCCTGGCCATCGTCTTCCTGGCGATGACCCTGAGACACACCGGCATGGTGGCCAAGTCGGCGCGCTGAGCCTGGAAAGGATCCCCGTAGCGTGGATGACGGCGTAGCCTCATCCACCGGGGCTCAAGGTGGAAAACGCTGCGCGGTTTTCCACCCTACGGACGTATCCATCGCGGCCATGCTAGTGCGCCGTAGCAATCCGCATTAACTCCGCGGCGCGTAGGCGAAGACGTCGGCGCGCATCTGGTGCGCGTCCATGCCGGCTTCCACCAAGGCGTCCAGGGTGGCATAGACCATCGCTGGCGAGCCGCTGGCATAGACATGCAGGCCGCTCAGGTCGGCGAAATCCGCACGCACCACCTCGTGCAGCAGACCGCAGCGCCCTTCCCAGCCACAGGCATCGCTCACCACCCGGTTCAGGGTGAGATTGGGCAGTTCCGCCCAGGCGTCCCAGGCCTCGATGGCATAGAAGTCGTCCGGCGTGCGCACGCCCCAATAGAGGTGCACCGGATGGGCGAAGCCCCGGGTGCGGGCGTCTTCGATCAGGCTGTGCATCTGGGCCATGCCGGTCCCGGCGGCGATCAGTACCAGGGGGCCTTCAGGCAGTTCGGCCAGGTGGGCGTCGCCATAGGGCAGCTCGACCTGGGCCATGCCCTTGCTTTCCAGTTGCGCCAGCAGCGCCTGGCTGCTGGCCTCGCGCGCCAGCACGTGCAATTCCAGCTCACGCCCCTGGTGGGGCGCCGAGGCCAGGGAAAAGGCCGACTGCTTGCCGTCGTCGCGCTGGATCAGCAGGTACTGACCGGCGTGATAGCGCGGCGGCCGCCCGGCGGGAGCACGCAGGCGCACCCGGCGGACATCGCCACCCACGTCATCCAGGGCCACCACCTGACAGGCCAGCTGGCGCACCGGCAATTCGCCAGGCGCGAGGACGCCGTCCCACTGCAGCAGGCAGTCGCTCAGGGGTACGGCCACGCAGACATAGATCTCGCCATGATCGACGGTCTGGCCGTGCTGGGCGACCTGGCCCTCCACCAGCAGCGCGGCGCAGAGCTGGCAATTGCCATTGCGGCAGCTGTGCGGCCCGCTGTAGCCGAGGCGCTGCGCGGCGGCCAGGATGGCTTCGCCGGGCTGGGTTTGCAGTACCGCACCCGAGGGCTGCAGGGTGACCTTCATCGTCGTCTCCGTTAGTCGATCCCGAGACTGGACCACATCTCGTCCACCCGTTTGACCACCGCTTCGTCCTTGACGATCGCCCGCCCCCACTCGCGGGTGGTTTCGCCCGGCCACTTGTGGGTGGCATCCAGGCCCATCTTCGAGCCCAGGCCGGAGATCGGCGAGGCGAAGTCCAGGTAGTCGATGGGAGTGTTGTCGATCATCACGGTGTCGCGCTTGGGATCCATGCGCGTGGTCACGGCCCAGATGACGTCGTTCCAGTCGCGGGCATTGATGTCGTCGTCGGTGACGATCACGAACTTGGTGTACATGAACTGCCGCAGGAACGACCAGACGCCCAGCATCACCCGCTTGGCGTGGCCGGGGTACTGCTTCTTGATGGTCACCACCGCCATGCGGTAGGAGCAGCCTTCCGGCGGCAGGTAGAAGTCGACGATCTCCGGAAACTGCTTTTGCAGGATGGGCACGAAGACTTCGTTGAGCGCCACGCCGAGAATGGCCGGCTCGTCCGGCGGCCGCCCGGTGTAGGTGCTGTGATAGATAGGGTCGCGGCGGCGGGTGATGCGTTCCACGGTAAAGACCGGGAAGGTATCGACCTCGTTGTAGTAGCCGGTGTGATCGCCATAGGGCCCTTCCGGCGCGGTCTCGCCCGGATGGATGACCCCTTCCAGCACGATCTCGGCACTGGCCGGCACCTGCAGGTCGTTGCCCACGCACTTGATCAGTTCGCTGCGACTGCCGCGCAGCAGGCCGGCGAAGGCGTATTCGGACAGGGTGTCGGGTACCGGGGTGACGGCGCCGAGGATGGTGGCCGGATCGGCGCCCAGGGCCACGGCCACCGGGTAGGGCTGGCCGGGATGCTTCTGGCACCACTCGCGGAAATCCAGCGCGCCGCCCCGGTGACTCAACCAGCGCATGATCAGCTTGTTGCGACCGATGACCTGCTGGCGATAGATGCCGAGGTTCTGGCGTTCCTTGTTGGGTCCGCGGGTGACCGTCAGACCCCAGGTGATCAGCGGCGCCACGTCGCCCGGCCAGCAGTGCTGGATCGGCAACCTGCCTAGATCGACCGCCTCGCCCTCTTCGATCACCTCCTGGCAGGGCGCATCCTTGAGCACCTTGGGCGCCATGCTGATGACCTTCTTGTAGATCGGCAGCTTCGACCAGGCGTCCTTGAGGCCCTTGGGCGGCTCGGGCTCCTTGAGAAAGGCCAGCAGCTTGCCGATCTCGCGCAAGGCGCCGACGTCCTCGGCGCCCATGCCCAGCGCCACGCGCTGGGGCGTACCGAACAGGTTGCCCAGCACGGGCATGGAGAAGCCCACGGGATTCTCGAACAGCAGCGCCGGCCCCTGCTTGCGCAGGGTCCGGTCGCAGATTTCGGTCATCTCGAGGATCGGCGAGACCGGGGCGGTCACGCGCTTCAGTTCACCACGCTGCTCCAGGCTGCGGATGAAGTCACGCAGATCTCGGTATTGCATGCGGCCTCTTGGCGCTGGGGAAAGTCTGGCAGTCTACCGCCTGAGTCGCGCATCGAGAAAGCACTGGCCCAGAAACGCCAAAGGCCGGGATTTCCCGGCCTTTGCATGCGACTGCGCCTTACTTGCTGCGCCTCATCGAATCGAAGAACTCGCTGTTGGTCTTGGTCTGACGCAACTTGTCGAGGAGGAATTCGATGCCGGCGATCTCGTCCATCGGATGCAGGATCTTGCGCAGGATCCACATGCGCGACAGCTCTTCCTCGTCGGTGAGCAACTCTTCGCGGCGGGTGCCGGACTTGTTGATGTTGATGGCCGGGAAGACGCGCTTCTCGGCGATCCGACGCTCCAGGGGCAGCTCCATGTTGCCGGTGCCCTTGAATTCCTCGTAGATCACCTCGTCCATCTTCGAGCCGGTTTCTACCAGCGCGGTGGCGATGATGGTCAGGCTGCCGCCTTCCTCGATGTTGCGCGCGGCGCCGAAGAAGCGCTTGGGCTTCTCCAGGGCATGGGCGTCGACACCACCGGTGAGCACCTTGCCGGAGCTGGGGATCACGGTGTTGAAGGCCCGGGCCAGACGGGTGATGGAATCCAGCAGGATGACCACGTCCTTCTTGTGCTCGACCAGGCGCTTGGCCTTCTCGATCACCATGTCGGCGACCTGCACGTGGCGGGTCGGCGGCTCGTCGAAGGTGGAGGCCACCACTTCACCGCGCACCGTGCGCTGCATCTCGGTCACTTCCTCGGGACGCTCGTCGATGAGCAGCACGATGAGGTAGCACTCGGGATTGTTGCGGGTGATGTTGGCCGCGATGTTCTGCAGCATGATGGTCTTGCCGGCCTTGGGCGGCGCGACGATCAGCCCGCGCTGACCCTTGCCGATGGGAGCGCAGAGGTCGATGACCCGACCGGTGAGGTCTTCGGTGGAGCCGTTGCCGGCTTCCATGGTCAGGCGCTTGGTGGGGAACAGGGGCGTGAGGTTCTCGAACAGCACCTTGTTCTTGGCGTTTTCCGGACGGTCGAAGTTGATGGTGTCGACCTTGAGCAGCGCGAAATAGCGCTCGCCCTCTTTCGGCGGACGAATCTTGCCGATGATGGTGTCGCCGGTACGCAGGTTGAAGCGGCGGATCTGGCTGGGAGAGACATAGATGTCGTCGGGACCGGCCAGGTAGGAGGAGTCGGCGCTACGCAGGAAGCCGAAGCCGTCCTGCAGGATCTCCAGCACGCCATCCCCGGAAATCTCGTCGCCACCCTTGGCGTGCTTCTTGAGCAGCGCAAAGATGATGTCCTGCTTGCGGGACCGGGCCATGTTTTCCAAGCCCGCGGCATCCGCCATTTCCAACAGTTCCGTGATGGGCTTTTGCTTGAGTTCGGTCAGATTCATAGACGTATGTTGACGTGAGAAGAGGCGAAGGAGGGATTCGAGCTGAGCGGCCGGATGCGAGATTAGCTTCGCGGGATGCGTTCTGAAGAGGAGAACTGACGGCTACAGCAGATGAGAAGACGGCCCGCTGATGGGGTCGTGGCTGGAATCTAGCACCTGCATGGGTACTCGTCCAGCCGTCCGGGCATAAAAAAGCCCCGCATGGCGGGGCTTTCGACTGGCTGCCTCAGACGTTGGCGTCGAGGAAGGCGGCCAGTTGCGACTTGGACAGGGCGCCGACCTTGGTGGCCTCGACCGCGCCGTTCTTGAACAGCATCAGGGTCGGGATGCCACGCACGCCGTACTTCGGCGGGGTGTCCTGGTTTTCGTCGATGTTCAGTTTGCAGACCTTGAGCTTGCCCTGGTAGTCCTTGGCGATCTCGTCCAGAACCGGCGCGATCATCTTGCACGGACCGCACCATTCGGCCCAGTAGTCGACCAGCACGGGGCTGTCGGACTTCAGCACGTCCTGCTCGAAGCTGGCGTCGCTGACGTTGGTGATGTATTCGCTCATTGACTCTCTCCGAATTCGGGTGCGACTTGAAGTATGGCCATGATAGCCCTGCTGCCGTCACTTCGAAAGCATTCGAACATTGATGGTGGCTATGACCGGCATTGATGGCAGAAGTGGTTCACGATCTGGCAAACGGGCGACAAGGCCTGAGAAAGCGGAGTCGAGCTGCATTTCCGAAGCCTTTGCAACCCTGACCGGTCACCGTTCCACCGATCGTGGATCGCTGTTTAGACAGCAGGAACCGTGAAGGGGGTTCCACTGCGCAGGGCCGCATTGCGGATATGTTCGCGCATGGCCTTTTGCGCCGACGCGGGCGAGCGGCGGCTCAGGGCCCTGAGGATGCGCCGGTGTTCCTGCCAGGTTTCCAGGGCCCGCTCGGGGCGCACGAAGGGCAGCTTCTGGCTCTCGTGGAAGCGTTCGGGGCTGCTGGTGATCACCGCCAGCATGGCCGGGTTGTCCGCGGCCAGCAGCAGCTGGCGATGGAAGTCGAAGTCCAGCACGGCCGCCTCTTCCAGCTCGTTGGCCCGCAGCGCCCGGTGCAGGGCGGCCAGATTGACCTCCAGGCGATCCAGGTCGGCAGGCCCCAGGGTGACGGCGGCCAGCCCTGCGGCGAAGCCTTCCAGGGCGAATCTCAGCTGGAAGACATGGGCCGCCGTCACCTCGTCGGCGAAGGGCCAGTGTCCGTCCACCGCACCCGTCGCTGCCTGCACATAGACGCCGCGCCCGGGCTGGACGCTGACCAGGCCCAGGGCGCTCAGGGTGGACAGCGCCTCGCGCAGGGAGGCGCGACTCACCCCCAGCCGCTCGGCCAGCTCACGCTGCGCGGGCAGGGCCGCACCGGGGGCATAGCCTTCGGTCTCGATCAGTCGGCGAATGGCGTCGACGGCATATTGGGGTACGGCGCGAGTGGCAGCGAGGGGCATGGCGTGGTCAGGCCAGTCAGTCCGGAAGCTTGCCTTTTATGCCCAATTTCCAGCGACTTCAAGTGCAGCCCCAAGGCAGAGCACGCCGCGACAACCGCGCACCAAAGCGGCTCACTGCAGGCGCCAGCGCAGGCGGCTGTCCTGGAGCAACTGTTCAGACCAGTAAGACCAATCCTCAAGCCTGACGGCCCTTGCGCCCCTCTGGCAGGCGGCTGGCACATGAAATGCACTGGTAGAGCCATCCCATCCTGCTTCCGGAGTCTCGTCATGCTCAAGCGCTGGACCGCCCTCTCCCTGCTCGCCCTGGGCCTCACCGCCCTGCACACTTCCGCCCAGGCCGATCAACTGGCCGATATACAGCAGCGCGGCGTGCTGAGGGTCGCCGTGCCGCAGGACTTCCCGCCCTTCGGTTCGATCGGCCCGGATCTCAAACCGCGCGGCCTGGATATCGACACCGCGCAACTGATGGCGGACAAGCTGAACGTGAAGCTGGAAGTCACCCCGGTCAACAGCACCAACCGCATTCCCTTCCTGACCACCGGCAAGGTGGACCTGGTCATCTCCAGCCTGGGCAAGAATCCCGACCGGGAAAAGGTCATCGACTTCAGCAAGCCCTATGCGCCCTTCTATCTCGGCGTCTTCGGCCCCAAGGATGCCACCATCAGCACACCCGAGCAGCTGGCCGGCAAGGTGATCTCGGTCACGCGCGGCTCCATCGAAGACCTGGCGCTCACCGACGTGGCGCCGAAGGACAGCGTGATCAAGCGCTTCGAGGACAACAACTCCACCATCGCCGCCTACCTGGCCGGGCAGTCCGAGCTGATCGCCAGCGGCAGCGTGGTGATGAAGGTGATCGGCGCCCGCAACCCGGCCAAGGAACCGGTTCTCAAGGTCAAGCTCAAGGACTCGCCGGTGTACGTGGGCATCAACAAGAACGAGCCGGCGCTCAAGGACAAGGTCGATGCCATTATCGATGCGGCCCGCGCCGACGGCACCCTGAGCAAGAACTCCGAAAAATGGCTGGGCGATCCCCTGCCGGCCGCTCTCTGAGGATCGACGCGCCATGGCGTATCAGTTCGACTTCCAGCCCGTGCTCGCGCAGAGCGACCTGCTGCTCAAGGGGGCGCTCTACACCCTTGAGCTGACGGTGATCGGTGGCTTCTTCGGTATCCTCATCGGCATCGTCGGTGCCACCTGCCGCGCCTGGCGCCTGAAGCCCTTCGCCCAGGCCTTCGGGGTCTACGTCGAGCTGATCCGCAATACGCCCTTCCTGATCCAGCTGTTCTTCATCTTCTTCGGCCTGCCCTCCATCGGGGTGCGGATCGAAGCCGGCCAGGCGGCGGTGCTGGCCATGGTCATCAACCTCGGCGCCTATTCAACCGAGATCATCCGCGCCGGCATCCAGGCGATACCGCGTGGCCAGCTGGAAGCGGCGGCGGCCCTGGCCCTGACCCGCTTCGAAACCCTGCGCTACGTGATCCTGCGTCCGGCCCTGGCCAAGGTCTGGCCGGCGCTGTCGAGCCAGCTGGTGATCGTGATGCTGGGCTCGGCGGTGTGCTCGCAGATTTCCACCGAGGAGCTGACCTTTGCCGCCAACTTCATCCAGTCGCGCAACTTCCGCGCCTTCGAAACCTATCTGCTGACCACCCTCATCTATCTGCTCATGGCCATTGGCGTGCGTCAGGCGCTGCATTGGCTGGGCGTCTTCTTCATCGTCAGGAGGCGTTGATGGACTTCACGCTCGCCGACATCCTGCGCAGCCTGGCCAGCGGCCTCGGCCTGACCCTGGTGCTGTCGCTGGCGGCCTTCCTCTTCGGCGGCCTGGCCAGCGCACTGGTCCTGCTGGCGCGCAACTCGACGCTCCGGCCGCTACGCCTGCTGGCGCGCGGCTACATCGAGCTGTTCCAGGGCACCCCGCTGCTGATGCAGCTGTTCCTGACCTTCTTCGGGCTGTCGCTGCTGGGTCTGGAAGTCCCCGCGTGGCTGGCCGCCGGCCTGGCCCTGACCCTGTTCACCAGCGCCTATCTCGCCGAGATCTGGCGTGGCTGCGTCGAAGCCATTCCCCACGGTCAGTGGGAAGCCTCGGAAAGCCTGGCGCTGACCCGCTTCGAACAGTTGCGCCACGTGATCCTGCCGCAGGCCCTGCGCATCGCCGTGGCGCCCACCGTGGGGTTCTCGGTGCAGGTGGTCAAGGGCACCGCGGTGACCTCCATCATCGGCTTCACCGAGCTGACCAAGATCGGCGGCATGCTCGCCAATGCCACCTTTCAGCCCTTCACCGTCTACGGCCTCGCCGCCCTGGGCTATTTCATCCTCTGCTACCCGCTGTCGCTGGCCGCACGCTGGCTGGAAAGGAGACTGCATGCCGCTGCTTAGAGTGACCGCCCTGCACAAACACTATGGCAACCACCATGTGCTCAAGGGCATCGACCTGACCGTCGAGGAAGGCCAGGTAGTGGCCATCATCGGCAAGAGCGGTTCGGGCAAGAGCACCCTGCTGCGCACCCTGAACGGCCTGGAATCCATCAACGACGGCGTCATCGAGGTGGATGGCGAATACCTGGACGCCGCGCGGGTCAATCTCCGATCGCTGCGGCAGAAGGTCGGCATGGTCTTCCAGCAGTTCAACCTCTTTCCGCACCTGACCGTGGGCGAGAACGTGATGCTGGCGCCCCAGGTGGTCAAGAAGACCAGCAAGGACGAGGCCCGCGCCCTGGCGCGGCAAATGCTCGATCGGGTCGGTCTGGCGGAGAAATTCGACAGCTACCCGGACCGCCTCTCCGGCGGTCAGCAGCAGCGGGTAGCCATCGCCCGCGCCCTGGCCATGTCGCCCAAGGTGCTGCTCTGCGACGAAATCACCTCGGCGCTGGATCCGGAACTGGTCAACGAGGTGCTGGCGGTGGTCAAGCAGCTGGCCCGCGAGGGCATGACGCTGATCATGGTCACCCACGAGATGAGATTCGCCCGCGAGGTTGGCGACAAGCTGGTGTTCATGCACCAGGGCAAGGTTCACGAAAGCGGTCATCCCCAGGAGCTGTTCGCCCGTCCGCAGACGCCGGAACTGGCCCAGTTCATCGGCCAGGTGGCTTCATGAGGCGGAAAAACCCTATTTTTTCTGCCACTTTGCGCAACCGTAACCGCTGTGCGCTTGAAGCCGTCACCGGCTAGCTGGCACGATGGCGCGGTTTATCGCCGAGAGCCTCCAGATGCAGCCTTCGCCAGCCGAACCCCACGAACTGATCGCCGCCATCGACCTGGGCTCGAACAGCTTTCACATCGTCCGGGCGCGCCATTCCCACGGGGAGATCCGCATCCTTGAGCGGCTGGGCGAAAAGATCCAGCTGGCTGCCGGCCTGGACGAGTCGCGCCTGCTCAGTGAAGAGGCCATCCAGCGCGGCCTGGACTGCCTGCGCCGCTTCGCCCAGCTGATCGCCGGCATGCCGCGCGGCGCCGTGCGAGTGGTGGGCACCAACGCCCTGCGTGAAGCGCGCAACCGCGGCGAATTCATCCAGCGCGCCGAAGCCGTGCTCGGCCATGCGGTCGAGGTCATCTCCGGTCGCGAAGAGGCCCGCCTCATCTATCTGGGCGTGTCCCACTCCATGCCCGATGTGCCCGGACGCCGCCTGGTGACCGACATCGGCGGGGGCAGCACCGAATTCATCATCGGCCAGCGCTTCGAGACCCTGCAGCGCGAGAGCCTGCAGATGGGCTGCGTCAGCTTCACCAAGCGATTCTTCGCCGACGGCAAGATCACCGCCGCCCAGTACGCCCGTGCCTACACCGCCGCCCGCCTGGAATTGATGAACATCGACCAGGGCCTGCGCGAGATGGGCTGGCACCAGGCCCTTGGCGCTTCCGGCACCATCCGTGCGGTGGCCCTGGCGATCCAGGCCGCCGGCCGCGGCAATGGCGAGATCACCCCGGAGGGCATCGAGTGGCTCAAGCGCAAGCTGCTCAAGCAGGGCGACATCAACCTGCTCAACATCGACGGCGTGAAGCCGGATCGACGCGCCATCCTGCCGGGCGGCCTGGCCATCCTCGAAGCCCTGTTCAAGGCCCTGGAGCTGCAGGAAATGCACCTCTCCGAAGGCGCCCTGCGCGAAGGGGTGCTCTACGACATGATCGGCCGGCACAGCCACGAGGACGTCCGCGAACGCACCCTCAACGCCCTGGCCGAGCGCTACCACGTCGATCAGCGCCATGCCGAGCGGGTGGAAAAGCGCGCCCTGAAGTCCCTGGCACAGGTCGCCGAGGCCTGGGCCCTGACCGACGAGAATCATGCCGAACTGCTGCGCTGGGCGGCGCGCCTGCACGGCGTCGGCCTGGACATCGCCCACTACCAGTACCACAAGCATGGCGCCTACCTGATCGAGCACTCGGACCTGCCCGGCTTCTCCCGCCGCGACCAGCAGGCCCTGGCCCTGCTGGTGCGCGGCCATCGCCGCAACATCCCCGTGGAGCGCCTGCAGGAGCTGGGCGCGGAAGGCGAGCCGCTGCTGCGCCTGACGCTGCTGCTGCGCTACGCCATCCTCTTCCACCACATCCGCCACAAGAGCATTCCGGACGTCCAGCTCAGCGCCGGCGAGCGCAGTCTGGACGTGCAATTCCCCGATGGCTGGCTGGCGGAGAACCCCCTGACCCAGGCCGACTTCGAACAGGAGGCGCAGTGGCTGGAGCGGGTGGGGTACAAGTTGAGCGTGCGGTGAGGGGACTTTTTGTAGGTTGGGTTGAGCGGAAGCGAAGCCCAACGGTGCGGGGGCTTCACCTCGAGTTTTTAGTACCCAACTCTTTGTGTGCATTGGCTCTTTATCGAAGTCTTCTGGTACTCCTTGTTTCGCCCACTCGGGCGACTCACTTTTTTCAGTCGCGAAAAAAGTAAGCAAAAACGCTTGCCCCGACCATCCGGCCCTACGCTGCGCGCCGGGTCCGCTCACGCCAGCGTCGTTCCGGGGTCGGCCTACACGGGCCGTCCATGGCCCGTTAGGCCTCTCGCCGCATCCATGCGGCTCGACCCACTCCACGACACCGGCGTTCGCCCTCCTGAACGGGGCGATTCGCTAGCCTGAAAGTTTTAGTTGAATAACCCGTAGCCCGTAGCCCGTAGCCCGTAGCCCGTAGCCCGTAGCGTGGACAACGGCGAAGCCTTGTCCACTGATGGTGTCGGTGCCCAACAGTGGAAAACGCTGCGCGGTTTTCCACGCTACAGAGACAGTAAATACCGAATCCTCAGGCTGGCGCCTCGTCCCCATCAGTGAGGCCGAGTGTAGGTGCCGCGGAAGGGGATGCGAGGCAGGACGCCGAGCAAGGCGCGAGGGGCAGGAGGCCCCTTCGTGCCGTGCCACTGGAGCGGCGCCGGAGCGAGGGGACCCGGAGCGAAGCGGAGGGCCGAAACGTGGGGACAGCGTTTTTGGTTACTTTTGCCGCGACTGGCAAAAGTGACTCGCCCGGGTGGGCGAAACAAAACCATCAAAACACTCGATAATCAGCGAATGCACCCATAAGCCCGGCACCCAGTAACGACTCAACATTGTTGGGCTTCGCTCCCGCTCAACCCAACCTACGAAACCGGCCAGGGCCCACGTCGGCATGGGCCCGAAACTTCCTCAGCGCGTATTCACCACCGGGCTGGCCAATCGCTCCAGCAGCGTCGCCTGCACACTGCGGGCATTCTGGTTGCCGGTCGGCGATTGCCGGATGTAGCTGCCGTCTTCCTGCAGTACCCAGGCCTGGGTGTTGTCGGTGAGATAGCCTTCCAGCTCCTTCTTGACCCGGGTGATGAGCTTCTTGCCTTCCACCGGGAAGCAGGTCTCGACGCGCATGTCGAGGTTGCGCTCCATCCAGTCGGCGCTGGAGAGATAGAGTTTCTCGTCGCCACCGTTGAGGAAGTAGTAGATGCGGCTGTGCTCCAGGAAGCGGCCGATGATGGAGCGCACCTGGATGTTGTGGGACACACCCGGTACACCGGGGCGCAGGCAGCACATGCCGCGCACCACCAGGTCGATCTTCACCCCGGCCTGGCTGGCCTTGTAGAGGGCGCGGATGACCTTGGCATCGGTGAGGCCGTTGACCTTGGCCATGATCTGCGCCGGCCGCCCTTCGCTGGCCGCCAACGCTTCGCGGTTGATCATCTCCAGCAGGTTCTTCTTCAGGGTGAAGGGCGCGTGCAGCAGCTTCTTCATGCGCAAGGTCTTGCCCATGCCGATCAGCTGGTTGAACAGCTTGTGCACGTCCTCGGTCAGGGCCACGTCGGCGGTCAGCAGGCTGTAGTCGGTGTACAGCTTGGCGTTGCCGGCGTGGTAGTTGCCGGTACCCAGGTGGGCATAGCGGCGCAGCTCGCCGTTCTCGCGGCGCAGGATCAGCATCATCTTGGCGTGGGTCTTGAAGCCCACCACGCCATAGATGACCACGGCGCCGGCCTGCTGCAGGCGGCTGGCCAGCTGCAGGTTGGACTCCTCGTCGAAGCGCGCGCGCAATTCGATGACCGCGGTCACCTCCTTGCCACTGCGCGCCGCGTCCACCAGGGCGTCGACGATCTCGGAGTTGGCGCCGCTGCGGTAGAGCGTCTGCTTGATCGCCAGGACGTTGGGGTCCTTGGCGGCCTGGCGCATCAGGTCGATCACCGGAGTGAAGGACTCGAAGGGGTGCAGCAGCAGCACATCGAGCTTGCCCAGCACGTTGAAGAGGTTGTCCTTCTTCTGCAGCAGCTTGGGAATGGTCGGCGTGAAGGGAGCGCTCTGCAATTCCGGATGGCTGTCCAGCCCGGTGATGGAGAACAACCGGGTCAGGTTGACCGGGCCGTTGACCTTGTACAGCTCGCTCTCGCCCAGATTGAACTGCTTGAGCAGGTAGTCGGTAAGGTGTTTCGGGCAGATGTCCACCACCTCGACCCGCACCGCATCGCCGTAGCGGCGGGAGAAGAGCTCGCCACGCAGGGCACGCGCCAGGTCTTCGACATCCTCGGTGTCCACCGAGAGATCGGCGTTGCGGGTCAGGCGGAACTGGAAGCAGCCCTTGACCTTCATGCCGGGGAAGAGATCGTCGGCGTGGGCGTGGATCATCGAGGACAGGAAGACGTAGTTGTCGCCGGGGCCCGCGACTTCCTCCGGCACCCGGATGATCCGCGGCAGCAGGCGTGGCGCCGGGATGATGGCCAGACCGGAGTCGCGACCAAAGGCGTCCATGCCCTCCAGCTCGACGATGAAGTTGAGGCTCTTGTTCACCAGCAGCGGGAAGGGATGGGTCGGGTCCAGGCCGATGGGGGTGATGATGGGCGCAATCTCGTCGCGGAAGAACTTGCGCACCCAGGCCTTGATCTTGACGTCCCAGTAACGACGGCGGATGAAGCGAATCCGCTGCTCGGCCAGGGCCGGCAGGAGGACATCGTTGAGGATGGCGTACTGCCGGTCCACCTGGCCGTGGACGATGTCGCTGATGCGCGCCAGCGCCTGGTGCGGCAGCAGGCCATCGGCCCCGGCCTGCTCGCGGGCGAAGGCGATCTGCTTCTTCAAGCCCGCCACGCGGATCTCGAAGAACTCGTCCAGGTTGCTGGAAAAGATCAGCAGGAACTTGAGGCGCTCGAGTAGCGGATAGGATTCGTCGAGAGCCTGCTCCAGCACGCGGATGTTGAACTGCAGCTGCGACAGCTCGCGATGGATGTAGAGGCTGCTGTCGTCCACGTTGGCCGCCGGCACGCTGGGGGCGGCAGGCACCTCGAGCACGGGCGCGGACGGCTGCACCTCGACGTCCGTCGCGATCGCCTCCTCCGGCGTCTCCAGAGACTCGGCGGTGACGGGCTGTTGCAGATCGGTTTCGACGAAACCCTGGCTACTCATTGAAGCTCCTTAGGAACGCGAAGGCCCCTGGCGAAGTTGTTGGGCGGCGCGTTTGGCGAAATAGGTGAGGATGCCGTTGGCCCCGGCACGCTTGAAGGCCAGGAGCGATTCGAGAATCACGGCCTCGGACAGCCAGCCGTTCTGGATCGCGGCCATGTGCATGGCGTACTCGCCGCTCACCTGGTACACGAAGGTCGGCACGCGGAATTCCTCGCGGACCCGGCGGACGATGTCCAGGTAGGGCATGCCCGGCTTGACCATCACCGAGTCGGCGCCCTCGGCCAGGTCGCCGGCGATCTCGTGCAAGGCCTCGTCGCTGTTGCCCGGATCCATCTGGTAGGTGGCCTTGCTGCCCTTGCCCAGGTTGGCGGCCGAGCCGACGGCGTCACGGAAAGGCCCATAGTAGGCGCTGGCGTACTTGGCCGAGTAGGCCATGATCTGCACGTTGTGATAGTCGGCGTCTTCCAGGGCGGCGCGGATGGCGCCGATGCGACCGTCCATCATGTCCGACGGGGCGATCACCTGGGCGCCGGCAGCGGCATGAGACAGCGCCTGCTTGACCAGCACCTCGACCGAGATGTCGTTGAGCACGTAGCCGCGCTCGTCGAGGATGCCGTCCTGGCCGTGGGTGGTGAAGGGATCCAGGGCCACGTCGGTGATCACCCCCAGTTCCGGGAAATGCTCGCGCAGGGCCCGGGTGGCGCGCTGGGCGATGCCGTCGGGGTTGTAGGCCTCGGCGCCGTCCAGCGACTTGCGCTCGGTGGGCGTGACCGGGAACAGCGCGACCGCGGGAATCCCCAGCGCCACCAGTTCGGCGGCCTCTTCCAGCAGCAGGTCGATGGACAGCCGCTCAACGCCAGGCATCGAGGGAATGGCCTCGCGACGGCCTTCGCCATCGAGCACGAAGACCGGCAGGATCAGGTCATCCACCGTCAGCACATGCTCGCGCATCAGACGACGGGAAAACTCGTCGCGGCGCTGACGGCGCATGCGAGTGGCAGGATAGCTACGGCTGATGGGGGTAAAACTCACGATCGACTCCCAGACCCGGATCACGGGTCAGTGTGATGGGTTATAGGCCACAATCATGACCGATTGGTAACAGCAGATGACAATATGGAGTGCCTATAGGTCCTATCCAAGGCAGACGCCGGCTGGACCCGGCGTGACACAGGGTCGCAGCGAAATCCCTGCCTGACCGTCTGGCACCCGGCGGACGGAAGTCCGTCACACTTTCTTTCCAGACACCAACCGGGGTAGGCTGCGCCATCTTTATTCACCTCGTGTAGCGCCGAATGCTCCAACAATTCCTCCACGATTTCGGCTATTTCGCCCTTTTTCTCGGCACCTTTTTCGAGGGCGAAACCATTCTGGTGCTGGCCGGCTTCCTGGCCTTCCGCGACTACATGAACATCCAGACCGTCATCCTGGTCGCCTTCTGCGGCAGCTATGCCGGCGATCAGCTCTGGTACTTCCTCGGCCGGCGCCATGGGCGCAAGCTGCTGGCGCGCAAACCCAAGTGGGAAGCCGCCGGCGAAAAGGCGCTGGCGCACATCCGGCGCCATCCGGATCTCTGGGTGCTGAGCTTTCGCTTCGTCTACGGCCTGCGCACGGTGATGCCGGTGGCGATCGGCCTGTCGGGCTATCCGCCGGCGCGCTACCTGATCCTCAACGGCATCGGCGCCATCGTCTGGGCCACGGTGCTGGGTTATGCCGCCTTTCACTTCGGCGCCGTCCTCGAAGGGGTGCTGGGCAATCTCAAGCGGTATGAACTGATGGTGCTAGGTGGCCTGGTGGTGATCGGCCTGCTGCTCTGGCTATGGCGCCGCAGCCGGACACCCAAGGCCTGACGGCAGGCCGCTCCCTAACCGGTACGTCGATCGAACAGATTAAAGGCCCAGCTACCGCTGCCGATGCCCTGAGCATCAACCCCTCCCGAAACCTCGTGTGCACGCTGGCGATAGAGCATGCTGAACTTCTCCACCCTGCTGCCTCCCGGCCATCAGATCCTGGCTGCCAACGAGTACGAAAGCCTACTCGTGGTCCTGGCGTACCTGATCGCCAGCGCCGCCGGCTACACCGCCCTGGCCATGGCCGACTGGGTGACCAACAGTCGCTCCCGCCGCGGCAGCGAACTGGCCAAGCTGATCGGCGCCGTCGCCCTGGGCGGAGGCATCTGGTCGATGCACTTCCTGGCCATGCTGTCGTTCAAGATCGGCATCCATGTGCACTATGCACCCCTGCAGACCCTGGCCTCGCTGCTGATCGCCGTCGCCGTGTCCTACACGGTCATGCACCTGATCGGGCGCGAGTCCCTGACCGCACCGCAGTACCTGCTCGCGGCCCTGGCCGCCGGCCTGGGCATCGCGACCATGCACTACACCGGCATGCTGGCGATGCAGTCGGTCGCCGTGCAGCTCTATGATCCGCTGCTGGTGGTGATTTCCGTGGTGATCGCCAGCCTCGCGTCCCTGGGCGCCCTTTTGCTGGCCTTCCGCCTGCGCGGCAGGACCGGCCTCAGGACCCTCTGGCTGCGCGTGCTGGGCAGCCTGGTCCTGGGTTTCGCCATCGTCTCCATGCACTTCACCGGCATGGCCGCCCTGACCCTCGCCGTGCCGATCGGCTTCGAACCCGACGGCCTGGCAGAAATGAATCAACACCTGGAGCTGGGCATGGGCATCGCCCTCGGCACCCTGTTCATCATCATGGTGGGGCTGCTCGCCGCCTGGGCCGGCGAACGCTTCAATGCCCAGCGCCTGCGGCTGGAGCGGGTCTCGACCACCCTCGATCAGATCACCCTGCACGACCCCCTCACCCACCTGCTCAACGGCGGCAGTTTCATCCAGACCGTCGACCGGGCCATCGGCCAGGCGCGCACCGGTGAGCAGTTCGCCCTGCTGATGCTGGACATCGATCACTTCAAGCGCATCAACGACAGCCTCGGGCATGCCCTTGGCGATGAATTGCTGATCCAGATGGCGCAGCGGATCCGCGCGGTGCTCGACAACGACCTGCCGCTGGCCCGCTATGCCGGCGACGAATTCAGCCTGTTGCTGCCGCTCGGCCAGCGCGGCGACAGCCAGCCCCTGGCCATGCGCCTGCTGGAGCAGTTGCGCCCGCCCTTCGAACTGGCCGGACAGCGCATCGCCATGACCTTCAGCCTGGGTATCGCCCACTATCCCCAGGACGGCGCCAACGCCGGCCAGTTGCTGCGCAGCGCGGGCCTTGCGGTCGGCCACTGCAAGCGCAGCGGACGCAATCGCAGCCAGAGATTCACCACCGATCTCCAGCGCGACGCCGACGACCTGCTCAGCCTGGAGATGGACCTGCGCCACGCCCTGGCCCAGGGCGGCCTGCACGTCGCCTATCAGCCCATCGTCGATCCGTGCGGCGCTCCGGTGGCCCTGGAAGCGCTGGTGCGCTGGCAGCATCCGGTCCTGGGCCCACTGAGCCCCGAACGCTTCGTGCGCGTCGCCGAGGAAACCGGCCTGATCGCCGACCTGGATGGCTGGGTCATGCGCCAGGCCTGCGCCGATCTCGCCCAGCTGCACCGTGAGGGGCATGCGGAACTGCGCGTTTCGGTGAATTGCTCGGCACTCAATCTGAGCGATCGTCTGCTGCCCCAATCCATCGCCCGGACCTTGCAGGCCGAGGACCTGCCGGCGTCGGCGCTGATCCTCGAGGTGACCGAGAACGCCCTGATGCACAGTCTCAACGTGGCCGTCGAGGTGCTCGGCGAGATCCGTACGCTGGGCGTGCGGGTGTCCATCGACGACTTCGGCAGCGGCTATTCATCCCTGGCCTATCTGAGCCGGCTGCCGGTGGACTCGCTCAAGGTGGATCGCGCCTTCGTCCGCACCATCCCCAAGCAGAGCAACGACATGGCCATCGCCGCGGCGATCATCGCCATGGCGCACAAGCTGGGCCTCAACGTGGTCGCCGAAGGGGTGGAAACCAGCGAGCAACGCCAGTTCCTGCAGGCCAACGGCTGCAACTTCATGCAGGGCTATCTGTTCGGCCGGCCCATGCCGTTGCCGCAACTGCGCACCTGGCTGCAGCAACCCGCCATCGCGGCCGTCCCGGCCTAGCCGACGCTCCGCACCTAGCCAGCAGCGCTGCGCTGGAGGCGGGTGAGCAGCCGATCCAGGGCATTGGCGAAGGCCTGGCGATCACGTTCGCCGTAGCCGGCCTGGCCGCCGCCCATCTGGCCCTGGTCGCGCAGGTCGGTCATCAGATTGCGCATGGCCAGGCGCTGGCCCATGTTGCGCTCGTCGAATTCCTGGCCGCGCGGATCGAGGGCGACCACGCCCTTCTTCACCAGCCGGTCGGCCAGGGGAATGTCGCTGCAGATCACCAGGTCACCGGGCTGCGCCTGCTCGACCAGATGGTCGTCGGCGGCGTCGGGGCCACTGGGCACCACCACCAGGCGCACACAGGCGAAGGGCGGCTTGATCTGCGGCTGGCCAGCCACCAGCACCACCTCCAGCTTGCGCTTGAGGGCGAACTTGCAGACCAGCTCCTTGGCGGCGCGCGGACAGGCATCGGCATCGATCCACAGGATCACGGGGGATTTCTCCGGCAAAAGCCCAGGATACCGCGCCGCGGCGGCGCACCCCAGCGCGGCGGCGCGGTCGGACAGGGATAGCGATCTGACTGGAGTCTCCCATGACCTTCTGGCAACGCCTGGAGCAGCCCGCCCAGGTCCTGGTGTATGGCGCCACCGGCGGCCTTGGTCTGGCCCTGTGCGACCAATTGCTGGCCCGCGACGACGTCGCGCGGGTCTGGGCCTGCGCCCGTCAGGCCGAAGGGCATGCCGGTCTGGCCGCGCTGGAGCGGCGCCATGGCCCGCGCCTGCGCGGCCTCGACGTCGATCCGCTGGCCGAGCCCGACCTCGCGGCCCGCCTGGCTGACGAGACGTCCCGCCTGGATCTGCTGCTGTGCGCCTCGGGGCTGTTGCAGGGCGCGCGGGCGCGCGCCGAGAAGAGTCTGACGCAGGTGGATCAGGCCGGGCTGCTGGAAAGCTATCTGGCCAATGCCGTGCTGCCGCTGCTGCTGATCCGCCAGCTGACGCCGCTGCTCAAGGGCCAGCACCCCTGTCAGATCGCCGCGCTCTCGGCGCGGGTCGGCTCCATCGGCGACAACCAGCTGGGCGGCTGGTATGGCTATCGGATGGCCAAGGCCGCGCTCAACCAAGGCCTGCGCTGCGCCAGCATCGAACTCGCTCGGCTCAATCCGCAGAGTTGCGTGCTGGCCCTGCACCCTGGCACCACCGACACGGCGCTGTCCCGGCCCTTCCAGGCCCGGGTACCGGCCGACAAGCTGTTCACCCCCGCCTATGCGGCCGAACGGCTGCTGGAGGTGCTGGCCGCACGGGCGCCGGCCGAGACCGGCAGTTTCTGGGATTGGCAGGGACAGCCGGTGGTCTGGTAGCGCCCGGCTTCAGACCGCGGCGCGGCGCACCGTGGACAGCAGCGCGGCCGCGGCGAGGAACAGGCTGGCGAACACCCGGTTGGTGATGCGCTGCTGCCGAGGCGTGCGCAGCAGGGTCAGCACCCGGGCAGCCAGACCGGTGTAGCCGGCCATCACGATCAGGTCGACGGTGACCATGGTCACCCCGATGAGCAGATACTGCGCGGCCAGGGGCGCGTGGGGATCGACGAATTGCGGCAACACCGCGAGCAGGAAGATCAGCGCCTTGGGATTGCTCACGTTGACCAGGAAGCCACGCATGACCAGGGCACCGATCCGCGGTGGCAGACGTTCGCCGACCACCTGCTCACCCAGGTCCAGCGGCGCGGCGCGCCATTGGCGGATGGCCAGGTAGGCGAGATAGGCCACGCCGAACCACTTGATCAGGGTGAAGGCCAGTTGCGAGGTCGCCAGCAAGGCGCCGACGCCCACGGCGACCACGGCGATCTGCAGCGCCAGTCCCAGTTGCAGGCCCAGCGCCGTCCAGTAGCCGCGCCGGAAACCGTGGTTGACGCCGGCACTCATGGAGGCGACGGCGCCCGCCCCCGGCGAGAGGCTGATCATCCAGCAGGCAATGAAGAAACCGGTCCAGACCTGCAGACTCATGGATTCACCTGTCGAGATGGAAATCGAAGGAGCCGTCGGCATCGCGCCAGCGCCGGACCGACTTCTGGAAGAATTGGGTGTTGGGGATCTGCACCAGGGTGGCTTCCTGGTTATCGTCCAGTTCCTGCAGCGTCACGAAGAGCATGTTGATGGCCACCACCCGCCCCTTGATGCCCGGCTTGTCCGAAGCGTCCAGCACCTCGATGCGATCGCCCAGGCGAAAGGGGCCGACGGTAAAGATCAGCACCGCGCAGAACAGGTTGGAGAGCACGCTCCAGATGGCGAAGAAGGCCACCGCGGCCACCGCGACGAAACCGGAAATGGCCGTCCAGAGCACCGCCGCGGAGACCCCGAAGCGCTCCAGCGCCATGAGGATGGCACTGCCCATGATCAGCCAGCGCAGGACTCCACGCAGCCCGAGGACGATCTGCGGCGGCAGCGGATAGCGTTCGCCCAGGCCGGTGACGGCGCGGGCCACGATACGCTGCAGCACGTAGCCGAGCAGCAGCACCAGGGCCACCTGACCGGCCACCAGCAGGTAGTCGCCCCAACCCGGCAGCCAGGTGTACAGCCACTGAGTCATCAGGCCCCCTCGAGTTCGGCTTGCAGACCTTCCAACCGCTCCAGGGCCTCCAGCCACTGTTCTTCCAGCTCGGCTTCGCGGGTCTTGGCAGTGGCCTGGTCGGCCAGCGCCTGGCGCAGCTCCTCCTTGCGGGAAGCGTCGTAGAGTCCGCTGTCACCCAGGCGGGCTTCCAGGGTAGCGAGCCTTTCCTGCAGCTTGCCCAGCTCGGCTTCCAGCTTGTCGGCGGCCTTCTTCAGCGGCGCCAGCTGCTGGCGCAGGGCGGCGGCGGCCTGGCGCTGCGCCTTGCGATCGGTCTTGTCGACCGCCGCGTCGCCGTCCGCCACGAGCACCTGCCGGGCACGGAAATCCACCAGCCAGCGACTGTAGTCGTCCAGGTCGCCGTCGAAGGCCTGCACCTTGCCATCGGCCACCAGCAGGAATTCGTCGGTGGTGCTCTTGAGCAGATGACGATCGTGGGAGACCACCAGCACCGCCCCGGCGAATTCCTGCAGCGCCAGGGTCAGCGCCAGGCGCATGTCCAGATCCAGATGGTTGGTGGGTTCATCCAGCAGCAGCAGGTTGGGCTTCTGCCAGGCGATCAGCGCCAGGGCCAGCCGGGCCTTTTCGCCACCGGAGAAATTCAAAACCACCTCGTCGCAGCGCGGACCACGGAAGTCGAAGCCACCCAGGAAGTCACGCAGACCCTGCTCGCGCTCGCCGGGGGCGATGCGCTGCAGGTGCAGCAGCGGACTGGCCTTGGCGTCCAGGGAATCGAGCTGGTGCTGGGCGAAGTAGCCGATGGCCAGGTTCTCGCCGCGCTGCAGGCGGCCGCCGAGGGGTTCCAGCTCGGCAGCCAGGGTCTTGATCAGGGTCGACTTGCCGGCGCCGTTGGGGCCGAGCAGGCCGATGCGTGCCCCCGGCGCCAGCTGCAGCTTGACCGGGTGCAGGATGGTGGTCTCGCCGTAGCCGAGTCGGCCTTCGGCCAGGTCGAGCAGTGGGCTGGACAGCTTGTCCGCCTCACGGAAAACGAATTCGAAGGGCGAGTCGACATGGGCCGGCGCCAGCTCTTCCAGGCGTTCCAGGGCCTTGATCCGGCTCTGTGCCTGGCGCGCCTTGGTGGCCTGGGCCTTGAAGCGGGCGATGTACTTCTCCATGTGGGCACGCTGGGCCTGCTGCTTGTCATAGGCCTGCTGCTGCTGCGCCAGGCGTTCGGCGCGGGTACGCTCGAAGCTGGAATAGCCGCCACGATAGAGATTGAGCTTCTGCTGGTCCAGGTGCACCACGTGATCGACCACGGCATCGAGGAAGTCGCGGTCGTGGGAGATCAGGATCAGGGTGCCGGGATAGCCCTTGAGCCAGTCTTCCAGCCAGAGGATGGCGTCCAGATCCAGGTGGTTGGTGGGTTCGTCGAGCAGCAGCAGGTCCGAAGGGCACATCAGCGCCTGGGCCAGGTTCAGGCGCATCCGCCAGCCACCGGAGAAGTCGCCGACCTGGCGTTCCATCTGCGCGGCGGTGAAGCCCAGTCCGGCCAGCAGCTTGCGCGCCCGGGCGTCGGCGGTATAGCCGTCGGCCGCCTCGAAGTCGGCGTGCAGCCGGCCCAGGGCGTTGCCGTCCTGGGCCGCCTCGGCGGCTGCCAGCTCGCGCTGGATGCGGCGCAAGTCGCTGTCGCCATCCAGCACATAGTCCACCGCCAGCCGCTCCAGGGTATCCACCTCCTGGCGCATGTGGGCGATGCGCCAGGCCGCCGGGATGTGACAGTCGCCGGCGTCGGCACCGAGCTGGCCGCGCAGGAGGGCGAAGAGACTGGATTTGCCGGCACCATTGGCACCGATCAGACCGGCTTTCTGGCCGGGATGCAGGGTCAGCTCAGCGCTTTCGAGCAGACGCTGGGGACCACGCTGTAGAGTAAGGTTCTGTAGTCGGATCATGGCGGCGGAGTGTAGCAGCTCCACCACCCACGAATGGGGAGGCGGACATGCAAGAGGACCTGTGGGAATTCGCGTTGGCAGTATACGCCCGGCCCGGTGTGGAAGGCGCCTGTTTGCGTCTGCAGGAAGCCGGTGCCGATGTCTGCCTGGTGCTGACGGCACTCTGGCTGGATCGGCGTGCCTGCGCCCTCGACAATGAAGGCCTGACGCGGCTGCGCCGCGCCGCGCAGCACTGGCAGGATACGGTGGTGCGTCCGCTGCGCCAGCTACGGCAGGCCTGGAAGGCGGCGTCCAGCGCGGACGAAAGCCTGGCGGCACTGCGCGAGCAGCTCAAGGGACTGGAATTGGCAGCGGAACGTGAACAGCTCGCGCGTCTGGCGCGACTCGCCGGCCATTGGCCGTGCCGAGAGGCACGGGACCAGGAGGACTGGCTGCACGCGCTGGCACCGCGCGAGGCAGCCGCAGCGGACCTCGACCTGCTGGCCGAGGCGGCGCGGATGATCCGAGTCTAGACCGAAGCCAGACGCGGTTGCTGGTGCGAGGTGTGCAGCACCTCGATGAGGCAGTCTTCCAGCTCGAAGCGCTCGCGCAGGGTTTCGCCCAGCAGCTTGAGTTCGATGGTCAGCAGACCCGGGTCCCGGTAGGCCCCGCGCTCGAATCTGTCGTTGAAGTTCAGGGCGGCGTCGGTCAGGGCCTGCAGGCGCGGATAGACGCTGTCGGCGAACTCGATGGCGCGCTCGTCCTGGAATTCACGGGCTTCGGCCACCAGTTGCTCGTAGATCTCGAAATGCGCGGTGGACATGTAGTCGACCAGCATGTCGCAGAGTCGCTCCAGTTCACCGACCTCGCGCACCGGACCCAGCAGGGGCTCCATGTCCAGGGTTTCGTAGGCGGTCACCAGCTCGCGGCGGGCAATCAGCCAGCGGTCGATCAGCTGGTGGACCCCACCCCAGCGTTCCTGGGCATTGCGGCAGGTTTCTAGCATGACGGCAGCTCTCTATACGGGCGAGACGGTCCGGGCGCAGACGCCCGGGGGTTATCAGGAACTATACCGACATCGTCTCGCCAGGCGAGTGCCGTTGCTCGGAGAAAGGCCCAATGTGGCGCTTCAGCAGTTAACCACACAATTTTGGCGGCGCTTCCTGTCCGCAGTGGCGGACCGCCTTGGACGTCGTTGGCACTCCTCGCCATAGCCCTGCCATGACCCGTCCCGGCGCCTGGCCCGCCCGGGGCGCCGAACCGAACAAGACTCACTCGCCACTTCTTGCGCGAGCTTCAGAAACCCCACACTAGCGACGGCGAAAGACCTTGACCAGGCTCAGGGCCATGAGCAGCACGAAGGCCAGCAGGCTCCATTCCGGGATACTCAGACCGAACAGCGTCCAGTTGACCTCGGCGCAGTCGGCGGTGCCGTGCAGGACCAGGCGGATGATCTCCTGGAAGGGCAGCGCCTGCATCATGTAGTCCAGGCTCGGCAGGCAGGCCGCCAGCTCTTCCGCCGGGACCGTCTGCAGATAGACCTGGCGGCCGGCGGTGGCGGCACCGGCCGCGGCCAGCAGCAGCAGGACCACGCCATAGATGCGCCGCCCACGCTTGCCCGGTGCCTGGATGCCGGCGATCAGCGCCACCACCCCGACCAGGATGAAGAAGATCCGTTGCATGACGCACAGCGGGCACGGCTCGAGGCCGACCACGTGTTCGAGATAGAGACCGACGCCCATGAGCACCGCGCAGGTGGCGGCCATGAACAGGAAGATGAAGCGGGGACTAGTCACGGACGCGCCGTCTCCAACAGGGAATTGGGACGTTACGGTAGTGAAAGCCCGGGCACCTTTCAAGGACCCGGGCAGACGAGGTGCGCCGTCAGACCCTGGGCGTCGGCAGCGAAGGGGCGTCGGACTCGCGCCACTGGCTCTGCAGGAGCTGCTGGCTGCGGTTCACATCGCCCAGCTGGATGGCCACTCGTGCCAGTTCACCGGCGGTGACCGCGGACGGCCGCTGCGCCAGGCTGCGCTCCAGATATTCGCGTGCCTTGCCCCACAGCTGGTTGTTCATGCACAGCCGGCCCAGGGCCAGCAGCAGCACCGCGTCCTGGGGTCGGTCCTTGAGCCAGCCCTCGGCATGGTGCAGCGGGCGACTGGCGTCACGCGGACGCAGCTGGCCATAGAGCTCCACCAGGCGCTCGTCCCACTGGCGATTGAGGGTGATGTGCAGCACCTCCTCGGCCAGATCGTCGCGGCCGATGGCGCGCAGCTGACGGGCATAGGCCAGTACCACCGAGGCATCGCCCTTGAGCGCCGTGGGCACCTGTTGCCACTGGGAATCCACCGCCGATTCCGCGCCCTGGGCGGGAACCTCGTCGAGGGTGGCGATCCAGACCTTGCGTTCCAGGTCATCCTGTTCCTGGGGCCGCAGCACCTGCTGCTTGCGCAGTTGCGGCAACAGGGCGATCAGCGCCGGCCAGTCACGCAGGGTCACCTGCAGGCGCTGCAGATGCAGCAGGACCTCGCCATTCTTCGGATACTTGGCCTGCAACGGCGCCAGGCTGTCGCGGGCTTCCAGGTATTGGCCCCGGTCGATCTGCAGCCGCGCCTGTTGCAGGCCGATGGCCAGCTCGGCCTGGGGTTCGCGCTCGCGAGCCTGGCGCAGCAGGCGATCCCGTTCTTCCAGGTCACCCAGTTCGTTGGCGGCGCGGGCAGCGCCCAGCAGCACGAACAGCGGCTGGTCGGCGTGCTCGGCGGCGCCTTTCAGATGCTTGAGGGCCCCGCTCCAGTTGCCTTCGGCCAGTTCCAGCTGCCCCTTGTGGCGCGCCTGCTCCAGGCGGCGCTGGCGATTGTGCCGCGACCAGGGGTTGAGCACCTTGCCGGTCAGACCCAGGGCACCCAGCACCAGCTTGAGGATGTAGAGCGCCAGCCAGGCGGCCACCAGCATCGCCAGGAAGGCCCAGAGACTCGATTCGTAGCGGAAGTTGCTGTAGGACAGCAGGACGTAGCCCGGCTCCTTGGCCAGCACCACGGCGACGCCCAGGCCGACAAGCAGGGCGAACAGGAACAGCAGGTACAGGCGCTTCATGGGCGATTCTCCTGAGCCGCGCCGGCGGCGGCATTGTTCGGCTGGATTTGCTGACGCTGGGCGATGTAGGCCTGCAGCGCGGTCAGGGCCGGGGTCAGGTCAGGCGCTTCGAAGGTGACCGGGCGCTCGGCCAGCTCCTGCAGACGCAGCTTGACCGCACGGCTGTCTGGATTCTGGTTGTTGAAGTGCGCGGCGAGGACGTCTTCGGCCTGCTCGATGGAGAGTCGATAGACCTCCTGATTGCCGTTGAGCACGGCCCACTGTGCCTGCTCCAGCGCCAGGCTCATGGCCAGGCGCACCTGGGCGAGGGACTCCTCGGCCAGCAGCGGACGGATCGGCTGATCGGCGGAAAAGTCGATGCGGAAGTAGCTGGAGATGCGCTGGCGGAAATCCTGCCACCATTGCTGCAGCGCATTGCTCGGCGGGACCGCGGCCTTTTCCACGCCGGGCTGGTCGGCCACCGTGGTGGAGAAGCGCGGCGGCAGGGGCTCCAGGCTCTGCACCTGGTTGCGCAACGAGGCCAGCTGGACGAACTGCCCGGTCCGGTCCAGATCGGGCAGCTGGCGCAAGGTCTGCTGGGCATTGGCCACCTGCTGACGCGCGTTGAAGGCAGCCGGATCGTTTTGCGCCTTGAGGATGTCATCGACGCCCTGCAGCAGGTTCTGGGCACTGGGCACATCCTGCAGCGCGGTCATGCGCAGGGTCGCCATGCGCAGCAGGTGCTCGGCCTCGGTCAGGCGCCAGGCCTGGCGACTCTGGCCGACCACCTCCTTGAACTGCTCGGCGAGGTGCTGCTGGTCCCCCTGCAGCTCGGCAAGCTGACGGCGGCGCTCTTCCAGCTCGTTGGCCGAGGGCAGGCGGCCCAGATCGGCACTCAACGCCTGGTTGCGGTTTTCCAGCTGGCGCAACTGGCTGCGCAGATCCTCGGCCTGGGCGGCCTGGCTCTGCTCGGCTTGGCGCACCTGCTGCAGTTGCCAAACGCTCCAGCCGCCGACACCCAGGCCACCGGCGGCTACCAGCAGGGCCAGCAGTGCCAGGCCGGACGCCTTGCCCGAGCCCTTGCGGCGCACGCCTGCCGGTGGCGGTGATGGCGGCGGCGAGGCGGGAGTCACGACTGGATCGGGAGAGACATCGTCGGCGCGGGGGGCTTGAGTTTCGCTCACGGGAATTCCTTGTAGGGTCAATCCGGATGGTGATGGGCAAGCGCGGCGATCAAGGCACTGGCGCTGGCGCCCTGGCACTCGATGATGAGTTGGCAGCCGCTGGCGCGAGCCAGTTCGGCCACACGGGCGCTGGGTACCAGCAGGGGATAACGGCGCACCGCGGGCCAATCCGCACCCGCACAGGCCTGCAGATGCGCGAAACCCTGCCCACTGCTGACCATGATGGCATTCAGGCGTTCCGCTGCCAGAGTCTCTAGGACCTGCCCTGCGGGGTACTCCGGGCATTGGCGGCGATAGAGTTCGAGCACCTCGACGCGGGCGCCGCGGGCGGTGAGGGTTTCGACCAGCAGATCACGGCCGCCCTCCCCGCGCAGGAGCAGCACCTCGGGTGCCGGGCGCTGCAGGGCTGCGGCCAGGGCCGGCAGGGCCAGCAGGCCTTCGCTGTCCTCGCGTTGGGGGTGGTGCACCAACAGCCCATAGTCTTCGAGCACGGCGGCGGTGGCCGCACCCACGGCGAACCAGGCCTGCAGCGGCGGTTGCGGCCAGTATCGATCGAGGGCGGCGAGGCCCAGACGGGCCGCCGGCTTGCTCACCACCAGCACGGCAGCATAGCGATCGAGATCGAGCCAGAGCGAGCGCTGTGCGGGCGTTTCCGCCAGCGGCTGCAAGTCCAGCAAGGGCAGGCTGGCAGTGGCGATACCCGCCTGGTCCAGAGCGGCGGCGAGCGGTGGATTCTCCTCCGCCGGCCGGGTCAGCAGTAGCCGCCAGCCGCTCATGATGCGCCGCTGGTCCCGTAGACGGCATCGAGGATGTCCTGGGCGCCCTGGGCGAGCAGGTCCTCGGCCACCGCCACGCCAAGGGTGGCGGGATCGTTCAGCGGGCCGCGGGCCTCGGCGCGCAGCAGCAGGCCGCCATCGGGCTGGCCGACCAGACCGCGCAGCCAGAGCAACTCGCCCTGCTGCACGGCATAGCAGGCGATGGGCACCTGGCAGCCGCCATTGAGACGGCGATTCAGGGCGCGCTCGGCAGCGACCCGGCGTTCGGTGTCGAAATGGTGCAGGGGTTCGAGCAGCGCATGGACCTCGGCATCGTCGGTCCGGCACTCGATGCCCACGGCGCCCTGGCCACCTGCCGGCAGGCTGTCCTCGACGGTGAGGCATTCACGGATGCGCGCGGCGAAGCCCAGGCGGATCAGCCCGGCGGCGGCCAGGATGATGGCGTCGTAGTGGTCGGCATCGAGCTTGGCCAGCCGGGTATTGACGTTGCCGCGCAGGAAGCGGATCTCGAGATCCGGGCGCAGGGCCAGCAACTGGGCCTGGCGTCTCAGGCTGGACGTCCCCACCACGCTGCCCCGGGGCAATTCGGCAAGACCGCCGTAGCGATTGGAGACGAAGGCGTCGCGCGGGTCTTCCCGCTCGCAGATGGCGTACAGGCCGAGGCCGGCGGGAAACTCCATGGGTACATCCTTCATGGAGTGCACGGCGATGTCGGCGCTGCCTTCGAGCAGGGCGTTTTCCAGTTCCTTGACGAACAGGCCCTTGCCACCGATCTTGGCCAGCGGCGCGTCGAGCAGCTTGTCTCCGCGACTGATCATCGGCAGCAGGCTTACCCGCAGACCCGGATGCGCCACTTCGAGGCGGTCTTTGACAAAGTTGGCTTGCCAGAGCGCCAGGGCACTCTGGCGCGTGGCGATACGAATTTCGCGGGGCATGGGCATTACCGGCACGTCAGGACGTCAGATTGCCGGCCATGATAGCAAATCGACCGGCGCCGCTTTCGCGCTGCGCGCCGGTCGTCGGCCCATGAACGTGTCAGATGCTGTGCATCAGGCGGCGCACACCGGCCACATGGCGGCGGCTGACGGTGAGGGCGTCGCCGTTCATGCCCTTGAGGAACAGCTGGAAGTGACCCAGGGGCGTCCGCTGCAACCGCTCGATGCGCTCGCGGGAAACCAGCGCATTGCGGTGGATGCGCACGAAGCGCTCGCCGAATTCGTCTTCCAGCGCCTTGAGCGGCTCGTCCAGCAGCACCTCGCCGCCGGAATGCCTGAGGGTCACGTACTTGTGATCGGCGATGAAGTAGACCACGTCGTCCAGCGGGATCAGCTCGATGCCCTTGCGGGTGCGAGCGCTGATGTGGCTACGCGGACCCGGGCCACCGCTGGCCGGCGGCTTGGTCAGGGCAGCCAGCTGCATCCGGTTGGGACGCTGGGCCTTGCTCAGCGCAGCGGCCAGGTCTTCCTGCCGCACCGGCTTGACCAGATAGCCCACGGCGCTGACCTGGAAGGCGTCGAGCGCATATTCGTCGTGGGCGGTCACGAAGATCACCGCAGGCGGCGATTCGCGCTCGCAGAGTCGTGCGGCCACCTGCAGGCCGTCCAGACCCGGCATGCGGATGTCGAGCAGGACGATATCGGGCTTGAGGTTTTCGACCAAAGCGAGGGCTTCCTCACCGTTGGTGGCTGTTGGCTCCAGGGCGGTATAACCGTCCAGTTGCCCCACCAGACGGGCCAGACGCTCGCGCGCCAAGGGTTCGTCATCGACGATCAGGACATTCATAAGCTCAGGCTTCCCGCATGAGTCGCTCGCATGGATAGCGAAGAGACGTTGTATGCCGCTGGTCGCGGCGTTCGATTTTGAGACTCGCAGCTGGTCCGAAAAGTGCCGTCAATCGCGCCTCGATATTGCTTAAAGCTTGACGGGTGCCCTTCGGTGGGCGTGGCTGCTGCTCCACCTCCGGGTCATAGGGATTGCTGATGACCAGTTCGAAGACCCCGTCCCGGTAGGTCGCGAAGATGGTCACCAGGCCACCTTCGATGCGCGGCGCGACACCATAGATCAGGGCGTTTTCCAGCAGCGGCTGCAGCGTCAGCTGGGGAATCGGCAGGTCCGCCGGCACCCCGTCCACGTCCCACTGCAGCTGCAGGCGATCGCCCAGGCGCAGGCGCTCGATTTCCAGATAGCGCCGCGACAGTTCCAGTTCCTCGGACCAGCGTACCCGACTGCCTGGCTGGGCCAGGCTGGCGCGAAACAGTGCCGACAGGTCCAGCACCGCGCGTTCGGCCTTGTCGGCGTCCAGGGCGACCAGGCTGGCGATGCTGTTCAGGCTGTTGAACAGGAAATGCGGGCGGATGCGCGCCTGCAGCGACTCGATGCGCGCCTGCAATTCGGCCTGCTGCTGGCGGCGCCACTGGCTCTGCAGCCAGAAGTAGCGCAGCAGCAGCATGGACATGATCAGGGCGATCAGCGCGTGTCTCATGTACAGCCGCACCTCGCCGACCCGCTGCAGCGGTCCGGCCAGTTGCAACCAGTCGGCCACCAGGGTGCAGAGCAGCGTCAGCGCCACCACGATGGCGCAGCAGAAGCCGCCCGCCACCACCGGTCGATGGCGTGCCAACCAGGGCCGCAGGCGACAGAGCAGCGCCGCCGACAGCAGCACGATCCACTGCACGAACAGCGACACCAGCGCCAGGCGGATCCAGTTGAACTGCAGGGTGAAGGGTTCTGCCAGCACCAGGACGAGCACCAGCAGCTCGGCCAGCACCACCAGCACGAGCAGGGCTTCCGGTTCGCAGAGCGCCGGGACGAAGAAGTCGTCGACCTTGACCGGTCGGGGAGTTTTGCGGCGTTCGAGTATCATGGAGGCAGTGTGGGTCAGATACCACTCGTCGGCAAGTCGGCTCCGTTGAATCGGGCCGGCGCCCGCCCAGGACTGCTATCATCGGCCCCTTCTCACCCTTACCGACAAGCCCAGCAGCAGGCCGATCCATGAGCAGCGAAAAAACCAACCAGTCCTGGGGCGGACGCTTCAGCGAACCCGTCGACGCCTTCGTCGCCCGCTTCACCGCCTCGGTGGACTTCGACAAGCGCCTCTACCGCCACGACATCCTCGGCAGCCAGGCCCATGCCCGCATGCTGACCCAGGCCGGCGTGCTCAGCGAAGCCGAGCGCGACGCCATCGTCGCCGGGCTGGACGAGATCCGCGGCGAGATCGAAGCCGGCACCTTCGAGTGGCGCGTCGACCTGGAAGACGTGCACATGAACATCGAGGCGCGCCTGACCGAGCGCCTGGGCGTGGTCGGCAAGAAGCTGCACACCGGACGCAGCCGCAACGACCAGGTGGCCACCGACATCCGCCTGTGGCTGCGCGACGAGATCGACGCCATCCTCGTCGAGCTCAACCGCCTGCAGGCAGGCCTGCTGCAACTGGCCGAGGCCGAAGCCGACACCATCATGCCCGGCTTCACCCATCTGCAGACCGCGCAACCGGTGACCTTCGGCCACCACCTGCTGGCCTGGTTCGAGATGCTCTCCCGCGACCACGAGCGCCTGGTCGACTGCCGCAAGCGCGTCAACCGCATGCCCCTGGGCAGCGCCGCGCTGGCCGGCACCACCTACCCCATCCAGCGCCAGGTCACCTGCGAACTGCTGGGCTTCGAGGCCATCGGCGGCAATTCCCTGGACGGCGTCTCGGATCGCGACTTCGCCATCGAATTCTGCGCCGCGGCCTCCCTGGCGATGATGCACCTGTCGCGCTGCTCCGAAGAACTGGTGCTCTGGACCAGCGCCCAGTTCCAGTTCATCGACCTGCCCGACCGCTTCTGCACCGGCTCCTCGATCATGCCGCAAAAGAAGAATCCCGATGTCCCCGAACTGGTGCGCGGCAAGACCGGCCGGGTGTTCGGCGCCCTCACCGGCCTGCTGACCCTGATGAAGGGCCAGCCGCTGGCCTACAACAAGGACAACCAGGAAGACAAGGAACCGCTGTTCGACGCCGCCGATACCCTGCGCGATTCCCTGCGGGCCTTCGCCGACATGGTCCCGGCCATCAAGCCCAAGCGCGAGATCATGCGCGAGGCTGCCCGCCGCGGCTTCTCCACCGCCACCGACCTCGCCGACTACCTGGTGCGCAAGGGCCTGCCCTTCCGCGACTGCCACGAGATCGTCGGCCACGCGGTCAAGTACGGCGTGGACAGCGGCAAGGACCTGGCCGAGATGAGCCTGGACGAACTGCGGCGCTTCAGCGACCAGATCGAGCAGGACGTCTTCGCCGTCCTGACCCTGGAAGGCTCGGTCAATGCCCGCGACCACATCGGCGGCACCGCCCCGGCCCAGGTCCGCGCCGCCGTGCAACGCGGTCGCGCGCTGCTGGCCCAGCGCTGATCCGGCCACTGCGCTTCTCGCTCACACCTCCGCGGGCGAGCAAGCCGCCGGCCGAAGACCTCGCCCCTGCCGCTCATCGGCAGGGCGACCGGGCGCAAGGGCTCATTCCACCGCCGAGCAGGCGCCTGATCCGAAGACAAGGGCTCTAGGCCAGGGCTCTCTGCGCAAGGGGGCCGGAAAGCCGGTCAGGCGACGGCCGACCAGCCGTTGATAGGTTCGACGACTGGCGCTCAGGACTGCGACCCGGCAGCCGATACTGGAGACTTGACCAGCCGTTCGAGTCAAGTCTCATGCGCCTTTCAGCCTGTTCCATCCTGCTTTGCGGAATGTTCGCCGCGGCGTCCAGCCAGGCCGCCCTGCCGCCGCCGCTGCCACAGACGCTCACCTGGCATGTCCAGTTGAACGGCGTGCTGCAAAAGCCCGATCGCACCCTCTACGACATCGATCTCTACGACACCAGCAAGGCGGTGATCG
The DNA here is from genome assembly GCF_028640935.1 of Pseudomonas sp. SHLD1. Classification (NCBI taxonomy): domain Bacteria; kingdom Pseudomonadati; phylum Pseudomonadota; class Gammaproteobacteria; order Pseudomonadales; family Pseudomonadaceae; genus Pseudomonas; species Pseudomonas sp. SHLD1. Next base: position 144,554 of record NZ_JAQZAD010000015.1, read on the forward strand.
CCAACCTGAAGGGCAACGGGAAGACGGTGATCTGCTATTTCAGCGCCGGCACCTGGGAAGACTGGCGGTCCGACGCCGCGCTCTATCCCAAGGCCGCTCTGGGCAAGGCGCTGGACGCCTGGCCGGGCGAACGCTGGCTGGACATCCGCCGTGCCGACGTCCGCGCCTTGCTGGCCAAGCGGCTGGACCTGGCGGTGCAGAAGGGCTGCCAGGGGGTGGACCCGGACAACGTCGACGGCTTCAGCAACCCCAACGGCCTCAAGCTGACCAGGGCCCAGCAACTGGACTTCCTCAACTGGCTGGCCGACGAGGCGCACAGGCGCAGTCTGCTGGTGGGCCTGAAGAACGCCGTGGACCTGGTGCCGAGCCTCTACGGCAAGTTCGACTTCGCCCTCAACGAGAGCTGCTACGACTACGCCGAGTGCAACGCCTACAGCTACTTCCGCACCCAGAAGAAGCCGGTGATGATCATCGACTACGGCCTCTACAGCACCAAGCGCTGCAGCCAGGCCAAGACCTCGGGCTACAACCTGCAGTTCTACCCGCTGTCGCTGGCGGCGCTGGGCACCGCCTGCAAGTAGCCGCGAGAGCCTATTCAAAGGCCTGGGCGGCCCCGCGAAAAGGCCTGAGGAAGCGGACCGGGCTCGCGCGAGTTTACGAGTGGTAAACGAGCATTGCGACGGGGCCGCCTAGGTAGGGCTGGCGACCCAGGGCCTTTTCAACGGAGTTTGGCCGACGCGCAGCAGACCTTGAGCAGGCTCTCAGTCGAGGCCGGCCTTTTTGTGCGATCTCTGCCCCAGCGCGATCCAGTCCAGATCGCCCTCGCCCTGGGCGACGGCCTCCAGCAGGTTGTCTCGCAGGACGCTGGCGAAGGGTAGCGGTACCGCCTTTTCCTGACCGGCCGCCAGGGCCAGGCCGACGTCCTTGAGTCCCAGGCTGAGCTTGAAGGCCGCCGGCGAGAACTTTCGCTCGGTCAGCAGGCGCCCGTAGTTCTGATACACCGGCGCGGCAAACAGGGTGCTGGTGAGAATCTCCAGCAGCGTTGCGGGCGCCACGCCATAGCTGCGCGCCAGGGCGGTACTCTCGCCCATGGTCTCGATGGCGCTGGCGATCATGAAGTTGCCGGCGATCTTGACCACGTTGGCCTGCCGCGGCTCCGCGCCCACCGGCCAGGTCTTGCGTCCCAGCACATCGAGCAGCGGCTGGACGCGCTGGATCGCTTCGGGATCGCCCGCCACCACGATGTTGAGCTGGCCACTGGCGGCCACGTCGGTGCGCCCGAACACCGGCGCCGCCACATAACCCACGCCCGCCTCGGCATGGCGCGCGACCAGTTCGTCGACCAGCGCCACCGACAGGGTGGCCATGCTGACGTGGATCAGTCCCGCCCGCGCCTGCTGCAGGGCGCCGCTGTCGAGGACTACCTCACGGGTAGCGGCGTCATTGGCCAGGATGCTGAAGACCACCGCCACATCGAAGGCCTCCGCCGGCGTCGCTGCCGCGCGGGCACCCTGCCCGACCAGGGCCTGGACCGGCTCCGGGGAGCGATTCCAGACCACCACCTCATGGCCCGCCTTGAGCAGATTGGCGGCCATGCCCTGGCCCATGCCACCCAGACCGATGAATCCGATACGCATAGACTTGCCTCCTCGCGGTGCGATGGATGCCGCCGGCTACAGCCAGCGGCGAAACTTGAACCAGGCATAGGGAATCAGCGCCGAGACCACCATGGCGCCCAGCGCCAGCGGATAGCCGAAATGCCAGTCCAGCTCCGGCATGACCTTGAAGTTCATGCCGTAGATGGTGCCCACCAGGGTCGGTGGCAGGAACAGCACCGAGGCGATGGTGAACACCTTGACGATGTTATTCTGCTCCACGCTGATCAGGCCCAGGGTGGCGTCGAGCAGAAAGCCGATCTCGCCGTTCATCTTGGCCTGGTAATCGCTCAGCGAGCGGACGTCGCGTTCCAGCGTCTTGAACCAGGTCTTGGCCGTCCCGGAGATCCAGGTGGCACCCGCCCGCCGCAGGTAGGAGACGATGCGGTTGATGCCCAGCAAACTCTCGCTGAGCTGGGCCAGCAGCTGGTTGCTGCGACCGAGCTGCTTGACGATGGATTGCAGGTCGGTCTTCGGCTGCTTGGCCTGTTGCGGATCCAGGGGTTCGCGAAACACCGCCTTGGCCAGGCGATTGAGATGCGCCTGTACCGATTCGAGGATGTCGGCCACGCGATCCACCAGGCTGTCCAGCAGCGAGGCGAAGATGACATCGCTGCGACAGTGCTGGCTCGCCTGCTGCTGGGCCTTGCCGAGAAAGGTCTTGAAGGCGGCCAGTTCGGCGTAGCGCACCGTCACCAGCCACTCGGGCGTCAGCACGAAATTGACCACCGAGGCCTGCGGCTGATGCTCGCTGAAGCCGCTGACCACGGTGGTGGTCAGGTGCAGGGCCTGGTCGGTCTGATAGAGTCGCGAGGATTCCTCGATCTCGGCGATTTCTTCCCGGGTGGGGATATCCATCGCCAGTGCCTGCTCCAGATAGCGCTCTTCCGCCTCACTGGGATCGAGCAGATCGACCCAGAGCAGATCCGCGGGCAGCGGGTCTCCCGGCGACAAGGGCTGCGCGACCAGCTCGTCGGCGGACAGGCGATAGCAGGTGATCATCGAGAAGACTCCAGGCCAGAATCAGGGGTCGCACTGTAACAAAAGGTATCCAGACATGATTGACCACGCCGATGACGAAGAATCCTTTGTCTCCTCCCATCTGATCGAAGCGGTGGAGAACCAGCTCGCCGCCGGCGAGCCGGACTATGTCCAGGCCGTACTCAACAAGCTGACCCTGGTCGGCTATGACCGCGAGGAAGCGGTGCTGCTGATGGCCCAGGCGCTGTCCTTTGAGATCGCAGCCATGCTCGACGCCGACCGCCCCTTCGACGGCGCCCACTACGAGCGCCTGCTACGGGCCCTGCCCGAGTTGCCGGAACCGGCGGACGACTAGGCCTCGGCCGGCTCCAGCGCCAGCAGCTCAACCTGCTGCTCCTTGCCGCCGGGCACCGGCCAGCTGAGGTGCTCGCCGGGCGTCGCCCCGAGCAGCGCGCTGCCGGCCGGCGCCAGCACCGAGACCCGCCCCTCGCCACCGGCGTCCTCCGGATAGACCAGTACCACCTGGTATTCCTTGCCGGTATCGGTCTCGCGGCAACGCACCCGCGAATTCATGGTGACTACCGCACCGATCTCCTCGGGCGCCACTACTCGCGCCTGGGCCAGTTCCTCGTCCAGGGCCTCGGCCACGGGCCCGAATTCGGGCAGGGCGTCGAGCAGCCTTTCGAGACGGGGCAGATCGACGGCGGAAACGGTGATGGGCGATGCATGGCGCATGGCGGACTCCTGGAGGACAAGACGACGCGGCCCCTGCCGCGAGCAGCGGCGGACCAACGAGATGACGGGCAACAGACACCCAGTGGGAAGCCGCGACACGGGCGGCAAAAGAAAACGGCGCTCGAAAGGCGCCGTTAGAGCCTGTTCAAAAGCTCGCGAGTTAGAGTCAAACAAGGCCTAGGCGGCCCCGCGAAAATAGCTGAGGAAGCGGACCGGGCTCGCGCTCAAGTTACGACTGGTAAATGAGCATTCCGACCGGGCTGGCGACCCAGGACATTTTCAACGCCGTTTGGCCGACGCGCAGCAGCTTTTGAACAAGCTCTTAGGTCACGCTAGCACAGAGGTCGCGGCAGCGGTCAAGCCGCACCGACCGCAGGTCGTCATAGCCCAGGCAGGGCCACGCTCTCGCCGGTCTGCTCCAGGGTGACCCGTACCAGCAGCGCACCAAGGGTCTCGGACGAGGTGTCGCAGATCCAGTTCTGGCCATCCCAGTCGAAGTGATAGCCACCCGAGCGCGCCGCCACCCAGAGCTGCACCAGCGGGGGCTGACGGCTGAGGATGACCTGGCTGCCATTGTCGAACTTGATCGTCAGCACGCCACCGGCATTTTCCAGATCGAGGTCCAGCCCGCTGTCGTCATAGGCGTCTTCGACCTGGCGCTGGGTCTGGTCGACGAGGTGATGGAATTGCGCTTCGCTGAGCCGGCTCATGACGATCCTCGAAAGAAGGGAAAGAATCGCCGCACGGTAGCGGGCCGCCCAGATGGCGTCCAGTCGCGGCTGCTGCCGGCAGCTGCGCTTCAGCCATCCGGGCGTGTCAAAGAGTCGCTCAACCCCGTTATACTCCGGGCAATATTCGCCTGAATAAAGGTTTAGCGTCATGAAGCGCCTGTCTCTCCTCTTCATCGCCTGCGCCTGCCTGCTGGCCGGCTGCGGTCAGAAAGGCCCGCTGTACCTGCCCGACGACCAGAAAGCCGCCAAAGAACACCGCCACGACGTGTTCTAAGGAGCCACCATGGAAGTCTTCGCTGTCCGTGCAGGTGAACTGCATGCGGAAGGGGTAGCCCTGAGCGCCGTGGCGCAGCAGTTCGGCACCCCCGCCTACGTCTACTCGCGAGCGCACATCGAGGGCCAGTACCGCGCCTATACCGATGCGCTGGCCGGTCTGCCGCACCTGGTCTGCTTTGCCGTCAAGGCCAACTCCAACCTCGGCGTGCTCAACGTCCTGGCCCGCCTCGGCGCCGGCTTCGACATCGTCTCCCGCGGCGAGCTGGAGCGCGTCCTGGCCGCCGGTGGCGATCCGCACCGGGTGGTGTTCTCCGGGGTAGGCAAGACCCGAGACGACATGCGCCGCGCCCTGGAAGTGGGCGTGCACTGCTTCAACGTCGAATCCACCGACGAGCTGGAACGGCTGCAACAGGTGGCTGCGGAGCTGGGTGTGGTCGCGCCGATCTCGTTGCGGGTCAATCCCGATGTCGACGCCGGTACCCACCCCTACATCTCCACCGGTCTCAAGGAAAACAAGTTCGGCATCGACATCGCCGACGCCGAGGCGGTCTATGCCCGCGCCGCCGAGCTGCCGAATCTGCAGATTCTCGGCGTGGACTGCCACATCGGCTCCCAGCTCACCACCCTGCCGCCCTTCCTCGATGCCCTCGACCGCCTGCTGGCGCTGATCGATCGCCTCGCCGAGCGCGGTATCGTCCTGCGCCATCTCGATCTCGGCGGCGGCCTGGGCGTGCGCTATCGCGACGAACAGCCGCCGCTGGCCGGCGACTACATCCAGGCCATCCGCGAACGCATCGCCGGGCGCCACCTGACCCTGGTGTTCGAACCCGGCCGCTTCATCGTCGCCAACGCCGGCATCCTGCTGACCCGCGTGGAATACCTCAAGCACACCGCCCACAAGGATTTCGCCATCGTCGACGCGGCGATGAACGACCTGATCCGTCCGGCGCTGTACCAGGCCTGGATGGCGGTGGAGCCGGTGACCGAGCGCCAGGGCGACGCCCGCCGCTACGACCTGGTCGGTCCCATCTGCGAGACCGGCGACTTCCTCGCCAAGGACCGCGAGCTGGTCCTGGCCGAAGGCGATCTGCTGGCCATCCGCTCCGCCGGGGCCTATGGCTTCACCATGAGTTCCAACTACAACACCCGTGGCCGTGCGGCCGAGGTGATGGTGGATGGCAACCAGGCGCACCTGGTCCGTCGGCGCGAGACGCTGGAAGAACTCTTCGCAGGCGAGAGCCGGCTGCCGGCCTGAGGGGAGTTCCATGCAACTGCGCTTCACCAAGATGCACGGTCTGGGCAACGATTTCATGGTCCTCGACCTGATCAGCCAGCACGCGCACATCCAGCCCAAGCACGTTCGCCTGTGGGGTGACCGCAAGACCGGTGTCGGCTTCGACCAGCTGCTGATCGTCGAGACCCCCAGCACCCCGGACGTGGACTTTCGCTATCGCATCTTCAACGCCGATGGCTCCGAGGTCGAACAGTGTGGCAACGGTGCCCGCTGCTTCGCCCGCTTCGTCTTCGACAAGCGCCTGACGGTCAAGAAGCAGATCCGCGTCGAAACCAAGGGCGGCATCATCGAGTTGCACCTCAAGGGCGACGGCCAGGTCCGCGTCGACATGGGCGCCCCACGCCTGCAGGCGGCCGAGATCCCCTTCATCGCCGAGGCCGAGACCCTGAGTCATGCCGTCCAGGTCGAGGGCGAGACGGTCGAGCTGGCGGTGGTCTCCATGGGCAATCCCCATGGCGTGCTGCGGGTCGCCGACGTCGACCAGGCCCCGGTGCTCATCCTCGGTCCCAAGCTGGAGTGCCATCCGCGCTTTCCGCAAAAGGCCAACATCGGCTTCCTGCAGATCATCGACGCCCAGCGCGCCCGCCTGCGAGTCTGGGAACGTGGCGTCGGCGAGACCCGCGCCTGCGGCACCGGCGCCTGCGCCGCCGCCGTGGCCGGGATCCGCCAGGGCTGGCTGAAATCGCCGGTCAGCATCGAATTGCCGGGCGGCCTGCTCAACATCGAGTGGGACGGCGTCGGTCAACCGGTGCTCATGACCGGTCCGGCCACCCGTGTCTATGAAGGCCAGGTAAGAGTATGAGCGACACCCCGGAACTGACCGCGGACCAGGTCGCCGACTGGCTGCTGGATCATCCGCACTTCTTCGCCGATCGCGAAGAGCTGCTGGCGGAGATGCGCGTCCCCCACCAGCGGGGCACCGCCATCTCCCTGGTCGAGCGGCAACTGGGTCTGCTGCGCGATCGCAATGGCGAGATGCGCCATCGCCTGGCCCATCTGATGGACGTGGCGCGGGACAACGACCGGCTGTTCGACAAGACCCGGCGGCTGATCATCGGCCTGCTCGACGCCAACAGCCTCGAAGAGGTGATAGGCACCGTCGAGGACAGCCTGCGCCATGAATTCAAGGTGCCCTACGTCGGCCTCATCCTGTTCCACGAGCATCCCCTGCCGGTCGGCCGCAGCGTCACGCCTGCCGAAGCACAAAAGGTGATCGGCGGCCTGCTGGGCGGCGAGAAGACCACCAGCGGTGTCCTGCGCGCCCACGAACTGGCCTTCCTGTTCGGCGACTCGGCCAAGGAAGAGGTCGGGTCCGCGGCCGTCGCCGCCCTCTCCCATCAGGGTCTGCATGGCGTTCTGGCGATCGGCAGCCCCGATCCCCAGCACTATCGCAGCAGCCTGGGCACGCTGTTCCTGAGCCACGTCGCGGAAGTCCTGGCGCGGGTACTGCCGCGCTTTCCCGTCCCCTTGCGTACGGTGCGCTGAGCCCGGGAGCGGAGCATGCAGGTCCAGCTCGATGCCTATCTCGACCACCTGCGGCTGGAGCGCCAGGTTTCGCCCCACACGCTCGACGGCTACCGGCGCGACCTGCGCAAGCTGCTGACCTTCGTCGAAACCGAAGGCCTGAGCGACTGGGGCGGCCTGGACGGTCGCCGTCTGCGCGCCCTGATCGCCCAGCTGCACCGGGCCGGCGCCTCCAGTCGCAGCCTGGCGCGGCTGCTGTCGGCCTGCCGCGGCTTCTATCTCTACCTGATCCGCGAAGGCCACTGCAGCCAGGATCCGGCCCATGGACTCACGCCCCCCAAGGCACAGAAGGCCCTGCCCAAGGTGCTCGACGTCGACCGCTCCATGCAGCTGCTCGATGGCGCCGTGGAGGACGACTTTCTCGGCCTGCGTGATCAGGCGCTGCTGGAGCTCTTCTACAGCTCCGGACTGCGCCTCTCCGAGCTGGTCGGGCTGGACCTCGCGGACGTGGATCTGGCCCAGGGCCTGGTCCAGGTGCGCGGCAAGGGCAACAAGGAGCGGGTGCTGCCCATCGGCAGCAAGGCCCGGGACGCCCTGGAGGCCTGGCTCAGGGTCCGGCTCCAGGCCGCACCGCGCGACGACGCCCTGTTCATCGGCCAGCGCGGTCTGCGCCTGACGCCCCGCGCGGTACAGCTGCGGGTGCGCGAGGCCGGCGTGCGCGAACTGGGCCAGCACCTGCATCCGCACATGCTCAGGCACAGCTTCGCCAGCCACATGCTCAGCGCCTCCGGCGATCTGCGCGCGGTCCAGGAGTTGCTCGGCCACGCCGACATCGCCACCACCCAGATCTACACCCACCTGGACTTCGGCCAGCTCGCCGAGGTCTATGACAAGGCGCACCCCCGCGCCAAGCGCAAGGCCAGCCGATGACGATTCGCCTCGTGACCTTCGACCTCGACGACACCCTCTGGGAAATCGCGCCGGTCATCCATTCCGCCGAAGCCCTGCTGCGTGACTGGTTCGCCGCCTCCGCGCCGCGGCTGGGCAGCGTTCCGGTCGAGCACCTCTGGGCGATCCGCGATCACCTGCTGCAGCAGGACGCCGGTCTCAAGCACCGGGTCAGCGAGATGCGCCGCCGGGTCATCCATCAGGCGCTGCTCGATGCCGGCTATGTCGAGCCCGAGGCTGCCCAGCTGGCCGAAGCAGGCTTCGCGGTCTACCTGGCCGCTCGCCAGCAGGTCACCCTGTTCGACGACGTCCACCCCACCCTGGAGCGCCTCGCCGATCGCTATACCCTGGGGGTGCTGACCAACGGTAATGCGGATGTGCAGACCATCGGCCTGGCCGACTACTTCCGCTTTGCCCTGAATGCCGAGCAGCTGGGCGTCGGCAAACCCGACCCCATGCCTTTCCGCGAGGCCCTGCGTCTCACCGGCATCGCTGCCGACGCCACCGTGCATGTGGGCGACAACCCCGTGGACGATGTCGCCGGCGCCCAGCGCGCCGGTATCCGCGCCGTCTGGTTCAACCCCTTGCAGACCCCCTGGCAGGGTCCTGGCAAGCCGGATGCGGAGATCCGCAGCCTGAGCGAGCTTCCCGCCCTGCTGGAAGGCTGGTCAGGCAGGCCGTGAAGTCAGTAATACCCAATGCCGAAAGGCTGATTTCTCGTGCTCGCCGGTCGTCTACTAGGGCCCCGGGTTCTGTTAACCAATCGCCAAAATATTCGTCACACTTATCGACCTCGACAGCAGAAGCTTTGCGACCCCCTTCACCAAAAGCCGCGCGGCTGGACGATTTTTTGCCAAGCACACCTCATTTGGCTGGCGATTCCTCGATAACAACAGCGCCGATAGCCGTCTCGCTGGCCGGATTTCCCCTCCGGACCTCGCGTTGACAGTGCTAACCCTTTTGACAATCATTGCGACAAGTTCGAAGTAGCGCTGGGATTGCGCGCTGAACCAGCCGCCGTTCAGGTCAGGGAAGACAGCATTACCTCCCCCCTCCTCTGCGTCTCGCCGATGGCTTCTCAAGTTCCTGCTCAAACATTGTCAGGTCTTGATATCGGTAAATAACCCTCTGTTCATCCCGTCCAGGTGCAAACCCGTGCGGTAGCCATGTCCCGATTGGACCGGTTACCACCCACGTCACGGCAAACCTGTGCGGTAGCCATGCCCGGTGCTGGACAGAAGGGGACGATCACCGTGCCAGCAAGCACCTGCAGGACTACAGGGATGTCACCCGAGCGGGACTTAATTCTTTTCCCCCAGGCAACTTCAACCGTGCCCGTACCAGGCCGAAAAGTGGCTCAGCCAGACCAACTTCGGCCTGCCTCCGTCACCAGCAGCCTGGCCCGGATGAGTGTGGAAAGTGCTTGGCAGACAGGCTCGAGCAAGTTCGCTTACTTCTGCTGCCGACACCTGCGGATTAATTATTGGCAAGAGTTAAAACAGGCACTGACCGACATTCATCAGACGGTCATTAAGTCAATAAAGATTAAAACGATCCGCTGCATTTTTTGCTGACTGCCGGGCACTGTGAAAGCCAGTTTCAATCACGTTAATTGCGCCTCGAAGGCGCACAGAGAGGAAGCCCCGATGGCAAGGAATGATCTATCGGAATCGACATTAGGATGTCTAATTGGCGGCGCCGGTCCGGCAGGCCTGGGATTCCTGTTCAATGCCATCAAGCGCGGTGCCCTGGAGCAACTCGCCCAGGCCGGCACCATCATCGTCGACGCCGGGACCGAACTCGGCGCCGGCAAGCTGGGTGACTATCAGATCATCGCCAACTCGGTGAGCGACGTCTTTCTGGACTGCCTGCGCGATCCGCTGCTGGCGCCCATCCTGGCCCCGCTGCAAGCGTCCCCGACCTTTCGCCACCTCAAGCTGAATGCCCAGGAAGCACCGGCGCTGCCCATCGTCGGCCAGCTCTTCCAGCAGGCCGCCGGCCTGGTCCTGCCCTGGCTCGAACGCCAGTACGGCATCCCCACCTGGCGCCAGACCCGCATCATCGAAGTGACCTGCGAAGGCTCGAGCTATGTCGTCTGGCTGGAACAGGCCGGCGCCATCCGCCGCGTCCGTACCTCCAGCCTGGTGCTGAACCTGGGCGGCAAGCAGACCCGCCACAGCTTCGAAGAAAGCATCCAGGCCATGGGCCTGCAGCTGCCCCAGAGCGCCTCGATCGACAGCTCCGACAATCTGCTGCGCCTGCAACCCGAAGCCCTGCGCCAGCGCTATCGGGCCCGCCTCAAGGATGGCGGTCCGATCTGCGTGGTCGGTGGCTCTCACAGCGCCTTCTCCGCCCTCGACAACCTGGCCAGCGCCCTGCACCACGATGGTCTGCGCGAACTGACCCTGGTCCATCGCTCACCGATCCGGCTGTTCTACGAGACCGCCGCCGAAGCCCTGGCCGCCGGCTACGCCTTCGACCCGCTGCAGGACATCTGCCCCATCTCCAAGCGGGTCAACCGCTCCGGCGGACTGCGCTACCGCGCCCACGAGATCGGCCGCCAGGTCCTTGTCGGTCAGGGCATCGGCGGTACCCCGGTCAAGGTCAAGACGCTGCAACTGGATGGCAGCGCCGAACAACTGGCCAGCGCCCAGACGCTGTTCGACAGCGCCGCCCTGCTGGTGCAGGGCATGGGTTACCAGCCCATCGTGCCCGAGCTGCGCTGCCAGGACGGCCGTCCGCTGACCCTGCGCACCCTGCGCGGCGGTCTGGACTCCGATGCCGCCGGCAGCCCACTGGACCAGCACGGCCAGCGCCTCAAGGGCCTGCACCTGTTCGGCCTGGGCTCGGGACTGGCAGTGGATCCTCGCCTGGGGAGCGAGGCGTCCTTTTCCGGACGCATCTACGGGGTCTGGCAGTTCCACAACGATGCCAGTCGCGAGGCCCTGGAGTCGGTTCTGGAACGTCTGGACAAGCCCGGCGCCGCCTTCCGGCAACCGGCCAGTCCGGTCGCCGAACACGCTTGACCGAACCGACACGTATCAAGGACTCGATAAGCAGGTACCGGATCATGATCAATGTGACCAAGCCCTACCTTGGCGATAAGGAACGCTTCAAGGCGTATATCGACAAGATCTACGCCAACAACTGGATCACCAACCAGGGCCCTCTGCACGCTCAGCTCGAAGAGCGCCTGCGCGACTACCTGGGCGTCAGAAACATCATCCTGGTCAACAACGGTACCCTGGCCCTGCAGGTCGCCTATCGCGCCCTGGGCCTGACCGGCAGCGCCATCACCACGCCGTTCAGCTTCGTCGCCACCACCAGCACCCTGCACTGGGAAGGGATCCGGCCGGTGTTCGCCGACATCCATCCGGAAACCTGGAACCTGGATCCGGCCAACGTCGAAGCCGCCATCGAGCACGACACCTCGGCCATCGTCGCCACCCACGTGTTCGGCAATCCCTGCGATGTCCGCGGCCTGCAGCAGGTCGCCAACCGCCACGGCCTGAAGGTCGTCTACGACGGCGCCCATGCCTTCGGCACCCTGTTCGAAGGCCGCTCGGTACTGCAGTGGGGCGACATCACCACCGTCAGCTTCCACGCCACCAAGCTGTTCCACACCATCGAAGGCGGCGCGATCATCACCGAGGACGACGAACTCGCCGAGCGCGTCCGCCGCATGATCAACTTCGGCATCGTCGATGCCGAACGCATCGAAGGCGTGGGCATCAACGCCAAGCTCAACGAGGTTTCCGCGGCCATGGGGCTGTGCATCCTCGACGAACTGGAAGACATCCTGGCCCGCCGCGCCGTCATCGGTCAGCACTATGAGAGACGCCTGCAGGGCGCATTCGACCTGCAGCGTCCCACCTACGGCACCCAGCTGAACTACAGCTACTTCCCGGTGGCCCTGCGTGACGAGCCGAGTCTGCTCGACACCAAGAAGGCCCTGAACGCCGTCGGCATCAACCCGCGCCGCTACTTCTATCCGTCGCTGGAAACCCTGGATTACCTGCAGCCCCAGGCGATCAAGCCGGTCTCGCGCAAGCTGAGTCACCGCATCCTCTGCGTGCCGCTCTATCCGGACCTGCCGCAGGCGACCCAGGACCTGCTGATCGACACCCTGCTCCTGGCGCAGCAGAAAAAGACCAGCATGGAATCCCTGCGGGCACTCATCACCCCGGCACAGCTGCTGCCGAGCTGGGATTTTCCCGGCGACTCCTCTCCTGCTCTAACTTGACCCTGGCCCGCTATCTCCCATGACCAGTCCCGCGAAAGTGTCGGTGTTGCGCAACACCCTGATCAACTATGCCGGCCAAGCCTATGCGCTGCTGATCGGCATCTTGATCCAGCCGATGTATCTCGGTCATCTGGGTGCCGAAACCTATGGTCTGATCGGCTTCTTCGCCGTGCTGCAGACCTGGCTGCAACTCCTCGACGTCGGCATCTCCGCGTCCCTGGTGCGCGATGTCGCCCATGGCCGTGGCCAGACCGGTGCCGGGCGCACCCGTGGTCAGCTGCTGCGCTCGCTGGAATTCATCTTCATTCCCCTGGCGACCCTGGCGTTCGTCGCCATCGAGCTGAATGCGGACTGGATGGCGGGTCACTGGCTCAACGTCCAGGGCCTGCCCACCGAGACCGTGGCCCATTGCATCGGCCTGATGGGGCTGATGATCGCCTTCCGCCTGCTGTCGACGCTGTACAAGAGCGGCGTCCAGGGGGTCGAGCTGCACGGCTGGCTGAACCTGGTCAATGTGCTGATCGCCACCGTCCGCTACTTCGGCGGCCTGATCCTGGTGATGTGGATTTCCCAGGAGCCGCTGGACTTCTTTGTGTTCCAGGCCTTCGTCGCCGTGTTCGAGATGCTGGTCTATGCGCTCAAGGCCTATCGCCTGCTGCCCAACCCCACCTGGTGGAGCGGCTTCGACTGGCAGCGGGTGAAGCCCATCGTGCCCTTCGCCCTGAGCATGTCCTTTACCTCGATCCTGTGGATCGCCCTGACCCAGCTCGACAAGCTGGTGCTGTCCAAGGCGCTGCCCCTGGCCGAGTACGGCTACTTCAGCCTGGTGGCGCTGATCTCCACCGGCATCGTCACCCTGACCAATCCGCTGGTACAGGCCCTGCTGCCGCGCATGACGGTCCTGGTGTCCCAGGACAAACCGCTCGAACTGGAACGGCTCTATCGCAACGCGGCGCGCTTCGCCTTCGCCATCCTGCTGCCGCTGGCGGCCATGGTGGCCTTCCATGGCGAGGCGCTGGTCTTCGCCTGGACCGGCGACAAGGTCTCCGCGCACTGGAGCGAGCCGATCCTGTTCTGGTACGCCCTGGGCGCGGCGCTGCTCGCCCTGAGCCAGTTCCAGTTCTATCTGCAGTACGCCTACGGCAAGTTGCGCCTGCACGTCTGGTACAGCCTGGTATCCGCGGCCATCTCGGTGCCCATCGTGATCCTGGTGGTCCTGCACTACGGCGCCTATGGCGCAGCGCTGGCCTGGTTCTTCATGCGCCTGATCCCCTTCGTGATCTGGCCGATGATCGTCCACGGCCGCTTCGCGCCGAATCTGCAGCGCTACTGGAACCAGGACCTGCTGGTGGCCGTGGTGGTGACCGCCATCGGCGTGGGCCTGAGCAAGCTGCTGTACCAAGAGATTCAACCGCAGGAGCGGTTCGCCATCCTGGCCACCCTCGCCCTGGGCGGTGGCCTGACCCTGGTGCTGATGGCGCTGAGCTACGTGCTCTGTTCTCCGAAACAGACCCGCTCGCGCCTGTTTTCCCAACTCTACAAAGCAGGTATCTGACATGGACGCTCGGACCGAAGCAGAGATCATGAAGAACTGGCCGACGGATTGCAGTCGGCCGGTCGCCAGCATCGTCTGCCTGACCTTCAACCATCGCGAGTACATCGGCCAGGCCATCGACGGCTTCCTGCGCCAGCAGACCGATTTTCCTTTCGAGATCATCGTCAACGACGACGCCTCGACCGATGGCACCCGGGAAATTCTCAAGGACTACGAGCGCCGCTATCCCCGGCTGATCCGCCTGATCCTGCAAAAGGAAAACCAGTACAGCCAGGGCAAGCCCTATGGCATGCCGGTGTTCCAGCACGCCCGCGGCGACTACATCGCCTACTGCGAAGGCGACGACTACTGGAACGATCCGCGCAAGCTGCAGCTGCAGGTGGACTTTCTGGAGAACAACCGGGACTACGCCCTGACCTTCCACGCTTCCTATGCCTTCAACAGCAAGGGGATCGTCAATCCGCAGCGTTTCGGTGGCCAGGATCACTACGACCGCAGCGAAACCGACCTGAAGAAGGCGTTGCCGCTGTCCACCCTGACCGCCTGCTTCCGCAATGTCCTGCGGGAACTGCCGCCGGAGCTGGAAACCGCTGCGCTCATGGACATCGTCTGGTGGTCGCTGCTCGGAGCCCACGGCAAGGGCAAGTTCATGGACGAGATCCGCCCCGCCGCCTACCGCGTGCACGAGGGCGGGATCTTTTCCATGCGTGCCAGCCAGAAGCGCCTGCAGATGGATCTCCACACCCAGTACTGCCTGGCCAACTACTACTACCGGCTGGGCGAGCGCGACCTGCATGTCTTCTTCCTGCGCCAGGTCCTGAGTCTTTCGCTGTCTTCGATTCCACCGACGCAGAAGGTCAAGGCGCTTCTGCGGGCGGTCAGCAACATCACCCTCAACATCGGCCGACGCTTCGCCCCCAAACGCGTCACCTACTGAACTTACACAGAGCAGTTTTCCGGCTGCCAGGTATCCAGCTAAAAGGAAGGGACCCCAATGACCGTCATGCAGCGCTCTTCGTTCGAACAACACGAAGAACAACATCTGGATCTCAAGACGATGGCCCTCACGCTTCTTGACCACAAGAAGCTGATCGCGGGCATCACCGCGGGCTTTCTGGCCGTGGGCATCACCTACGCCGTGCTGTCCACCCCGCAGTACGTCGCCGGGGCGATGATCCAGATCGAACCCAAGAAGAATGCGCTCACGGCGGTCGCCGAGACCGTGGTGCGACCCAATTCGGCCTCGCCGGCCGTGGCCGAGATCGAGCTGCTGAAGTCGCGCGCGGTGCTGACCAAGACCGTGGAGAATCTGCGCCTGGACATCGAGGCCAAGCCGCGCTTCTTCCCGCTGATCGGCCACTACCTGTGGCGCCACTACGAAGCCGAGAAGCCAGGTCAGCTGGCGGACAGCTGGCCGCAACTGCGCGGCTTCGCCTGGGGCGGCGAGCAGATCGACGTCTTCCAGTTCGACGTCCCGGACGACATGTACGGCGAGACCCTGACGGTGGTCGCCGGCAGCAACGGTCGCTATCGCCTGCTGGACAAGGACAAGCAGCCCCTGCTCGACGGCCAGGTCGGCCAGATGGCCACCGGTAACGGCTATCGCATGCAGATCAAGACCCTGACCGCGCGCCCCGGTACCGAATTCAAGGTGACCCGCAATCGCGTCATCACCACCGCGCAGCTCTATCAGAATCGCATCAAGACCAGCGAAGCCGGCAAGGAGTCGGGGATCATCTACCTGTCCCTGGCGGACGAGAATCCCGACCTGGCCAAGAGCGTCCTGTCCGAGATCAGCCGCCTGTACGTCATGCAGAATGTCGAGCGCAGCTCGGCGGAAGCCGCCCAGCGCCTGGACTTCCTGCGCGGCCAGCTGCCGGCGGTGCGCAAGGACCTGGAAAGCGCCGAAGCGGCCCTGAACAGCTATCAGACCAACAGCCGCTCCGTGGACATCAGCCTGGAAACCAAGGCCGTCCTGGACAAGATCGTCACCCTCGACACCAACATCTCCCAGCTCAAGCTCAAGCAGGCCGAATACGATCGCCTCTATACCCGCGATCACCCCAGCTACAAGACCCTGCTGAACCAGCTCGCCCAGCTGGAAGTGGAAAAACGCAGTCTGCAGCGCAAGGTGGAAGCCCTGCCCAGCACCCAGCAGGAACTGCTGCGCCTGAACCGCGACATGAAGGTCACCAACCAGACCTATCAGCTGCTGCTCAACCAGGCCCAGGAACAGGACATCATCCGCGCCGGCACCATCGGCAACGTGCGTCTGGTCGACAACGCCGACGTCAACCTCGACGAGCCGGCCACCAATCGCAAGATCGCGCTGATCCTGTCGCTGCTGCTGGGTCTGGTCACCTCCGTGGTGGTGGTGTTCGTCCGCCAGGCCTTCCAGAAGGGCATCGAGAATCCCGACACCGTCGAGCAGATCGGCCTGCCGGTCTATTCCACCCTGCCCTTCACCAAGGATCAGGAGCGCCTGAACCGTCGCCTGAAGAAGAAGACCCGTACCGGCGAACCCAACCTGCTGAGCGTGGTGCAACCGGCCAACCTGGCGGTGGAATCCCTGCGCAGCCTGAGATCCAGCCTGCACTTCGCCATGCTGGAAGCCAAGAACCGGGTGATCATGATTTCCAGCCCGACCCCGGGCGTCGGCAAATCCTTCGTTTCCAGCAACCTCGCCACCGTGGTCGCCCAATCGGGTCAGCGCGTGCTGCTGATCGACGCCGACATGCGCAAGGGCTATCTGCACCGCGTGTTCGGCCTGCAACCGCAAGCCGGCCTGTCCGAGCTGCTGACCGGTCGCAGCAAGCTGCGTGAAACCATCGTGCCGAGCGGTATCGCCCAACTGGACATCATCAGCTGTGGCCAGGCCGCGCCGAATCCCTCGGAGCTGCTGATGCACGCCAACTTCTCCCGTCTGCTGGACGAAGTGGGCAGCCTCTACGACCTGGTGATCATCGATACCCCGCCGATCCTGGCGGTAACCGATGCCGCCCTGGTGGGTCGCCTCGCCGGCACCACGCTGCTGGTCACCCGTTTCGGTCAGAGCACCCTCAAGGCGGTGGAGAACTCCCGTCGTCGCTTCGCCCAGAACGGCATCACCATCAAGGGCGCCATCCTCAACGGCGTGCAGCGCAAGGCCTCGACGTCCATGGAAGACGATGGCGTCTACGGCTACTACGAATACGGCCCCCGTACCTGATACGCCGCTCCGCCGCGCCTGACTGCCCCTAGAGAAGGAACTCGCCCATGACGCTCGCCCATCCCGCCGGTCACTGGTATCTGGTGCAGACCAAGCCCAACCAGGAAGTCCGCGCCGAAGAAAACCTGAGCAGACAGGGTTACGTCTGCTTCCGGCCCCAGCGCGAGCGCAAGGCCACCGGCAGAAGTCGCGCGAGCGGCAGCGAGTCGCTGTTCCCGGGGTACCTGTTCATTCAGCTCAACGACGTGAACGACAACTGGTACCCCATCCGCTCGACGCGCGGCGTCAATCGGATCGTCAGTTTCGGCACCCAGCCGACGGCCGTGAGCGAAGGCATCATCGACGACATCCGCCAGCGCCTCGCCGCGCTGGCGGAGCCTGCACCCAGCCATCAGCCCGGTGAGACCGTGCGGGTCCAGTACAGCCAGGAGCTGGAAATGGACGCCGTGTTCCTGAGTGCCGATGGCAACGAACGGGCCATCATCCTGCTGCGCATCCTGCAACGCGAACAACGGGTCAGCGTCGCTCTTGATCAACTGTCGGCAGTCGCCACCGTCAACCAGCGGCTGCGCGCCTGACCAAGAACTGTAAGGCCCTTTGGAGGAATCTGTTCATGCAATGCAAGACCACGGTCGTTACCGTCACCTACGGCAATCGCCTCGGCTATCTGGAGCAGCTGGTCACCCGCGCCCTGGCCGAACGCACCATTCACCAGGTCGTCGTGGTGAGCAATGCGGCGACGGTGTCGCTGGATAGCCTCGAGACCCGCTGGCCCGGTCAGGTCAAGGTGATCGCCCTGAGCGAGAACACCGGTTCCGCCAACGGTTACGCCGTGGCCCTGGAAGCGGCCCTGGCCACCGATACCACCCATATCTGGATGATGGACGACGACAACGCACCCCTGGGCGATGCCCTCGACGTGCTGCACCGTCGCCTCGACGAACTCGGCGCCGTCCACGGTCGCGACAAGGTCGCCGTGCTCGGCTACCGGCCGACCCAGCAGGCCGACATCGCCCAGTGCATCCCGACGCGGATGATCACCCAGCCGCGTTCGAGCTACTTCGGCTTTCACGTGGCCCGCATCCCCTACAAGATCTGGCGCCGCCTGCCCTGGGGCCGTCCGCGCGGTGGCCAGCCGGAAGCCCTGGTCGAGCTGCCCTTCGCCCCCTATGGCGGCATGCTCGCCCACCGCAGCCTCTATGAGCGCATCGGCCTGCCCCTGCGCGAGCTGGTGCTCTACTCCGACGACACCGAGTACACCTACCGCATCACCCAGGCCGGCGGAAAGCTGTTCATGGTCACCGAGGCGGAGCTCGAAGAACTGGAGCACTCCTGGAACATCAAGGAAGGCACCAGCAACGTCTACCAGAACTACCTGCAGGCCGGCTCGGACTTCCGTGCCTACTACGCCGCGCGCAACCAGGCCTGGTTCGACAAGAACGTCTGGGCCAGCTCGCGGCCGATGTACAGCCTCAACCGCTACGTCTTCCACACCCTGCTCAAGCTGTTCGCCCGTGACGACAAGAGCCGTCAGCGCCTGGCGCTGATCCGGCAGGCGGTCCAGGACGGCGAAACCGGCGCGCTGGGGATAAACCGCAGCTATCCGCTATGAAACTGCTCTTTCTCAACAGCTTCTATCCGCCCCATGTGGGCGGTGGCGCGGAGCTCATCCTGCAACGCAGCGTGGAAGGCTTCCAGCAGCGCGGTCACGACGTGGCCGTGCTGGTGACCGGTCCCGAGCAGGGTGTGCGGCAGGAGACGGTGAACGACGTTCGCGTCTATCGCGCCGGGCTGAAGAATTTCTACTGGCCCCTGACCCAGCAGCGCCCCGGTCCGCTGGCGCGCTTCGGCTGGCACTTTCGCGACCAGTACAACAGCGCGATGCGAGCGCCCCTGCGCCAGGTGCTGCAACAGGAAAAGCCGGACCTGGTGGTGTGCCACAACCTGTCCGGCTGGTCGGTCGCGGCCTGGGACGAGATCCGCGCCAGCGGCGTTCCCATCGTGCAGGTGCTGCACGACATGTACCTGCTGTGCCCGAAGAACACCCTGTTCAAGAAGGGCCAGAGCTGCCAGAAACTCTGTGGCAGCTGCGCGGCCCTGCGCCGGCCCCACGCCGAGCAGTCCGCCAAGGTGGATGCCGTCGTCGGCGTCAGTCGCTACCTGCTGGATACCATCGTCAACAAGGGCTACTTCGGCGGCGTTCCACGCCAGGTGATCCATAACGCCAGCCTGATCGCCGGCAGCAATGCCGAGACCGCGACCCCTAGTCCGGACGGCGTCGTCCGCTTCGGCTACATGGGCACCCTGTCGGAGAACAAGGGCGTGGGCTGGCTGATCGAGCAGTTCCAGCGGCTGTCGCTCAACGCGACCCTGACCATCGCCGGCAAGGGCCAGCTGGATTACGAAACCCAGCTCAAGGCAATGGCCGATCCGCAAAAGGTCAGCTTCGTCGGCTATCAGAAGCCCGAGGCCTTCTATCGGAGCATCGACGTCTTCGTCGCGCCGTCGCTGTGGGCCGAGCCCTTCGGCATGGTCGCCGTCGAGGCCTGCGCCTTCCGCAAACCGGTCATCGCCAGCCGCATGGGCGGCCTGCCGGAGATCGTCCGCGATGGGGTCAACGGCCTGCTCTGCAATCCCGACGACCGCGACTCCCTGGGCCGCGCCCTGCAGTGCCTGCATGACGATGCCGAGCTGCGCCAGCGGCTGAGTCTGCTGAGTCGCACCGCGGTGGCCGATCTGCTGAGCATGGACACCATGCTTGACCAGTACCTGACGCTCTTCGAGGACGTCCTGGGCAAGGCGCAACACGGCTCCACCAAGCCGCTTCACGTACCTCACACACAGCTTTCCAACTGATCCACCCCAGGTCACGGCAACGGGCAGAATCATGATCATCGTCAATTCCCGCTTCATCACCCAGGATCTTCGCGGCGTCCAGCGCTTCGCGGAATGCATCTCGCTGGAGCTGGCGAAGCTGCGATCCGACCTGCGCTTCGTCGCGCCGCCCGGCGTCGTCAGGCCCGACGTGGCCAAGCGGCTGAACATCGAGATCATCGGCACCCGCCAGGGCCAGCGCTGGGAGCAATGGGACCTGCCGAACTGGCTGAAGAGCCAGGGCAGCCCCCTGCTGCTGTCGCTGTGCAGCACGGCGCCGCTGCTCTATACCAACCAGATCGCCACCCACCACGACATCAACTACGTGCGCTTTCCAGAGAGTTACTCGTGGAAATTCCGCACCTCGTACCGCTGCCTGATCCCCATGCTGCTCAAGCGCTCGAATGCCCTGATCACCGTGAGTGAATTCTCCCGGGACGAGATCTCGCGCTTCTATCGCTACCCGAGCGACTCGATCACGGTCGTACCCAATGCCGTCGCCGACGCCTTCACCCTGGCGCCGCGAATCGACAGCGCCGATACCCCCTATCTGCTGGCGGTGTCCTCGCCCAGCTACCACAAGAACTTCTCGCGGATGCTGGAAGCCTTCGCCGCCCTGCCGCGGGACCTCAAGGTCGAATTGCGTATCGTCGGCGACAGCCACGCCGTGTTCGGCCAGAGCGATCTGGCGACCCTGGCCGCCAGGGATCCGCGGGTCAAGCTGCTCGGCCGCATCGACGATGCCGAACTGGCGCGCCAGTATCGCCAGGCCACCGCCTTCGTCTTTCCGTCGCTCTACGAGGGGTTCGGCATCCCGCCCCTCGAAGCCCAGGCCTGCGGCTGCCCGGTGATCTCGGCCAATACCGCCTCCATGCCGGAAGTGCTGCAGGACAGCGTCCTCTATTTCGACCCCTACGAGACGGCCAGCATCACCCAGGCGATGCGCACCATCCTGCAGGACGCACCGCTCAGGGAGGCGCTCCGCGCCAAGGGCCTGGCCAACATCCAGCGCTTCAACTGGCAGACCTCGGCCAGCAAGGTCTCCGACCTGCTGGACAGCGCCCTGGCGAGCTCCTCGAAGACCACGGCCAGGGCCGCCTGAAACGACCACAGAACAATAATTCAGCGATCAAGAACTCATGGAAGAGACAAGCAACGCCATGGCAGGCCAGAGCCGCTCCTCGGTACCCCTGACGCTCGACAACGACACGAGAACGTCCGGGCGCGTCCTTCAGGTCGCTGAATGCCACCTACTGCAAGGCGGCTCGGACGACATCGCGGCAGCGACCGCGGAATGTCCGGATAACGCCGCTGCTTGCGAAACGCCTGCAACAGACACCGTCTTTGCACAAAGCCCAACCATCAAGTTGCACGAGCTCGACAGCCCTTCGGACAGCATCGAGATCACCCGGCTGCCCTGGGGATATGCAGTGACCAGAAAGACCCGCACTCCATGAATCAGCACCAGCACTTGATTTCATTTCACGCTTAAGGAAGACGACATGAAAATCGCCATCGTTCACGATTGGTTGGTAACCTTTGCTGGCGCCGAACGCGTGCTTGCCGAACTGCTCGACATCTGGCCGGAGGCGGACCTGTTCAGCGTGATCGACTTCCTTTCGGACGAGGATCGGGCGCAATTGCAGGGCAAGCAGGCGACCACCACCTTCATCCAGCGCCTGCCCCAGGCCAAGAAGCGCTATCAGACCTACCTGCCGCTGATGCCGCACGCCATCGAGCAACTCGACCTGTCCGGCTACGACCTGATCATCTCCAGCAGCCATGCGGTGGCCAAGGGCGTCCTGACCGGTCCGGACCAGCTGCACATCAGCTACGTCCACTCGCCCATCCGCTACGCCTGGGACCTGCAGCACCAGTACCTCAAGGAAGCCGGTCTCGACCGCGGCCTCAAGGGCAAGCTGGCGCGCGTCATCCTGCACTACGTCCGCATCTGGGATCAGCGCACCGCCGCTGGCGTGGACGCCTTCGTCGCCAACTCCCACTTCATCGCCCGGCGCATCAGCAAGGCCTATCGCCGCGAAGCCAAGGTCATCTATCCGCCGGTCGACATCAGTCGCTTCACGCCCAGCGGCGGCAAGGAGGACTTCTATCTCACGGCCTCGCGCATGGTGCCCTACAAGCGCATGCCCATGATCGTCGAAGCCTTCAGCTCGATGCCCGACAAGAAGCTGGTGGTGATCGGCGCCGGCCCCGAATTCGAGAAGGCCAAGGAAGTCGCCGGCCCCAACGTCACCATGCTGGGCTACCAGGATTTCGACTGCCTGCTGGATCACATGCGCCGGGCGCGGGCCTTCGTCTTTGCCGCCGAGGAAGATTTCGGCATCACCCCCATCGAAGCCCAGGCCTGCGGTACCCCCGTCATCGCCTATGGCCGGGGTGGCGTCCTGGAAACCGTGCGCGGCCTGGATACGCAACAGCCGACCGGCGTCTTCTATCCGGAGCAGACCGCTGCCTCGCTATGCGCCGCCGTGCGCCAGTTCGAGGCCCTGGAAACACCGATCAGCCAGCAGGCGTGCCGGCAGAATGCCGAGCGCTTCGCCACCAAGCGCTTCCGTCAGGAAATGCGCGCCTTCGTCGAAGCCCGGGTCGCCGCTCTGCACCTGCCCGCCGACCTGGATCTGGACATCGTGACGCCCTTTCCCAGCAAGGGCCTGCAGCCGAGTTCGCTGAGCACGGCCTGATGGTTACTCCTTCACGTCCATGAATTCCCGCGCCCAGACTCGATACTCCTGCAGTGTCGAGTACTTGGTGGAGAGTTCCGATGCGGACAGGTCGGACGCGGTGATGTCGCGCTGCTCCCTGAGGCAATCATAGGTCGCCTTGATCGCCGCGAAGTAGGCGGCATGGCCGTTCACCACGACCCGCACCCCGGCCTTGGCCAGGCGGGCGTTGTCACGCAACTGGGGATTGCCGTAGGTCACCAGCATCACCGGCACGCTCAGGTGCTGGGTGATCTCTTCCAGGTGCGCGAAATCGCGAATGCCGACCATGCAGATACCGTCCGCGCCTGCGGCCTCGTAGGCCTTGGTGCGGGAGATGACTTCCGCGGTGCTCAATTCGGTGGCATTGGTCCGGGCAAAGATGCTCAGGGCTTCGTCGATACGGGCTTCCAGCGCGCCCTTGATCTTGCCGATGCCTTCCTCGACGCTCACCAGGTCGGTGGACTTGCGGCCATAGCCGGCCGGCAGCACGGTGTCCTCGATGGTCAGGGCAGCCACCCCGGCGCGTTCGAGCTCGGTGATGGTGCGCATCACGTTCAGCGCATTGCCGTAGCCATGATCGGCGTCGGCGATGATGGGCAGCCGGGCGACCCGACCGATGCGCGTGGCCTGCTCGACGAACTCGCTCAGGGTGATCAGGGCGAAGTCCGGCGCGGCCAGCACCTGCAGGGAAGCCACCGACCCGCCAAGGATGCCCATTTCGAAACCGAGATCATTGGCGATGCGCGCCGACATGGGATCGAAGACGGACGCCGTGTGGTAGCAACTGTCCGATTTCAGCAGGGATCTGAACGCTAGACGCAGCTTGTGCGGGGAGGTTGGCTTCATAGGATTTTCCTTCTGGGATATACCGAACAGACAATGTTAGCGCGACAAGTAGTGGTGACACGACCAGATGTCCGGCTTTGAGATAAATCGATTCATCAAGCTGACTCACGGTCACCGCTCGGCCTCGCGCGCTTCAGCTACCGGAAGCCAGGGTCCGAATGTCGTCGAGCAAGGCTCAGCTGGCGCAGCCGGGCGCCGGAAATTTCGATACCCAAGTCTGCCTGGGCGAAGTGACAATAGTGGCCAGGCCCTGCCTTCCTGCCAATCCCGTCATTGCCTAATGCCATCATGCTTGCCGCCGACTTGCTAGACCGCTTCACCGCCCTGGATCTCTTTCTGACCCGGCATCAGCACCTGTGGCGGCCCAGACCCTTCGTCGAACGCGAACTGGCCTGGGAATCGAGCCATCCGGATCTGGCCCGCTGGCTGCGGGCCCGCAGTCTGGAAGCGGCCGAGGCGGCCCATAATACTCCCCAGCTGCTGGAAGCACCTGAACCCTTCCGCTCGCTGGCCGCCACCTCGCTGGCGCTGGGTCAGGTCGAGGAGCGCCAGGCGCAGCCCGGTCGCGATCGGCCTGGCAGGCAGGAAGTCGACGTGCCCGGACGCAAATGGCTGCAGATAGAAGCCTTCGCCCGCACGCTGGACTTTCAGCAACCCGTACAGCGCTGGGTCGACTGGTGTGCGGGCAAGGGCCACCTCGCCAGGCACCTGACCCATCAGGGTGCGCCGGCCGTCTGCCTGGAGGTCGATGCGGCTCTCGTCGAGGAGGGCGAAAGGCTCAGCCACCGGGCTCGAACCCTGGTGCACCATTATCAGGCCGATGTGCTCCAGCCGCTGGCAGGAGCACCGCTCGGCAGTCGCGACACCCCCGTCGCCCTGCACGCCTGCGGCGACCTGCACGTCCAGCTGCTCAGGGTGGCCGCGGAACGGGGCTGCCAGCAACTGGCCCTGGCGCCCTGCTGCTATGACCGCATCGCCGCTGCGGCATATGGTCCGCTGTCGGTGCCGGCCAAGGCCTCGGCGCTGCGGCTGGACCGGGAAGCCCTGCGCCTGGCCCTCTGTGAAACCGTCACCGGCGGGCAGCGGGTGCGGCGGGACAGAGACCTGTCCATGGCCCGCCGGCTGGGATTCGATCTCCTGCAGCGCGAGATCAGGGGCTGCGATACCTATCTGAATACGCCGCCGCTGCCCAGCCACTGGCTGCGCCAGCCCTTCTCGGCCTTCGGTGCGGAACTGGCGCGGCGCAAGGGATTGCGGCTGCCCACCGGGATCGACTGGCCCCTCTGGGAACACCGGGGCTTCCAGCGGCTGGCAGAAGTTCGTAATCTCGAACTGCTGCCCGGTCTGTTCCGGCGTCCTCTGGAGCTCTGGCTGGTGCTGGACCAGGCGCTGTTCCTACAGGAGCAAGGTTACAGTGTGAGGTTGGGGACCTTCTGTCCCGCCAGCCTGACACCGCGAAACCTGCTGCTGACCGCGGAAAAACGCCGCTTGGTATAGGCCTACAGCCGCTCTACCCTGCACGTTTGTCGGAATCTGAGCGGAGGAGTGTAAAAAATACCTTTTGGTGATGGACTTCTCACAAAGTCTGCACAATAGTTAGGTTGCAATCTCGCAAAAAAAGCAGGAATAACAAAAATGCGCTACTACCTGCCCGTTTGGACCGGCGTTGCCGGTTGCCTCGTCTTCGCCCAAGCCCAGCTGCCCTGGCTTGCGGTGGCCTCCCTCCTTGTCAGCTGGTCGTTCCTGCTGTTCTCGCACGACAACACGAGAAACTCAGCCTGGCATTCCAAGATCTCCAGCCTCCCCGTCAATTCCCCCCTGAGTTTTCAGTCCCACCATCGCCATTGAGGCGTGTTTCAGGCCAGGGACTGGCCTACACCCGACCTGACCGGTCTGGCTGTCTCATTGTTTGGCGAACCAGCTCACAACTTCCGCATCCCGCATTAAAGTCCGACGGAACGTTTTACCCCCTCCCGCTGCCCGGGCAAGCCACTCATCGCACCCTGATGCGAGAGAAGTGTGCCAGCCGTCCGCCCGCGTTGTGACGCACTCCGCCCTTCTTCACTTCCCTCCCCCCGTCGCAGACCGACTGGCGTGCTATTTGCCCTGATTTGGGGCAACTCGACAGCGTCGTCCGGCCTTTCTACCGTGTGAACCTCTTAATCAGTGCCGAGTCCTAACGTCGCTACAGCCATCATGGCATTTAGCGATCGGTGGTCAGTCATCGGTCCTAGAGCGCCATAGTGAACATTTCATACGCTGGTAGCTGCCTCGCCCAGTTGAAAGTTCGTGCACGGTATACGCACAAGGATGGAACCATGAATTTGAAAGAACGCGGCATTTTGCATACGAATTCCTCGGCAATCTCGCTCGCACACCGCCTGCTCGATCTCGCCGTGATCACGCTGAGCGCCTACGTGGCAGGCACCTGGGCGTCGGACACCGGCATGCGTCCCGAGCATTGGGTCGTCATCTTCCTGTCCTTGCTGATCTTCCACTTCCTCACCGAGCTGAACCACGTCTATGGTTCCTGGCGCGGCGAGCGCATCACCGATGAACTGCTCAAGATCGCCACCTACTGGGTGCTGACCTTCGCGACCGTGTTCATGGTGGACTACTTCTTCTTCGATCAGTCCTATCTGACGCCTGGCGTGATGCAGGGCTGGCTGGGTCTGACGCTGGGCACCCTGTGCGGCTATCGCGTGCTGCTGCGCTCGATCATGCATTCCCTGCGCAAGGCTGGCATCAATACCCGCAATGTCGCCATCGCCGGCAACGGCATGGTTGCCCAGCGCCTGGCGCACACCATCAGCACGGCGCCCTGGATGGGCCTGCGCATTGCCGGCTTCTATAGCGACAACCAGGATACCGGTGAGGAAGGCGTGCCCAGCCCGGCGCTGAATGGCGGCCTCGACCAACTCATGCAGGACGTCCGCTCCGGCCTGGTCGACAAGGTCTACATCACCCTGGGCATGGCCGATCAGAGCAAGATCAACTGGCTGGTCCAGGAGCTGAGCGACACCACGGCTTCGGTGTACATCATCCCGGACATCTTCATGTTCCACCTGCTGCACGCCCGCAGCGAAAGCCTGGACGGCCTGCCCAGCATCAGCATCTTCGATACCCCGATGGATGGCGCCAGCCATATCGTCAAACGTATCGAGGACATCGTGCTGGCTTCGATCATCCTCGCCATGATCTCCCTGCCCATGCTGGCCATCGCCATCGGCATCAAGATCACCTCGCCCGGTCCGATCTTCTTCAAGCAGAAGCGCTACGGCATGGATGGCAAGCCGATCGAAGTGTGGAAATTCCGCAGCATGAAGGTCATGGAAAACGGCGCCAAGGTCACCCAGGCCACCAAGAATGACTCCCGGATCACCCCGTTTGGTGCATTTTTACGACGTACGTCTCTCGATGAATTGCCTCAATTCATTAATGTACTCCGCGGCGAAATGTCCATCGTCGGTCCCCGCCCCCATGCCGTCGCTCACAACGAGCAGTACCGCAAGCTGGTGCAGGGCTACATGCTCCGCCATAAGATGAAGCCCGGCATTACCGGCTGGGCTCAGGTCAACGGCTGGCGCGGCGAGACCGACACCCTGGACAAGATGCAGAAACGCGTCGAGTTCGATCTGGACTACATCCACCACTGGTCCTTCTGGTGGGACGTCAAGATCATCTTCCTCACGCTGTTCAAAGGCTTCATCAATAAGAACGCATACTGAGTCTGGCCGGGGCCGCTGGCCCCACTGCTCAGCACGACGATCTGGAGCCTGGACTCCTGACTCTAATTACATCGGCAGCGAGCAACTCCCAAGGGGATTGCTGGGCTATCTGCCGTCGATACCTGTTGTCCGGACAACAGGAAGGTTTTGAAGAATGATCAAGTCGATATTGGTTGTATGCGAAGGGAACATCTGCCGTAGCCCGGTCGCAGAAGCACTACTGGCCAAGGCCCTGGAAGGCCGTGACGTCCAGGTCGGCTCGGCCGGCATCAGGGCGCTGGTCGGCCACGGCATCGAGAAGACCGCTCAGGAGGTACTACTACGGGAGAACGGCATCGATTTCACGACCCACAAAGCTCGCCAGGCGGATGCAGAGATGCTGCGCAAGGCGGATTTGATTTTGACCATGGAAGAGTTCCACTCACGCTCCGTCGAAAGTATTGCTCCTGAAGTCAGGGGTAAGGTTTTTCTGATCGGGAAATGGTTGAGCAATCAAGAAGTACCAGACCCTTATCGCCTTTCTAAAGAGATGTTTCAAAATGTCCAAATACTTTTGACGCGCTGTGTAGACAGTTGGCTTCCATACATCAAATAGGGAAGAAGGAATTTCATGACCACGATGCCTCGCTTTACTCCCGAAGTTAAGAATGAGTCGGATATCAACTTCTCCGCACTCTTCGGTATGTTGATCGATTACAAATGGCAACTCTTGTCGGTAATCGGCATTTTCGCTGCGCTCGGTATCGGCTATGCCATCCTGGCCACGCCGATGTATTCGTCCAACGCCATGATCCAGATCGAAATGGAGAAGAAGGGCGTTACCCGACTGACCGATCAGTCCACCGGCATGCCGCCGCCCATGCCCGAGGCGGTGACCGAGATCGAGCTGCTCAAGTCGCGCTCCGTGATCGGCAAGGCGATCGAGAACCTCAAGCTGGATATCGAGGTCAAGCCGCGCTACTTCCCGCTGATCGGCAACTTCGTCGCACGTCGTTTCGATCCGCAGAATGAAACCGACGTCGCCTCTCCCCTGCTCGGCCTGAACAGCTTTGCCTGGGGCGGCGAGAAGCTGGTCATCGACCAGCTGGAAGTACCGGACAGCAATCTCGACAAGCCGATGAAGCTGAAGGTCGAGGACAACCAGAACTTCACCGTCTTCAATGCCGACGACGAAGTGGTACTGCACGGTGGCCTCGGCCAGCCGGTGAGCAATGCCGGGTACCAGATCAAGGTGACTACGCTGCAGGCTCGCCCCGGCACCGAATTCACCATCATGAAGAAGCGTTTCTCCAAGACCATCCAGGAATACCAAGGCCGCATCGTCGCCGGTGAGCGCGGCAAGATGTCGGGCATCATCGGTGTCGGTCTGCAGGACGCGGATCCGCTGAAGGCCCAGGCCATCGTCCAGGAAGTCGCGGACATCTACGTTCAGCAGAACATCGATCGCAACGCCGCCGAGTCCACCCAGAGTCTGGAATTCCTGCGTGCCCAGATCCCGGTCGTGAAATCCGACCTGGAAAAGGCTCAGTCCGCGCTGAACTACTACCAGACCAACAAGAAGTCGGTCGATATCGACAGCGAGACCAAGGGTGTCCTGGAACAGACCGTTGCCCTGGACAACCAGATCTCCGAGCTGAACCTGAAGCGCACCGAGATGGATCGCAAGTTCACTCGCCAGCACCCGGCCTACCAGGCGCTGATGAGCCAGCTGGGCCAACTCCAGGCCGAGCGCGCCAAGCTGCAGAAGCGCGTCGAAGTGCTGCCGGAAACCCAGCAGGAACTGCTGCGTCTGAACCGCGACATCGAAGTGACCGGCCAGACCTATGCGCTGATGCTGAACAAGGCTCAGGAACTGGAAGTCATTCGCGCCGGTACCGTGGGTAGCGTCCGCATCATCGACAACGCCAACGCCAACGTCGACGATCCGTCCGCGCCCAACAAGCCGCTGATCATCGCCGTCGCCATCATCCTCGGCGGCATCGTCGGCCTGGCCATCGTCTACACCCGCCATACCCTGCGTCGCGGTGTCGAGACCCCGGAAGCCATCGAGCAGATCGGTCTGCCGGTCTACGCCTCGATCCCCTACAGCAAGAACCAGGCGGACACCACCAAGGTACTGGGCACCAAGCAGCCGGGCGAATCCTCGCTGACCGCCATCACCCATCCGACCGATCTGAGCACCGAGGCGCTGCGCAGCCTGCGTACCAGCCTGCACTTCGCCATGATCGAGGCCAAGAACAACATCCTGATGATCTCCGGTCCCAGCCCGGGCGTCGGCAAGTCCTTCGTGTCCTCGAACCTGGCCGCGGTGATCGCCGAGTCCGGCCAGCGCGTCCTGCTGATCGACGGCGACATGCGCAAGGGCTATCTGCACAAGCTGATGAACACCAAGCAGCAGGACGGCCTGTCCGATCTGCTGAGTGGCCGCATCGCCCTGAACGACGCCATCAAGAAGACCGAAGTCGGCAGCCTGGATTTCGTCTCCTGCGGCCAGTTCCCGCCGAATCCGTCGGAACTGCTGATGAGCTTGCGCTTCACCACCGTGCTGAAGAAATTCAGCGAGCTGTACGACATCGTGATCATCGACACCCCGCCGATCCTGGCGGTGACCGAGGCCGGCATCATCGGCAGCCACGCCGGTACCAGCCTGATCGTCGCACGTTTCGGCGTGAACAGTGTCAAGGAGCTTGAGGCGACCAAGCGCCGCTTCGACCTCAACGGCATTCCGCTCAAGGGCGTGATCTTCAACGCCGTCGAACGCAAGGCCAGTAACTACGGCTCCTATGGCAACTACCACTACTCCTACGAGCAGGACGCCAAGAGCTGATGCACGACCCCGGCTGGACGGCCTGAGCGCCGTCCAGCCAATCCCTTCAGGGATCGCGGCAGTATTCGTACAGGCGCATCGAACAAGAAACTACCTCACACAGCGATTTCGAAGGGTTCGCCTCTGAACCCGGCCACGCTTGGCAGCCTTGGATCTCGACGCTGTACCGGATTGATGATTCTGAAGAATAGGAACACGCCAATGAACGTAGTCATGGTGCTCAACTACAAGGCCCCCAACGAAACCATCAGTTGTGTGGAGAGCATCCTCAAGCACTGCCCGTCCATCGATCACACGGTGGTGGTGGACAATGATTCCCAGGACGGCTCCATCGACGTCCTGCAACGCTGGCAGGCCGAAAACGGCCTGAGCCAGGTCACCGTGCTCGCCAGTCCGCGCAACGACGGCTATGCCGGTGGCAACAACTACGGCATGCGCTGGGCGCTGGACAATCTGGCGGTCAAGCATTTCTGGGTCGTCAACAACGACGCCTACGTCAAGGACGATGCCTTCGCGCCATTGCTGGCCGAACTGCAGCGCGCGCCCAAGACCATCGTCGGTTCGGTGATCCTGAGCTCCCAGACCGGTCGCCTGGAGTGCTATGGCGGCGGCATCCTCTATCCGCTGCTGGGCAAGTCCAAGCTGCTGGGCAAGGACATCGAGGTCAGCGAGATCGCCAAGCTGGACCGTGAACCCGATTACATCATGGGCTGCAGCATGGCGTTCTGCGCCAGCCTGCTGACCGAGATCGGATTCATGGACGAAGCCTACTTCATGTACTCCGAAGAGGTGGACTGGCAGCACCAGGCCAAGCGCAAGGGCGTCGCCCTTAAGGTTTCACCCGAGAG
The DNA here is from genome assembly GCF_028640935.1 of Pseudomonas sp. SHLD1. Classification (NCBI taxonomy): domain Bacteria; kingdom Pseudomonadati; phylum Pseudomonadota; class Gammaproteobacteria; order Pseudomonadales; family Pseudomonadaceae; genus Pseudomonas; species Pseudomonas sp. SHLD1. The sequence continues at coordinate 175,490 of NZ_JAQZAD010000015.1, forward strand.
CCAGCTCTATCATTACGGCTCCATGAGCTCGGGTGGACGTAGCGCCTTCTATCACTACTTCCGCAACCGCGCGGCGACGCGTTTCAATCGCAAGTTCCACGGTACCCCCTACGCACTGGTCTCCGCCGTGTTGCTGTCCGGCATCACCGTGCTCAAGGAATTCAAGAATCCGAAACTGGCCTGGTCTGGCGTCAAGGGCGCCTTCAAGGGAGCGACGATGCATGTCTAACCTACGCACCCAAGCCTTTGGTATCGACTTCTTCACCGGTACCAAGGACGAGCTGCTGAACTCGATCAGCCAGGACATCCATCGGCCCTACAGCTACATCGTCACGCCGAACATCGACCATGTCGTGCAGCTGCAGAGCAATGCCGACATGCGCGAGTCCTACCAGCGCGCCGGCAAGCGCATCTGCGACAGCCGGATCCTGATGCCCATCCTCAAGTCGCTGGGCGTCGCCGTGCCCGAGGTCATCACCGGCAGCGATCTGACCCTGAGCATCCTGCGCAAGGCCAACGACGAGCGCCTGTCGGTGGTGCTGATCGGCTCCAGCGAGAACGACGTCGGCAAGCTGCGCCGGATGTATCCGCACATCCAGCTGGCGCACTACAATCCGCCGATGGGCTTCATCAACGATCCGCTGGAGACGCAGAAATGCGTCGACTTCGTGATGCAGAATCCGTCGGAATTCATCCTCTATGCCGTAGGGGCGCCGCGTCAGGAAAAGCTCGCGCGGCAGATCGACAGCAGCAAGCGTACCGGTGTCGGCCTGTGCATCGGCGCGTCCATCCTGTTCGCCGTGGGCACCGTCAAGCGCGCACCGCGCTGGATGCAGAAAGCCAGGCTGGAATGGCTGCACCGGCTGTGCTCGGAGCCCAAGCGGCTGGCCAAGCGTTATGTGCACGATGCGCTGAGCATCCTGCCCATCTATCTCAAGGAACGCAGCAGTCGACGCACCTGAGTGGCTGCCCCGCAGCGTTCTCAGCCGCAAGGAAGATGACCACCGGACAAGCCGTCCGGTGGTCCCGTCTGGATGGGTAGGTCTATGAGCATTCTCCGTAAAAGTACCGTTTCCTTCGTTCTCCTGATCCCGTTGCTGATCCTGCACCTGGACGTGTTCGGCGAGAGCCCGCACAACCCGGTCGGCATCCTCTACCTGAACGAGCTGTATCTGGCCATCTGCATGGCCTTCACCTTCTTCTACCTGCTGACCAGCATTGGCACCCAGCAGCGCGAATTCAAGATCCTGATGACCTACGCCGTCTATTCGTCGGTGGTCTTCATCGGGTTGCCGGCGATCTTTTCCTTCCTGTTCTACGGTCAGCCGCTGATCTATGGCCTGATCGAGGAGCGGCGGATCCTGTTCTGCTTCGGTTTCGCCACCCTGATGTTCCTCGGGCGCAACATGACCGCCTCGCAATTCGAGAAGGCCCTGCTGATCACCGCGCTGCTGGCCGCCGTCATGGCCTGGATGTTCAAGTTCGGCGCGCTGCCGGACCTGCGTGACAAGCAGTCCTCCTTCGACCGTCCGGATCGCTCTTCCATCGGTGCGCCGGCGCTGTGCCTGGCCTACTTCTACTGCATCCAGACCTGGAACAAGGGCATCTCGCCGATCGATGGCTCGGCGCGCAGCAAGACCGTCCATATCGTGCTGGCCATGTTCTTCCTGCTGACCCTGGTGTTCGGTACCCAGACCCGTCAGCTGATCGTGCTGGCGCTGTGCTTCACCGTGTTCTGCCTGAAGAGCAAGTCGATCGTCTGGATCTGCGTGGCGGGGCTGCTGCTGTCGCCCTTCTTCATCTTCCCCGATCTGATGAAGGTGCTGGGGCTGAATCTGGACTTCTATGCCCAGTCGGTGCAGGACGGTCCTACCGACGGCGTGCGCGAGCAGACCCTCGGCTTCATCTTCTCCCACCTCAGCCAGAACCACTGGTTGCCGAGCGGCTCGCTGTCGCTGATGTGGAACAACGGCTTCATCCCCTATTTCGGCGAGTACTTCTTCCTCTCCGACGTCGGGGTGTTCGGCACCCTGTTCCGCTTCGGCTTCCTGGCCTTCATCATCATCCCGGTATCGCTGTTCCTCTACTATCGCTGGGCGAAGATGCTGCATCCCGATACCGGTTTCGTGGTGACCGCCACCCTGGCCCAGCTGGTGATCTGGCCGCTGGCCGGCTTCTTCGAGTACCTCCAAGCCACCATCTGCTACCTGATGGTGATCCAGGCGCTGCGCACGCTGCACCACTACAGCTCCGCGTCCGCCCCGGAGACCTACGTCAGCAGTCCCTACCCGCGCCCGAGCAGCCAGCTGGCTCGCCCGGTCTGATCCCTCGTGCCGCCCGGCGTCCGCCGGGCGGCCCCAAGGAGTTTTCACCCCCACGATGTCGATGATCAAAAACAGCACCTGGAACATCCTGGGTGTCGTCATTCCCAGTGCCATCGCGCTGCCCACCATGGGCGTGCTGTCGCGCCTGCTCGGTGTCGAGCAATTCGGCCTGTTCACCCTGGCCTTCGCCATTGTCGGCTATGCCACCCTGTTCGATGCCGGCCTGTCGCGCGCGGTGATCCGCGCCGTCGCCATGCACCACGGCGACAAGGAGCGCAACCGGCTGGTCATGGGTACGGCCACCGGCGCCGTCATCGGCTTGAGTCTGCTGGCGACGCTGCTGCTGTGGTTCGGCGCCGGCAAGGTGGTGAGTCTGCTGCACGTCTCGCCCGAGCATTTCGACAATGCCGTGGCCGGCTTTCGCTGGCTGAGCCTGTGCGTCCCGCCCTTCCTGCTGGCGACGGTCTGGTTCGCCTACCTGGAAGGCAACGAGCGCTTCGGCGAATTCAACATCCTGCGGACCTTCTCCAACAGTCTGCTGGCGATCGCGCCGCTGATCGCGGTGCTGATCGAACCGAGCTTTTCCGCCACCGTGATCGGCCTGGTGCTGGCCCGGATCGTCTCCATGGCGCTGGCCTACTGGCCGCTGCACAAGGATTTCCCGGAAGGCATCCGTACCTTCAAGGTCGAGGTGTTCAAGGAGCTGTTGAAATTCGGCAGCTGGATGACGGTAAGCAACATCATCAGTCCGCTGATGGTCTACTTCGACCGCTTCGTGCTGTCGCACATGGTCGGCGCCAGCCGGGTGTCCTTCTACACCGCCCCGGCCGAGGCGGTCTCGCGGATGCTGATCATCCCCAATGCCGTGGCCCGGGTGGTGTTCCCACTGCTGAGCAAGAGCGGCGAGGACGCCGCGCGCCAGGCCAACAAGGCCTTCTGGGGCCTGCTGCTGATCAGTCTGGCGATGGTGCTGCCGATCCTGGCGCTGGCGCCCTGGATCATGACCGTATGGATGGGCCCGGAGTACGGCGGCGATGCCGCGCAGATCCTGCGCATCCTGGTGGTGGGCTTCATCTTCAACGCCCTGGCGCAGATTCCCTTCGCCAAGATCCAGGCCCGCGGTCATTCGCGGACCACCGCGATGATCCATCTCGCCGAACTGCTGCCCTACCTGGGTCTGCTGGTGGTCTGCATCCAGCATTTCTCCATCATGGGCGCCGCCATCGCCTGGACCATCCGGGTGACCGTGGACTATCTGGCGCTGGAATACTTCGCCCGGCGCACACCGCCGCTGCAACCCACGCCGGTCTATCAGCAGAGCTCATGAGGGAGCCTGCCTTGACGAATTTCCGCAACACACGAGAGGTGCTGTCCGTGTCACGAGTGAAACGTCGTATCGGTGGTGGCCTGCTGGCCACCATCTTGTTGTCCGCGGCGCTTTATGGCCAGGCTCAGCCCGAGTCGGCGACGGCCAAGGTGGACCTCATCGGCATCAACATGTCGGCCGCCGGCTTCGCCGGCCAGGTCCTGCCCGGCGTGGAAGGCACCAACTACTTCTATCCCACCGAAGATTACTTCCGCCGCTACGCGGCCAAGGGCATCCGCTTCATCCGCTTCCCCTTCCTCTGGGAGCGGGTGCAACCCCAGCTGGGTGGTGACCTGGACCAGGCCCAGGTCGCGCTGCTGCAGCGCACCCTGGATTTCGCCGACAAGTACGGTATCCGCGTGATCCTGGACATGCACAACTACGCGCGCTATCGCGGTCAGCTGATCGGCTCGTCCCAGGTGCCCTACGCCAGCTACGCCGATGCCTGGAAACGCCTGGCCCTGACCTTCCAGAAGCATCCGGCGCTGTACGGCTACGATGTCATGAACGAGCCCCACGACACCCAGGGTCTCTGGCCCCGCGCGGCGCAGACGGCCGTGGACAGCATCCGCAGCGTCGACATGCAGACGCCGATCTTCATCGCCGGCGACAGCTGGTCCAGTGCCCAGCGCTGGCCCCAGGTGAATGGCGATCTGCTGATCAAGGATCCGGCGGACAACCTCATCTATGAGGCCCATATATACTTCGACGACGATTCCAGCGGCAATTACGCCTCGGGCATGAAGGGCGTCCATCCCATGATCGGCGTGGAAAGAACCCGCCCCTTCATCGAATGGCTGAAACAGCACAATTTGCGCGGCTTCGTTGGCGAATATGGGATACCTGCACACCCACAGTGGCTGGAAGCCATGGACAATCTGCTGAGCTATCTGGGCGAGCAGTGCGTACCCAGCGCCTATTGGGCGGCCGGTCCGGGCTGGGGCGACTATCCTCTGGCCATCGAACCGAAGAACGGCGCGGAGAAGCCGCAGACGGCCCTGCTGCAAAAACACCTGAACAAACATGACTGCCAAGTCATAGGACCTCGTTAGCGGAGATGTGACAGATTTCGAACGGCGTCACCTTTTTCCGCTCCCGTGGCGCTGAACTCGATGGCTAAAGGCCAGTCCTAGACCAGCAGACTCAGGTGCTCATACAACTAAAAGCTGAGGCCTCGAGTTCTCTCGCACGCTGGACAGACGGGTCACATGGAACCTGGTCCACCGTCGAGGCTCGCCGCGTCTCGCGAAGGAACACCATGAATAACCGGCTCGTTGCTTCTACCTTCCGATTTATTCCTCTTGCTCACACTCAATCAGCAATCAAGGACGAATGACATGAAAACCAAATTTACCGCTCTGGCCTTGCTGTCCGGCATCTTCCTGCAAGGTTGTGCCTACTCCCCGGGTCAGTACCTGGACCAGGACGACCTGAAGAGCGATCCGAGCATCCAGGGCACCAAGGTCCAGCTGATCCCGATCACCAGCTCGCTGCTGATGAGCCAGGATTCCGCGGCCCTGTCCAAGGCTCCCGACCTCAAGCCCCTGCTGGACTACAAGCCGCAGGCTTACCGCGTCGGTGCGAGCGACCTGCTCTACATCACCGTCTGGGATCACCCCGAACTGACCGCTCCGTCCGGCGCCCAGCAGCAGCTGGAAGCCAACGGTCGCCTGGTCCGTCCGGATGGCACCCTGTTCTACCCCTACGTCGGCACCGTGCGCGCCGCCGGCAAGACCCTGGAAGAGATCCGCACCGATATCTCCCGCCGTCTAGCCACCTTCATCGACAATCCCCAGATCGACGTCAGCGTGCTGAAGTTCGGCAGCCAGAAGGTCACCATCTCCGGTGCTGTGAACAAGGGCGATGCCATTCCCCTGACCACCAAGCCCATCACCCTGGTGGAAGCCCTGGGTCAGGTCGGTGTGGCCAACAGCGGTGGCGCCGACCTGACTGGCGTGACCCTGGTCCGCGACGGCAAGGAATACCGTCTGGATACCGACAGCCTGAACCGCAAGGATTCCAAGCTGTACGGCATCTACCTGAAGGACGGTGACAGCATCCACCTGCCCTACAACGATGCCCGCAAGGTATACGTGGTCGGTGAAGTCCGCTCCCCGGCAGCGGTCAGCTACAAGATCACCAACCTGAACCTGATGGAAGCCCTGAGCGAGGCCGGTGGCATCCAGCAGGAAACCGCCAACGCCGATGCCGTCTACGTCATCCGTGGCCCGGAAGATCTGAAGGCGCCGGGTGCCACTGCCCAGGTCTTCCACCTGGCGGCCAAGAACCCGACCGCCTATGTGCTGGCGCAGAACTTCCATCTGCAGCCGCAGGACGTGGTCTTCGTTGGCCCGGCCGGTATCACCCGCTGGAACCGCTTCGTCAGCCAACTGCTGGGTTCCACCAACATCCTGTCCTCCAGCGCCAGCCTGAACAGCAGCTTCAAGTAATAGCGCTCGCTTGCCGTCATGCCGGTTACCGCCGCGCATGACGGCAATTCCTCTGACTTTCTGCTACACCCCCTCTGCATCCCCGCACCATTTCTCCCGCCAGAAAATCTGAAATCCGCTGCCTAGACGGCCTCGCCCGTCGCCGATTAATTATTTCGATACCTGTTAGCCCCGTAATTGCTGCCGCTCGGCCTGGCGCAGGCAGTTTTTCGTCACGCTTTTGCGTAATGTAGCTAACCTGATACCGAAGTTGGGCACGTTTAAGGACTGGGTGTGGCGTCAGGCAAGGCAACAAGAGCAAGGTCCCGCTTCGGTTGGTGGCGCAAGCTGACAGTAGGGCTGCTGGGCTATCTGTCCCTCCTGGGGACGGCCCTGGCGGCGCCCGCCAGCGTGGCGTTCTGGTACGCGGAAAAGCCGCCGGTAGCCGAACTCGCGCAGTTCGACTGGGTGGTGCTCGAACCCGGCCATGCCAGCGCGGCCGATGTCCGCGCCCTGCACGAGGCCGGCGCACAACCCTTCGCCTATCTGTCCATTGCCGAATTCGCCGGCGATGCGGCGGCCCTGGAAAAGGCCGGCCTCAGTGCCGGTGCCAGCCCGGTGGCCAACAAGGCCTGGGGCAGCCAGGTGATGAACCTGGCATCGCCGGTCTGGCGTGCCCATCTGCTCGAGCGCGCCGCCCAATTGGCCAAGGCCGGTTACACCGGGCTGTTCCTCGATACCCTCGACAGTTTCCAGCTGGTGGCCGAGGACCAGCGGGAAAGCCAGCGCCTGGCGCTCAAGAGTCTGCTGGCCGACCTGCACCGCCGTCAGCCGTCGCTCAAGCTGTTCTTCAATCGCGGCTTCGAGGTGCAACCCGAATTGCCCGGGGTCGCCGCCGCCATGGCGGTCGAATCCATCTACGCGGGCTGGGATGCCGGCAAGAAGACCTATCGCCCGGTCAGCGCCGCGGATCGCGAATGGCTGCAGCCGCGGATCGAAGCGGCGCGCAGTGCCGGTATTCCGGTCATCGCCATCGAGTACCTGCCGCCGGAGCAGCGCGACGAAGCCCGGCGCCTGGCCAAGCGGCTGCGCGACGAAGGCTACGTGCCCTATATCACCACCCCCGACCTCAACACCCTGGGCATCAGCTCGGTGGCCCTGCAGCCACGCCGACTGGCGCTGCTCTACGATGGTCGGGAAGGCGCCCTGCGCCAGTCGGCGGTGCACCGCTTCCTGGGCAGCGCCCTGGAGTACCAGGGCTATCGCCTGGACTATTTCGATGCCTCCAAGCCACTGCCCGCGGCCTGGCCCAGCGCCCTCTATGCCGGGGTGGTGGTCTGGATGACCAGTGGCCCGCCGCCCAATTCGCGGGATTTCAGCGACTGGATCGGCCAGCGCCTGGACGAAAAGACGCCATTGCTGATCCTTGGCGGTCTGCCGCTGGACAACGAGGCCCTGATCAAGCGACTGGGCCTGGGCGTCAGTCGCAAGCCGCTGCCCGACAACCTGACCCTCAAGGTGGCGGACCCTGCCCTCGCCGGCAACTTCGAGGCACCGGTCAAGTTGCGGACGCGTGACCTGCCCGCCGTGCAGACGCTACCCGGCGGGCCGACACCGGTGGTCAGCCTGAGCGGTCCGGGCGGGACCTTCGTGCCCATGGGCGTGGCCGCCTGGGGCGGCTTCGCTTTCGGCCCCTATGTCATGGAAGACGGTCCCGAAGCCAGTCGCTGGATCATCGACCCCTTCGCCTTCACGGCGAAGACGCTGCAACTGCCGCCCCTGCCGGTGCCCGATCCGACCACGGAAAACGGCCGGCGCATCGCCACCGTGCACATCGACGGCGACGCCTTCGCGTCCAAGGCGGAGATTCCGGGCGCGCCCTTTTCCGGCCAGGTGGTGCTGGAGCGGTTCATCCAGCCGCATCCCTTTCTGACCTCGGCCTCGATCATCGAAGGCGAGGTCGGCCCCAAGGGCCGCTATCCGGAGCTGACCGCGCAACTGGAGCCGATCGCCCGCCGCCTGTTCGCCGATCCCAAGGTGGAAGTGGCCACCCACACCTTCAGCCATCCGTTCTTCTGGCAACCGGCGGTCTCCGAGCAGAGCGAGAACTTCGAAGCCCAGTACGGCTACATGATGCAGATTCCCGGCTACGACAAGGTGGATTTCACCCGGGAGATCGTGGGCTCGACGCGCTATATCAATGAACGCCTGACCACCCCGCAGAAGCCGGTGAAGATGGTGTTCTGGTCCGGTGACGCCCAACCCGATGCGGCGACCCTCAAGCTCGCCTACGACAACGGCCTGCTCAACGTGAACGGCGGCAACTCGCACATCACCCGGTCGCAGCCCTCGGTGAGCGGCCTGTATCCCTTCATCCGCCCCACCCCGGGCGGTCTGCAGTTCTATGCGCCCATCATCAACGAGAACGTCTACACCAATCTCTGGCGCGGTCCCTATTACGGCTTTCGCGATCTGCTCTATACCTTCGAGCGCACCGAGCATCCCCGCCGGCTGCGTGGGCTGAATCTCTACTACCACTTCTACTCGGGCACCAAGCAGGCTTCGCTCAAGGTCATGGAAGAGATCTACCAGGGCATGGCCGCCGAGCATCCGCTGTCGCTGTGGATGAGCGACTACCTGAGCCGCCTGCGGGGCTTCTATACCGCCAGTCTGGCCCGGGAAGACGACGGCAGCTGGTCGATCAAGGCCCTCGACGGTCTGCGCACCCTGCGCCTGGATCCGCGCCTGGGCTGGCCGGATCTGCAGCGTTCGAAGGGCATCGCCGGGGTCCGCGACCTGCCGCAGGGACGCTACGTCCACCTGGCCGGCGCTCAGGCGCGGCTGGTCCTGCGCGACAGCCGCGATCCCACCCCCGCCCTCGAAGAGGCCAACATCCCGCTGCAGCAATGGGACTACCTGTCGCCGACGCGTATCCGCTTCGCCTTCGCCGGGCAATTTCCGCTGGAGATGACCCTGCGCGCACCCTCGGCCTGCGAGGTGCGGGTCGGTCGCGAGCGCTACAGGGGCCAATCAGGCCAGGCCGGACTGCTGACGTTCAAACTTCCGCTAACACGAGTGAGTGACGGTGAGATCGTCTGCGGCTAAGAAAACCCGGCTCCTGAGCGGTTGGACACTGCTGGGGGTCGCGCTCCTCACCGCGCTGGTGCTGGTGCTGACCTTTCATGGCAAGCAGGTCTTCCTGCCCGGCGAGGAGCCGGCCGACCAGGTCTCCATCAGCTATGCGCAGGTGCTGCTCAAGGCGACGCCGGACGATACCGGGCTGCGCATGAAGCTGATCGACCAGTTGATCGCCCTGGGGCGCATCGACGAGGCGCGGCGTCAGTTGCAACTGCTGCCCGAGCCCCTGGCCTCGACGCCCTTCTACGCCCTGGAAATGGACATCCTGCAGGCGGAAGCCCAGCCGCAAGGCCTGGCCGACGCCGATCGCGAACGCCTGGCGCAACGCCTGAGCGCCCTGGACGTGGCGACCCTGAGCACGCCCCAGCTGCAACGGGTGGCCGAGCGCGCCCTGCAACTGGCGGATCCGGCCACCGCGGCGCAGCGTTACGTCGAGCTGGCCCGGCGCGATCCGCCGCGGCGCCAGCAGTGGCTGGAACAGGCGGCGCGCTGGAGTCTGGCCGGTGGCCGTCAACAGGAGGCCGCGCGTCTCTATCTGCGCCTGGCCGATCTCGCCGATTCGGCCGAACAGCGCCAGGGCTACCGGCACCAGGCCTTCGATGCCTGGCTCGCCGCCGGCCAGGGCGCCGAGGCCGCCGCCCTGCTGGAGCAGGAATTGCCGCGTCTGCCAGCCGATGCCAGCGGTCTCGCCTGGCTGCAGGCCGGGGTGGCGGCCGCCCAGGGCAGCGGGCGCCTGGATCTGGCCCAGCGGCTGATCGAGCGCTGGCGCGAGTGGCAACCGGACGATCCCGCCGCCCTGGAGGCCGCCTACCGGCTGGCCCTGGGCCGCGGCGACACCGAGCGGGCCTGGGAGGAAGGTCATCAGCTGCTGGCCCTGCGCCCGGACGATGAAAAATTGCTCGCGGAACTGGCCCAGCTGGGCGAATGGACCGGGCATATGGACGAAGCCCTCGACCTCTGGTTGCGTCTGCTGGCACGCCAGGACGATCCGGCCCGTCGCGACCACGCCTGGAAGCTGGCCGCCCGGGCGTTTCGCTTCGATGCCGTGGCCGAGTTGCTGGCCGAGGCATCGCGGCAGCGCCAGCTGGACAAGACCGAACTGGATGCGCTGATCTTCGCCTACGAGTCCCTGGGCGATCCCGCCGCCGAGGAGCGCTGGCTGCGGGACTACATCAGGCGTCAGCCCAGGCAGCGCCTGGCCTGGGAGCGACTGCAGCAGCTGCTGGCCCGTACCGAGCAGGGCGATGCCGAAGCCGCGGGCTGGGCAGCGTTCGGCAAGAAATTCCCGCTGACCAGCGCGGAGTATCTGACCTGGGCGGGCACCGTCTGGGAGCTGTTCAAGCCCGAAGAGGCCTGGAAGGTGCTCGAGGGCATGCCGGCCAAGCAGCGGCAGGGCGACGACTACTGGCGCCTGCGGGCGGAGCTGGCCTGGGAACTGGAGCGCGACGGCGAGGCCCAGTTGGCCTTCGAACGCCTGGCCGCGAGCGACAAGGGCCTGGCCGCCAACGACGAGGACCGGCTGCTGGCGATCTATCTGCGCACGGCGCCGCGCAAGGCCCTGGCCTTGCTGGAAAAGAGCTGGGAAAAGCACAAGGACCAGAAGCGCCTGAGCGACGCCCTGCAATGGGCCGAGCAACTCAAGGACACGGCGGCGCTGGAGCGGCTGCTGGCCAGTGCCGCGCGCGCGCCGGCCTCGGCCGACAACCCCGCCGTCTGGCTGGCGCGGTCGGGTCTGGACTTCCAGCGTGGCCGCGTCGCCCAGGCCGAAGAGGGCTATCGCCAGGCGCTGCAGCGCTTCCCGGACGACGACAGATTCCGCGAACGGCTGCTGTGGCTACTGATCGACCAGAATCGCCAGGCCGAACTGGCCACCCTGCTGCGCGACTGGAAGGGCCGGGCCCGCGACAGCGACGTGCTGTGGCTGCCCTTCGGCAGCGGCCTGGTGCTGCTGGGCCAGGCGGAAGAGGCGCTCGGCTGGTATCGCCGCTACCTGGACGCCCATCCCCAGGACTGGCTGGTGCAGGCCGCCTATGCCGACGCCCTGGACGCCGCCGGTCACCAGGACGCGGCGCTGCGGCTGCGCAAGGCGGTCACGCCGCACCTGGCCAACGACGAGGTGCCGGCCACCCCCGAGCGCTATGCCACCTACCTGCGCCTGCTCTCCAGCCTGCGCGGCCCCCAGGCGGCGCTGGCCCAGGCGCGCGCCTGGCAGGACGGCTCGCCGAGCATGCTGCAACTCTGGTTCGACCAGTGGCTCGATGCCCTCAGCCAGAACAACGACGACGGCCTCAAGAGCGAATGGCTGGCCTGGGCCAAGAGCCGCGGGCTCAAGGTCCGCCAGTACGAGCAATTGCAGGAGGTCCTGCGCCGGCAGAATCGTGGCGAGCTGGAGAAGTTGCTGGCGGCCGGCGATCTGGATCCGGCGCAGCGCGTCGAGGTGCTGCAGCGCCTCGGCCATGCCGGCGACGCCCAGGCCGCGGCCCTGACGGCCGCCGGCGACGAACCACCGGAGGTCATCCAGCGGCAGCTGCTGCGCCAGGCCACCGAGCAGGCCGAGCGCACGCCCAATGGCGTCCAGGCCGGCTGGGAGCGCCGCGACTATGGCGGCCTGGTCGAACAGGGCAGCGAGGTGCGCGCCGCCCGGCGACTCAGCGATGACGTCTACGCCGATGTCCAGCTCAAGCAGAATCGCGTGGAGAGCAGCGGCCTCAAGTCCGATGCCCTGGGCAACGAACACCAGATGCTGCTCAAGGTGCTGAAGAATCTGGCCGACGGCGGTCTGGAAACCACCGTCGACGCCAGCCAGCGGTCGGACAGCAATCGCCTGGGCCTGGGTGTCGCCCGCACCTGGCGTATCGATGGCAACACCGAGATCGAGGCGGCCCTGGACTGGCACCGGCAACCCGACGAGAGCGGCTATCTGCGCGCCCTGGGCCGGCGTGACAGTGTCAGCCTGGCGGGTCGCCACAACCTTACGCCACGCGACCAGCTGAGCTGGCGGGCGGCGCACAACCGCTATTCCAGTCGGGACGGGGATGCCCTAGGCAGCGGCTTCGCCTTCAACCTGGAGCTGAGCCACATGATCTTCTTCGAAGGTCCCGCCTGGCAGGTGCGCAGCGGCATCACCTACCAGCAGAACAGTGCGCGCAGCACCCTGCCCGCCAGCGTTACCCGCTACCTGCAGCCGCTGGCCGGCAGTGGCGAGAACGGCGAGGTCACCGTGGCCGACCTGGAGGCCCTGGGCGGTACCCAGCTCCTGCAGGATCGCTATGGCCAGCTCTATGTCGGCAGCAGCTGGCGGCGCGGCATTCCCGGTTCGCTCAACCGCACCCATCCCCAGTACAGCTGGCTGGTGGACACCCTGGTCGGCTGGCAGTGGACCGAGCGCGAATTCAACTACGGTTTGAATGTCGGCCTGGGCATGGTAGTGCTCGGCGACGACGAACTGGCGTTCACCGCCGGCTACCAGTCCGCGCCCCAGGGCAGCGGCGGTCAGGCCGGCAGCACCCTGGGCATTCAATACAGCAATCGAATCGGTCGCTAGGCCGCTTCAAGGGAGAAACCTCATGAACATCACGCGTCTGCTCGTCGCCAGTGTCGCCACCGTGCTGCTGGCCGGCTGCTCGAGCTTTACCCGTCCCAGCGGCGAGGCCCTGCCCAAGGATGCGCGCTGGGGCCTGGTGCCCCTGGCCAACTATGCCCAGGCTCCCATGGCCGGCGATCGTGCCGCGCAGATCCTGGTCAGCGTGCTGGGCGAGCGTGGCATCCGCCCGCAGGTCTATGACGACAGCCAGGGCGGCAATCCCAGCGACGACGAAAAGGCCCGCCAGCGCGCGGCCCTGGACTGGGCGCGGCAGCAGAATCTGCAATACGTGCTCACCGGCAGCGTGGACGAGTGGCAGTACAAGAACGGCCTGGACGGCGAGCCGGCGGTGGGCGTGACCCTCCAGGTGATCGAGCCGGCCAGCGGCCGGGTGGTCTGGAGCAACAGCGGCGCCCGCTCCGGCTGGTCGCGCGAGAGCCTGGCAGCCACCGCGCAGAAGGTCCTGCGCGGCACCGCGCAAGAGCTGCAGTTGCGCTGATGGCCCTGCAATCCGTCCACAAGGACTACACCCTGGCGCCCCGCGCCAGTGGCCGCCTGTCCTGGCTGGAAACCCTGCTGGTCACGGCGGCCGCCCTGGGACTGGGATTCTGGCTGGTGCCGGAAGACCCGCTGATGGTCGGCCTGGCCTTTCCCTGGGTGGTCTTCGCGCCCATCCTGATGGGCGTGCGCTATGGCTTCATGCGTGGCCTGGTGAGCGCCAGCCTGCTGGTGGTGGCGCTGCTCTATCTGCACCGCCAGGGCTATCCGGCCTACGAGGAGATCCCGCCGTCCTTTATCGTCGGCGTGCTGCTCAGCGCCATGCTGGTGGGTGAATTCCGCGATCTCTGGAATCGTCGCCTGGAGCGCCTGGACCTGGCCAACGACTATCGCCAGCTGCGCCTGGACGAATTCACCCGCGCCCACCACCTCCTGCGCATCTCCCACGATCGCCTGGAACAGCGTGTCGCCGGCAACGACCTCAGCCTGCGCAGCTCCCTGCTCGACCTGCGCCGCCAGTTGCGCGAGGTGCCCCGCGAGCAGGACGCCCTGCAGGCCCTGGCCGAACCCATCGTCGGCCTGCTGACCCAGTACGGCTCGCTGCGGGTGGCCGGGCTGTACCGGGTCGATGGCAATGGCCGGGTGGATCGTCGCGCCCTCGCCAGCCAGGGCGAGATGCCCGGCGTTGATCCCGATGACCTGCTGGTGCGCCTGACCCTGGAACGCGGCGAGACCCTGAGCATCCGCCAGGCGCTGCTGGAGCGCGGCGAGACCCAGCATTCCGCGCTGCAGGCCTGCGTGCCCCTGCTGGACACCGAGGAGCGGCTGCTGGCGGTGCTGGCCATCGAGCAGATGCCGTTCTTTTCCTTCAACGAACGCACCCTCAATCTGCTGACCATCCTCGCCGGCCATATCGCCGACCTGCTGGGCAGCGATCACCAGGCGCTGGCCCTGGCCGACGACGACGCCCAGCAATTCTCCCAGCATCTCAAGCGTTCGCTGCGCGATGCCCAGCAGCACGCCCTGCCCGCCTGCCTGTTCTGCTTCGAGATGACCGAGGCCGACGGTGGCGAGCGCGCCCTGGCGCTGCTGGAGGGCAGTCGCCGCGGCCTCGACCTGCAACTGCGCCTGACCAACCAGGCGGGCCACCCCTGCCTGCTGGTGCTCCTGCCGCTGACCTCTTCCGATGGCCTGGAAGGCTATCGCCGCCGGCTGCGCCAGCTGCTGGCCGAACGCCATGGCCAGGACAGCACCCTGGAAAGCCTGGGCGTGCGCAGCCATGAACACGAGCTGCTGCCCAAGACCCGCGCCCAGGAGTTGCGCGTCTTCCTGTTCAACGAGTGTGGCCTGCATGAACAGCAAGTGGCTGTTTAGCGGCGCCTTCGCCTTCGAGGCCAGCAGCTGGGCGCTGCTGTTCGCCAACCTGCCGGTGGCGGCGGCGGCCCTGGCCTTCGTCACCGCCCATGCCGCCGGCAGTGCCCTGCTGGCGGGTGGCGTCTGGCTGTTGCTGCCCAAGCGCTATCAGCGCCCGCTGCCCTGGAGTCCGCTGTTCCTCTTCGCCCTGGCCTTCTTCATTCCGCTGGTGGGCGCGGCCGGGGTGATCGCCGCGGTCTTTCCGGCGCTCTATCTGCCGCGCAAGCGCCGCGAGATCGCCTGGGAAGCGCGCAGCGTGCCCAATCTGCCGTTCCGCCCGCTGGAGCGCCGCGAGGAGATGCTGTTCAGCGATGGCGGCCTGCAGGACGTGCTGCGTCATGCACCCAGTGCCGACAAGCGCCTGACCGCGCTGTTCGCCACCCGCCGCATGCCCGGGCGCGACGCCATTCCCATCCTCAAGCTGGCCCTGCGCGATCCGGCCGACGACGTGCGCCTGCTCGCCTATTCGATGCTCGACCAGCAGGAAAGCCAGATCAACCAGCGCATCGAGACCCAGCTCGGCGAACTGGCCAGCACGCCCGCGGAACGCCAGCCGGCGCTGCACGGCACCCTGGCCCGCGGCTACTGGGAGCTGGCCTATCTGGGCCTGGCCCAGGGCAGCGTCCTGCGCCACGTGCTCGGCCAGGCGCGGGAACATGTCGAACTGGCCCTGGCCGGTGAAGAAAACGAAGAGCTGCGCATCCTCGCCGGGCGCATCGCCCTGGAACAGGGCGAGCCGGAACGGGCCCTGGAATTCTTCCAGGCCGCCGAAGCAGCGGGCGTGCCCCTGGCCCAGCTGGCGCCCTTCCGCGCCGAAATCGCCTTTCTGCGCCGCGATTACGCGGTCATCCCGGCACTGCTCGACAGCCTGCCGGCGGATCTGAAGAAGCGGCCGCCGTTTGCCGCCCTGGTGAAGTACTGGTTATGAAAGACGCCCCCGCCGCGACCGTGACGCCCGATGTCTGCCTGCTCCTGGAGGGCACCTGGCCCTATGTGCGCGGCGGGGTGTCGAGCTGGGTCAACCAGCTGATCCTCGGCCTGCCGGAGCTGACCTTCTCGGTGTTCTTCATCGGCGGTCAGCGCGAGAACTACGAGAAGCGCCACTACGCCATCCCGCCCAACGTGGTGCACATCGAGGAACACTTCCTCGCCGGCTCCTGGGTGCCCAAGGGCGCGCCCATCAGTCCGCGGCGCCAGGCGCCGGTGCAGCTGCTGCGCGATCTGCACGCCTTCCTGCACCACCCGGACGAACCCAGCGCCGCCCAGGGCGATGCCCTAGTGGACGCCTTCGCCCAGGGCAGCGTGACCCTGGACGACTTCATGTACAGCCGCGCCAGCTGGGAAGCCATCACCGAGGGCTACGAGCGCTATTGCACCGACCCGTCCTTCGTCGACTACCTCTGGACCCTGCGCGCCATGCAGGCGCCGCTGCTGATGCTGGCCGAGGCCGCGCGACGCCTGCCACGGCCGCGGATGATCCATTCCATCTCCACCGGCTATGCCGGCATGCTCGGCGCCATCCTGCAGCGGCGCTGGGGCTGCAACTTCCTGCTCAGCGAGCACGGCATCTACACCAAGGAGCGCAAGATCGACCTGGCCCAGGCCAAGTGGATCGCCGAAGGCCCGGACGAGGCCCTGCGCACCGGGCTGGACGTGGACGTCAGCTACATCCGCCGGCTGTGGATCCGCTTCTTCGAGCGCATCGGGCTGCTCACCTACAAGGCCGCAGATCCGATCATCTCGCTCTATGACGGCAACCGCCGCCGGCAGATCCAGGACGGCGCAGATCCCGCGCGCTGCCGGGTGATCCCCAACGGCATCAGCCTCACCCAGTGGCAGGACGCCCTGGAGCGCCGCCCCGAGGGCGTGCCGCCGGTGGTCGGGCTCCTGGGCCGGGTGGTGCCGATCAAGGACGTCAAGACCTTCATCCGCGCCATGCGCGGGGTGATCAGCGCCATGCCCGAGGCCGAGGCCTGGGTGGTCGGTCCGGAAGACGAAGACGAGGAATACGCCGCCGAATGCCACAGCCTGGTCACCAGCCTGGGCCTGGAGGGCAAGGTGAAATTCCTCGGTTTCCAGAAGATCGGCGACATCCTGCCCAAGCTCGGCCTCATGGTGCTGACCTCCATCAGCGAGGCCCAGCCGCTGGTGATCCTCGAAGGCTGGGCCGCCGGCGTGCCGGTGGTGAGCAGCGACGTCGGCTCCTGCCGCGAGCTGATCGAGGGCTCCATCCCCGAGGACCGCGCCCTGGGCACCGGTGGCAGCGTGGTCGCCATCGCCGATCCCCAGGCCACCGCCCGTGCCATCCTCGCCCTGCTGCGTAATCCGGGGCGCTGGCAGGCCGCGCAGCGCACCGGGCTGGCCCGGGTCAATCGCTACTACACCGAGCCGCTGATGCTGGAACGCTATCGCGAGCTCTACCAGGACGCCATCGGGAGGATCGTCTGACATGGCCGGCATCGGCTTCGAACTGCGCAAGATCCTCGCGCGCGACTCCTACACCGCCACCCTGCGTGCCTATGTCTACGCCGGTCTGATCAGTTCGGGCCCCTGGGTGCTGTCGATCATCAGCGTCATGCTGATCGGCGTGCTGGCCACCGGCATCGTCACCCCCAGCGTGCTGATCCGGCAATTCCTGGTCACGGTGACCTACCTCATGGCCAGCTCGCTGATCCTCACCGGCGGCCTGCAGCTGTATTTCACCCGCTTCGTCTCGGACCGGCTGTTCGAGGAGAAACAGACGAGCATCCTGCCCAATCTGGTGGGCATCCTGCTGCTGGTGACCCTGGTCGCCGGGGGCCTGGGCTTCCTGCTGCTGGCCACCCTGTTCGACCAGCCCTTCGCCTACCGGCTGCTGGTCCTGGCCAACTTCGTCACCCTCTGCGATCTCTGGCTGGTGATCATCTTCCTGTCGGGGATGAAGGCCTACAACCGCATCCTGGTGGTGATGACCCTGGGCTACGCCATCATGATCGCCGCCGCCTTCGTGCTGCGCTTCCTCGGCATGAACGGCCTGCTGATGGCCCTGCTGCTGGGCCACGCCGCGCTGCTGTTCATGTTTCTCTACGACATCATCCGCGAGTACCCGGCCGACCGCCTGGTGGCCTTCGACTTCCTCGATCGCAAGCAGATCTTCCTCAGCCTGCTGGTCACCGGGCTGTTCTACAACCTGGGCATCTGGGTCGACAAATTCGTCTTCTGGTTCAATCCGCTGACCTCCGACGCCGTCATCGGCCCCCTGCGCGCCTCCATCCTCTACGACCTGCCGATCTTTCTCGCCTACCTCGCCATCATCCCCGGCATGGCGGTGTTCCTGGTGCGCATCGAGACCGACTTCGCCGAATGGTACGAGCGGGTGTTCAACGCCGTGCGCGGCGGCGAGACCCTGCAGCACATCAGCCAGCTCAAGGAACAGATGATCCTGGCCATCCGCCAGGGCCTGCTGGAGATCTGCAAGGTCCAGGGCCTGACCCTGGTGCTGGTGTTCCTGCTGGCGCCGCAGCTGCTGGCCTGGCTCGGCATGTCGCACTACTACCTGCCGCTGTTCTACATCGACGTGGTGGGCGTGAGCATCCAGGTGGTATTCATGGCCCTGCTCAACGTCTTCTTCTACCTGGACCGGCGCGACACCGTGCTGATGCTCTGCACCCTGTTTCTCGGCCTCAACCTGGCGCTGACCCTGCTCAGCATCGAACTGGGTCCGAGTTTCTTCGGCTACGGCTTCACCGTCTCCCTGGCCTGTTGCGTGCTGCTCGGCCTGCACCGCCTGGACCGGGTGCTGGACGACCTGGAATACGACACCTTCATGCTCCGGCACTGACGGCTGCCGGCACCGGACGAACGGTGTGACCCGCCCACCCTGGAGGCGTCCAACACAGCTCAGCCCTGCAGGACCCTGCCATGAATACCGCCGCCTTGCGCCTCGTGATCCAGACCACCCAGGTGCGCGCTCGGGACAGTGGCGAGGCCAGTCGCACCTTTGCCGACCAGGCGGCGCGCACCACCAGCGCCGACGCCACCCGCGGCGCGGCCCTGGAGCGCTTCGCCAGTGCCTATGTCGACAAGGTGCCCGATGCCCTCGAAGCCCTGCTGCTGCAGGCGCGGGCGGTGGCCTTCGAGGCGCCCCTGGCCGGGGTGCTCGAGCGCGCCCTGGCCGGTTTCGCCCCGGCGGCCCTGGCCCAGGCGCCCTCCGCCAGCCTGGCGCTGCTGGCCGCGGCCTATCGTCTCCATCGTCTGCTCGAAGGCCTCCAGCAGCGCCTGGCCGCCTGGTGGGGCGCCACTGGCGAATCCACGGCGCCCAGCCTGGGCAATCTCATCGCCCACCAGGTGCTGGGGCAGCTCACCGTCGCCGCCCTGGAAGACGCCGTGGACGGCTGGCTCGATGACCTGGACGCCAGCGTCGAGGCGCCGCTCACCCAGCAGTGCTTTCAGCCCCGGCAACGGCGCGGCGCCCTGGCCACGGCGCGGCCAGCCCTGACCTTGAGTCGCCAACGCCAGCGCAGCGTTCGATAAAATGCACGTTTCGGCGCCCTTGGCGGCCGACTGTCAAATATATTGATAACCCTCCCGGGCCGGTTTAGGGTGGCTGCTCACCGCCATTAGCGAGGAGTCACCCATGAGCTTGCCCAGCCGCGCCGAGTGGGAGCAGCGCTTCCAAGGTCTCACCCTGGAAGGTCGCGCCTTCATCGACGGCGCCTATGTCGACGCCGCCGCCGGCGCCACCTTCGATTGCCTGAGTCCGGTGGACGGACGCTTCCTCGCCAAGGTCGCCAGCTGTGACGCCGCCGACGCCGACCTGGCCGTGGCCGCCGCCCGCGCCGCCTTCCAGAAGGGTACCTGGGCGCACCTGGCGCCGGCCCAGCGCAAGCGCGTGCTGATCCGCTTCGCCGACCTGCTGCTGGCCAATGCCGAAGAGCTGGCGCTGCTGGAAACCCTGGACATGGGCAAGCCCATCGCCGACTCCTTCTCCATCGACGTGCCCGCCTCGGCCAATGCCATCCGCTGGAGCGCCGAGGCCATCGACAAGCTCTACGACGAAGTCGCCCCCACGCCCCATGACCAGCTCGGCCTGGTCACCCGCGAACCGGTCGGCGTGGTCGCCGCCGTGGTGCCCTGGAACTTCCCGCTGATGATGGCCTGCTGGAAACTCGGCCCGGCGCTGGCCACCGGCAATTCGGTGGTGCTCAAGCCCTCGGAGAAATCGCCGCTGACCGCCATCCGCGTCGCCCAGCTGGCCCAGCAGGCGGGCATCCCCGCCGGGGTGTTCAACGTGCTGCCGGGCTACGGCCATCAGGTCGGCAAGGCCCTGGGCCTGCACCCGGACGTCGACACCATCGTCTTCACCGGTTCCACCCGGGTCGCCAAGCAGCTGCTGGCCTACTCCGGCGAATCCAACATGAAGCGCGTCTGGCTGGAAGCCGGTGGCAAGAGCCCCAACATCGTCTTCGCCGATGCCCCCGACCTCAAGGACGCCGCCGCCGCGGCCGCCAGCGGCATCGCCTTCAACCAGGGCGAGGTCTGCACCGCCGGCTCGCGCCTGCTGGTGGAGCGCTCCATCAAGGAGGAATTCCTGCCGCTGGTGGTCGAGGCCCTCAAGGGCTGGAAGCCCGGCCATGCACTGGACCCCGAGACCAACGTCGGCGCCCTGGTGGACACCACCCAGCTGGAAACCGTGCTGCGCTACATCGAAGCCGGCCATGCCGAAGGCGCCACCCTGGTGGCCGGTGGCAAGCGCACCCTGGAAGAGACCGGCGGGGTCTATGTCGAGCCGACCATCTTCGACGGCGTGAGCAACGCCATGAAGATCGCCCGGGAAGAAATCTTCGGCCCGGTGCTCTCGGTGATCACCTTCGACACCGCCGAGGAAGCCGTGCAGATCGCCAACGATACCCAATACGGCCTGGCCGCCGCGGTCTGGACCCGCGACATCTCCAAGGCCCACAGGACCGCCCGCGCCCTGCGTGCCGGCAGCGTCTGGGTCAACCAGTACGACGGCGGCGACATGACCGCGCCTTTCGGCGGCTTCAAGCAGTCCGGCAACGGTCGCGACAAGTCCCTGCACGCCTTCGACAAGTACACCGAGCTCAAGGCGACCTGGATCAAGCTGTAAGCCCTCGGCAGGCTGATCCCGGTCGGGGTCAGCCGGTCTCCCTTCAGCGTTGGTAGACCGTCGCCTGGTTACCGAAGCCGCTCTGCGTGATGCGCGCCGTGGAGCCGACCTGGTCGATCGCCGCCGAATGGGCATCGCCGGTCTGGCCGATGAAGGCACTGGCGCCGCTGAAGCTGTCCGGCACCGTGTCCTGGGTAATGGACGCGAGGTTGCCACTCCCCTGCTGCTGGAGCTCCGCCTCCACCCGCACGCCGCTCTGGACGAAGGTCGCCTGGTTGGCATCGCCTGCGCTGATGCCGGCGATCCGGGCTTCCAAACCGGTTTGAGCGGCGCTCAGCCCATTGTTGTTACCCTGCTGGCTGAAGGTGATGTCGCTGAAGCCGGCGCGCTGTGACAGCGTCGCCTGGTTCCCATTGCCCGCCTGGGTCAGCGCCAGGGTACTGCGATAACGACTGGTAACCTGGTCCGCCTGGATGCCGTTGCCATCACCCTGCTGGCGCAAGGTGGCGCTGCCGCCGGCGAATGAGACGCTCTGCGTCAGCTGCACGGCGTTACCGTTGCCGGTCTGGACTACCTCGGCCACCCCGCCGCTGCGCTGCTCCACCATCAGCCGGTTGCCATCCCCGGCAGTGGTCGCCCGCAGCTCGTTCCCACCAAAACCCGCCTGACGCACACTATGGACGTTGAGATCGCCCGCCTGACGCAGATAGGCGGAAGCCGCATTGCCGCGCTGCTCAAGTTCCAGGCTGTTACCCGCGCCACCGCCGGTCTGGGTGATTTCTGCGAAGTGGTTGCCGTTTTCCAACTGGGTCACGGCAATCTGCTGATTACTGCCTTCCTGGAAAATCTGCAGCCCATTGCCGCTGGAGGTCTGCTCGATCCGCGCCTGGGCACCAAAGGCCTGGCGCTGTTCGAGGGTCGTGCGATTGCCGTCGCCGCTTTGCAGTTGCTCAACGCTATTGGCGCGACCACCGCTCTGGTTCAGGGTGGCCTGATTGTCATTACCGGTCTGGGTCAGGGTGATGCTCTGCTCGACAGCGAATGCCGGCGCTGCGAAGCCAGCGAGCAGCGCCGCCAGCAAGGTAGGGGTCTTCATGACGGTCTTCCGCTCCAGTGGAATCTACTGGGGACAGGACGACTAGCCGCGACCCCGGCGAGATGGCGGAATCGACCGTACTGCAAGGAGGGCGTCGCGCACGGACGACCCGTGCTGAGTGTGATCAGCCAGGCCCCCATCGCCATCCATCCAAAGAGCGGTTTTGACGAGCGTTGGCGGCGGACGGCCTGGGTACTCGACCAGCAGCCGCTTCGACGGCCAAGGCCGGGTCGCCATGACCCGGCCTTGGCGCGGGCGCAGGTCTAGCGATAGACGTGGTAGGTGGCGTATCTGCTCACCTCCACGCTGCCGCTCCAGCTGCTGACCACCCGCTTGGAATCCCAGTCGTACCAGTGCATCCCGGGTGGGTTGGAGATGCCTCGTGAACAACTGCCGGTCCGTACCCAGGCACCGCGGAACTGGCCGCTCTTCCAGCGCCGTTCCACCACCTGGATGGGTTGCGCCCGATAGCCCGGTTCTATCCTCACGGCCCAGGTGAAGGCAGTACTCATCGAGCGATCCTGCTTGTAGCTGCCATCGACGCCGAGGATGCTCAGGTATTTGCCGATGAAGGGCAGCTTTTCCCCGTTGAGCTTGACCCCTACCGACCAGCCGTAGCTGGAGGTCTTGGTCTCGCCCCAGGTATAGGTGCAGTCGATGGTCCCGCGCGTCGAGCACTGGAAGATCGGTCCGCGCCAGATCCAGTCCTCCCAGGTCTTGGCGGCCTGCTGGGTGGAGAAGGCCCGGGACCCGTCACCCAGGATGACGGGCTCGGTGTGGTCGGTGAAACACTCGCCAGCCTGTGCCAGACCGATCGAAAGAATGAAGCCGAGCGCCCCGACCAGGGTGGATTCAACGAAGGTATTCATGGCTTTGGTCCCTCAAAGTCCGAAGACATTTTCGATGGTATTGCTCGCCTGCCCCTGCTTGCCGGTCTGGGCCTTGCTCGCGGACAGGGCATCGGTACGCGGGGGCCGATCGACGGGGGTCATCAGCAGGCCGGTGGCCTTCTCCGGCTTCCTCACCATCAGGGCATCCGCCTCGACGGTCATGCCGAGCGCCAGGGCCGCGTTCTCACTGGCCAGGTGCTGACCGGGCTGATTGTCGAAGATCACGCGTTTGCCCTGGTCCAGGGCGTTGTTGATCTCCTTCTTGACGTTGCCGTCGACCTGCACATTGGGCCCGACTACCAGATAGTCGTATTCACCGCTGCCGACGATCCTGGTGTCTTCCGACTTCAATCTGTTGAGGACGAAACCGGTATTACCCAGCACCTTTAGCCGCAAGTAAGGGCCGTTATTCAAAGACTCCGCTGCCTGAACGGTGCTCCCCATCAGGGTTGCCACTATCAGCGCGGCCATAGGTTTCAATTTCATGTCGAGCGCTCCTATTACGACAGTCATCTAACAAATGGAAGTCCTATTGAAAGGCTGAACATTCCCGCGAAGCGCGCAGCCACGCGGCTCTGGCAGCCTGAGCAGGCAGCAGAACGCTCATGACCGAAGTCAGCTCCGATAAGCACTCCGCTGAAAGTTGTCAGGCAATCAGATAAGGTCCAGCAAAAACGACGTTGATATCTCGGCGCCCGCTATCAGCCCGCGGGAAACTTCGACAGTCGTCAAAAAAGCCTAGCCAACGTTTATTTAAACAAATAGCAACGATTGGCCATCCGGCAGAATAGATCAGCTACAAATAGCAGGCCGCTGTTTTAACCTTTTATATAGGCATATAAAAAGCGGCCCTGCATTCAAGTAGAGCCAGTGATCGGCAAAGGGTGGCTAATCTTGCTTGCGTAAAACCAGATAAATAGCGCGAAGGCCAAAATATCGATAGCCGTCACCGGCCCGAGGCAAAGCCCGGGAAAAATGTAACCAAATATTTCAGAACCCGGAGGACCAGTCGAATGCCCGGTCCGGAAGCCACGCGGAACAGCCAGGCCCACGCCCCGAGGACGCGAGCCGTGATGCCGGTATCAGCCCAGCAGATCCACCAGCAGGTCATCGTGGCGGCGCTGCTGGCGATCCAGGCGCAGCTGGCGGGTGCGGAAGATCGACTTGAGGTCTTCCAGGGCGCTGGCGAAATCGTCGTTGATGATCAGGTAGTCGTATTCGACATAGTGGCTCATCTCGCTCACCGCCTCGCGCATGCGGAGTTCGATGATTTCGGCGCTGTCCTGGCCGCGATTGTCCAGGCGCTGGCGCAGGGCGGCCTGGCTCGGCGGCAGGATGAATATCGACTGGGCATGGGGCAGCTTGCGGCGGACCTGCTGGGCGCCCTGCCAGTCGATTTCCAGGATCAGGTCGTGACCTTCGGCGAGGTCACGTTCCAGGGCAGCCTGGGAGGTACCGTAATAGTTGCCGAACACCTCGGCGTGTTCGAGGAAGTCGCCGTGTTCGAGCAAGTTGGTAAAGGTCGCGCAATCGACGAAGTGGTAGTTCACCCCGTCGGTTTCACCCGGGCGCATGGCGCGGGTGGTGTGGGAGACTGACAGGCGGATGTCGGGCAGGGCATCCAGCAAGGCATTGACCAGGCTGGTCTTGCCGGCGCCGGAGGGCGCGGAAACGATGTAGAGGGTGCCGGGAAGGGCTGTCATGAAGGTCCGCCTATTCGATGTTCTGCACTTGCTCACGCATCTGTTCGATGAGCACCTTGAGATTGATGGCCGCCTGGGAGGCACGGGCGTCGATGGCCTTAGAACCCAGGGTATTGGCCTCGCGATTGAGTTCCTGCATGAGGAAATCCAGCCGTCGTCCGGCCGCGCCGCTGCCCGCCAGGACCCGCCGCACCTCGGCCACATGAGTCTCCAGCCGATCCAGCTCCTCGGCCACGTCGCTCTTCTGCGCCAGCAGCACCAGTTCCTGCTCCAGCCGTGACGGTTCGAACTCGACGCCTGCCTCGGCGCAGCGCTCGAGGATACGGCGCCGCTGCAGTGCCAGCAGCTCGGGCAGCAGCGCGCGCAGCGTCGCCACCTCCGCCAGCACCTGGGCCAGGCGTTCCTCGATCAGTCGCGCCAGTTCGCGCCCCTCGCGCTGCCGGCCGTCGAGCAATTCATCCAGCGCCGCCTCGAACAGCGCCAGGGTCTGGGCCTTGAGTTCGGCGCCATCCACCTCGGCGCCCGCCAGCACCCCGGGCCAGGCCAGCACGGCCAGGGGATCGAGCTTGGCCGGGCGTGCGATCAGCGCGGCGATGTCTTCGGCGGCGGCCACCAGCTGCGCGGCCCGGCGGGCATCGATGCGCAGGGCCACGCTCTCGTCGCGCTCCTCGCGCAGTACGCACTCCAGCTTGCCCCGCGACAGTCGTCGGCGCAGCGCCTCGCGCACGCCGGACTCCAGATCGCGAAAGGTCTCCGGCAGCCGCAGGTGGGGCTCCAGGTAGCGATGATTGACCGAGCGCAACTCCCAGCTCAGGGTGCCCTGGGGTCCCGGGCGCTCGACCCGGGCGAACGCCGTCATGCTGTGCACCATGGCAGGATCCTCGTCTGACGATGCGCGGATCTGGGGCGATCCCGAGCGACCACGCATGTAAAACGCACGATTCTAGCGCACCTGATCGGAGCGACCCAATGCATCCGTGTCGCATGAGCCGGACGCTCTCTATACTATGGACCTGATATCTACGCCTTACAGGAAGCCCGCAATGAAGCGTCCCAGTGGCCGCGCCGCCGATCAGCTGCGCCCCATCCGCATCACCCGTCAGTACACCAAGCACGCCGAGGGTTCGGTTCTGGTGGAGTTCGGCGATACCAAGGTGATCTGCACCGCCAGCGTCGAGGCCGGGGTGCCGCGCTTTCTCAAGGGCAAGGGCCAGGGCTGGCTCACCGCCGAATACGGCATGCTGCCGCGTGCGACCGGCGAACGGAATCAGCGTGAAGCAGCCAAGGGCAAGCAGGGCGGTCGGACCCTGGAGATCCAGCGGCTGATCGGTCGTTCGCTGCGCGCCGCCGTCGACCTGTCCAAGCTGGGTGAGAACACCATCTACATCGACTGCGACGTCATCCAGGCCGACGGCGGTACCCGCACCGCCTCGGTGACCGGTGCCTGCGTGGCCCTGGTCGACGCCCTGGGCGCGCTCAAGCGCCGTGGCAATCTCAAGGGCAATCCGCTCAAGCAGATGGTGGCCGCCATCTCCGTGGGCATCTACCAGGGCACCCCGGTGCTCGACCTGGATTACCTGGAAGACTCCGCCGCCGAGACCGATCTCAATGTGATCATGACCGATGCCGGTGGCTTCATCGAGGTTCAGGGCACCGCCGAAGGCGCGCCCTTCCAGCCGGCCGAACTCAACGCCATGCTCGAACTGGCCCAGGGTGGCCTGCGTGACCTGTTCGAGCTCCAGCAAGCCGCCCTGCGCGGCGAGTAAGGAAGCCCTCATGCACGATCTCGTCCCCGCCCCCAGCGCCGAAGCCCGGCGTTGGGCCATGCTCTGCCACTACGCCGCCTTCCTGGGCTTCGTGGTGCCCTTCATCGGTAACGTGATAGGTCCGCTGGTGGTCTGGCAGTTCAAGCGCGAGGACGACCCCTTCATCGACCGCCAGGGCAAGGAGGCGCTGAACTTCCAGCTCACCGTCACCCTGCTGCACATGATCTGCTGGCTGCTGGTGTGGGTGCTGATCGGTTTTCCGCTGATGCTGCTGGTGGCCTGTGTGGCCTTCGTGCTGACGGTGATCGCCGGCATCAAGGCCAACCAGGGCCGCGACTACCGCTACCCCCTGACCTGGCGGATGGTCAATTAGCGGGCTTTTTGTGGCCTGCTTCTGATATCCGCGTTGAGGATTTCCGGTCGGCCCGGCGCCGTTTGACAGGCGCCGGAAGCCCTCCGCTATCATCCCTTCGGCTTACTTCTCACGCCCTCGCCGCGACTGGTTTCATTCGTCGCTGGCGGTAGCGTGCCCGCCTTCGCTTTTGCGTCAGCAGTCCGTCGATAACGCCAAGGTGGCGTGCCCCGACGGTCCTCGCTTCTTACGTCAGGACTGGTGGCCTCCGGCGCCATCGGCATCAAGACAGGGATGATCATCATGTCGGTTGCAACCGCCACCCCCTCCCCCTTCCAGCGTGTGCTCGAATGGCGCTATTCCACCCTCATGGTGTGGACGGCCATCGGCCTGCTGGTCGTCGAGACCTTTTCCGGCTTTCTGCGCTATGCCCTGGACATGGTCGGCGCCTCGGCGCTGGTCTATCTGCCCAAGATCGCCTGCCTGGCGCTGTTCGCCCTGCAGGTGGCGACGGTCAAGCTGCCCCGGGTGATCTGGGTCGGCCTGTTCGCCGGGCTGGCCTACGCCGCCCTCGCCCTGCTGCACGGCGGGACCTTCAACAACGTGCTGTTCTCGCTGTTCGTCTACAGCCCGCTGCTGTTCGGCCTGGTCTGCGGCCGCGAATTGCTCAAGCAGCGGCGCCTGCTGGGCCGGGCCATGTTCCTGCTGCTGCTCGCCAGCCTGGTCGGCATCGCCCTGGACAAGTACACCTCGGTGCCCTGGAAAGGCTACAGCTACAACCTCGGCGGCAACGACATCGCCGGCAATACCCAGTGGGTCGCCGGTGAAGAGGACCGGATCGCCGGCTTCGCCCGGGTCTCCAACGTGCTGGCGGCGCTGATCGCGGTCTACTGCCTGTTCCTCGCGCAGTTCGCCCGTTCCAGGACGCTCTGGCTGGTGGTCGCCCTGGTCGGCTTTTTCGGCATCCTGCTCACCACCAGCAAGGCGCCGGCAGCGGCCTTCGCCTTTACCCTGGCGCTGATGATGACCCGTCGCTTCCAGTGGCCGACCTATGCGCTGATCCTGCTGGCGGTGGTGGGTGGCATGCTGCTGCCGGTGCTGAGCCTGATCCGCGACTTCGACCCCCTGGTGGTGACGAGCGACAGCGGCCTGGCCTCCTTCTACGATCGCCTGGTCAACACCTGGCCGAATGTCGTCGCGGAAATGAGCCGCCATGGCTGGACCGTGGAAGGCGCCGGCTTCG
Source organism: Pseudomonas sp. SHLD1 (assembly GCF_028640935.1). Taxonomy (NCBI): domain Bacteria; kingdom Pseudomonadati; phylum Pseudomonadota; class Gammaproteobacteria; order Pseudomonadales; family Pseudomonadaceae; genus Pseudomonas; species Pseudomonas sp. SHLD1. Next base: position 203,400 of record NZ_JAQZAD010000015.1, read on the forward strand.
GCCTGTTCGGCAGCTCCATGGCCGCCTTCCCCGTTCCGGGGATCGACCTCTTCGTCACCAGCGACAGCAGCGTGGTCTATCTCTGGTGCGTGTTCGGCGTGGTCGGCATCCTCGGCTATGCCATGCAGCTGCCGGTGTTCATCCGCCTGCACACCGCGCCCGACCGCCTCAGCCACACCCTGCTGGCCATCGCCTTCTGCCTCTGCCTGATCGGCTGGACCACCGACCTCTTCGATATCGGCGTCGGCAATCTCTTCGTCGGCATCATCCTCGGCTACGTGCTGATGGGTGATCCGGAAGACGACGGCCAGCAGCGCCTGCGACCGGTCAGCGGTAGCGCCCTCGCCGACTGAGCGCGCCGCGACGTCACGGCGTAAAATCGCCGTTCAGAAAAAAGGGCCGATCCCAGGGGGATCGGCCCTTTTTCATTACCGCATAGATCAGGTCACCGGGGCCGGATTGAACAGCGCCAGGTCGTTGTGCAGGCGATGGCGCTCGGCCCAGGTCTGGCGGCGACCGCTGGCCACGTCCAGGTAGCACTGGAAGATCTCCCAGCCCATCTCCTCCAGCGACAGCCGCCCGCTCACCACGCGTCCGGCATCGATGTCGATCAGGTCCGGCCAGCGCTCGGCCAGCTGGGTGCGGGTCGAGACCTTGATCACCGGCACCATGGACAGCCCATAGGGGGTGCCACGGCCGGTGGTGAAGATGTGCAGGTTCATGCCCGCCGCCAGTTGCAGGGTGCCGCAGATGAAGTCGCTGGCCGGGGTGGCGGCGAAGTACAGGCCCTTGCCGCGGATCTTCTCGCCGGGCGCGATGACCCCGGCGATGGGGCTGGTACCCGACTTGGCGATCGACCCCATGGCCTTTTCGACGATGTTGTTCAGCCCGCCCTTCTTGTTGCCAGGGGTGGTATTAGCACTGCGATCGGCCATACCCCGCTCCAGGTAGCGGTCGTACCAGTCCATCTCGCGGATCAGGGCGTCGGCCACCTCGGGAGTGGCGGCGCGCGGGGTCAGCAGGTGGATGCCATCGCGCACCTCGGTGTTCTCGGAAAACATCACGGTGGCGCCGGCCCGCACCAGCAGATCGGCGGCCACGCCCAGGGCCGGATTGGCGGTGATGCCGGAGAAGGCGTCGCTGCCGCCGCACTGCATGCCCACCACCAGTTCCGCGGCCGGCACCGTCTCGCGGCGGCGCCCATTGAGCACCGCCAGACGTGCCTCGATCAGCCCCATGATCTGTTCGACCATGCCGGCGAAGCCGTTGGCCGAATCCTGCAGGCGGAACAGCCACTCCTCTTCGTTCTGCCCGGCGGTAAGGTCATCGCCGGGCATCAGCTGGCTGGCCTGCAACTTCTCGCAACCCAGGCCGATGACCAGGGCCTGGCCGCCGAAATTGGGGTTGCGGCTGATGTTGTGCAGGGTACGGATGGGGATCACCGCATCCGGGGCGTTGATGGCCACCCCGCAGCCGTAGCTGTGGGACAGCGGCACCACGTCGTCGACGTTGGGGTAGCGCGGCAGGAGTTCCTTGCGTACCCGCTCCACGCAGTGGTCCAGCACCCCCACCACGCACTGCACGGTGGTGGTCACCGCCAGGATGTTGCGGGTGCCGACGCTGCCGTCCGGATTGCGGAATCCCTCGAAGGTATAGCCCTCCAGGGGTTCGCCGACCTGGCCGGGCGCGGTGGCCTTGGGCAGGTTGTCCAGCGCCGGCGGCTCCGGCATGCGCAGCAGGGCCTCGGTGATCCAGCTGCCGGCGGGAACGTCCTGCAGGGCGTAGCCGATGACCTCGCCATAGCGCACCACCTCGGCGCCCTCCTGGAGATCCACCAGGGAGACCTTGTGGCTCTGGGGAATGGCCTCGACCGTGGTCAGGCCATCGGCGAAGGCGGTGCCGGCGGCCACGCCGGGTTCGTTGACCACCACCCCGACGTTGTCCAGGGGATGGAGCTTGATGTAGCGCGGCGAATCACGGTGATCGATCAGGTTCATATTCTTATCCTCTGCCGGGGCTCAGGCCCGGGCCGGGTCAGGCTGGGTCGCGCCCAGGATCTCGCCGTCGGCGGTACGCAGCTCGACGCGCTGGATGCGACCGACGATGAACAGGTAGCTGAACACGGCCACCAGGGCATTGGCACCGACATAGACCAGCGCCCACTTGAAGGAGCCGGTGGCGGCGATGAGGTAGCCGATGACGATGGGGGTGGTGATGGAGGCCAGGTTGCCGAAGGTGTTGAACAGGCCACCAGAGAGACCGGCGATCTGCTTGGGCGAGGTGTCCGCCACCACCGCCCAGCCCAGGGCACCGATGCCCTTGCCGAAGAAGGCCAGGGTCATGAAGCCCACCACCATCCAGTCGGCGTCGACGTAGTTGCAAAAGATCATGCTGGTGGAGAGCAGCAGGCCGCAGACGATGGGCAGCTTGCGGGCGAAGGTCAGGGAATGGCCGCGACGCAGCAGGTAGTCGGAGATCACCCCGCCGAGCACCCCGCCGATGAAGCCGCAGATCGCCGGCAGCGAGGCGATGAAACCGGCCTTGAGGATGGTCATGCCGCGCTCCTGCACCAGGTACACCGGGAACCAGGTCAGGAAGAAATAGGTGATGGCGTTGATGCAGTACTGGCCGAGGTAGACGCCGAGCATCATGCGGTTGGTCAGCAGCTGGGTGATGTAGTGCCACTTGGGACCGCCACCCTGCTGGCGGGCGCCGTTGTCCATGTCCACCAGGCCGCCGTTGTCGCGGATGTGCGCGAGCTCCGCGGCGTTGATGCGCGGATGCTCCTTGGGATTGTGGATGTACTTCAGCCAGACCGCGGAGAACAGGATGCCCAGGACGCCCATGATGACGAAGACGTGCTCCCAGCCGAAGTGGAAGACGATGCCGCCCATGATCGGCGCGAACAGCGCGGTGGCGAAATACTGCGCCGAGTTGAAGATCGCCGAGGCGGTCCCGCGTTCGGCGGTGGGGAACCAGGCGGCGACGATGCGCGCGTTGCCCGGGAAGGACGGTGCCTCGGCCAGCCCGACCAGGAATCTCAGCATGAACAGGGTAGTGACCGCCCAGGCCACCGGCAGACCGCCGACCAGCCCCTGCAGCAGGGTGAAGAACGACCAGAAGAAGATGCTGCCGGCATAGACCTTCTTCGAACCGAAGCGATCCAGCAGCCAGCCGCCGGGAATCTGCCCGGCCACATAGGCCCAGCCGAAGGCGGAGAAGATATAGCCAAGGGTCACGGCGCTGATGCCGAGGTCTTTCTGCAGGCTGGAGCCGGCGATGGCGATGGTGGCGCGGTCGGCGTAGTTGATGGTGGTCACGACGAACAGCATCAACAGGATCAGGTAGCGCACCCGGGTCGGTCTTGTGGCATCCATGGGGATCCCTCTTGCGTGATTGTTTTTATTGAAGGCACGGAGCCATGGATGATTGCGCAATCATAGCTCAATGCGACAATCGGTCTCAGCCCTTGCGTTTGCCCAAGACTAAGCCATGATTGCGCAACCATACAAGTATGACGTCTAACAAGATAAGGACCGACGGTCAGGTCGTGGCGCGGTCGATGATATGGAAACCGGTGTCGATGCGCACCGCTTCCCGGCCCTGGTCGCCCCCGTTGAAACGCTGCAGCAGTGCCTCCGCCGCCAGGGTGCCCATGCGATCGCCCTCGACACTGACCGACGACAGCGCCGGGTGCATCTGGGCAGCGCTGGAGAGATTGCCGAAGCCCAGCACCGCCAGGTCCTCGGGCAGGCGCAGTCCGCGACTGGCGGCTTCCGCCATGACGCCCTGGGCGACGGTATCCGAACTGCAGACCACCACGTCGAAGGCCTCGTCACGGGCCAGCAGCTGGCGCAGGCCAGCTCGCCCGGACTCCACCAGCGCGGGGGCTGGCAGGATCTCCAGCGGCGGTTCCGCCACGCCCAACTCGGCCAGCCGCGCGACCAGGCTGCGACAGCGGCGCAGGGCGCGGGGGTCATCCACCGAGACCACGGCGAAGCGCCGATAGCCGCGGGCGTGCAGATGCTCGGCCTGGGCCCGGCCCACGGCTTCATGGGAAAAGCCCACCTGCATGTCCAGCGGGTCTTCGCCCAGGTCCCAGGACTCCACCACCGGGATGCCGGCCTGGGCCAGGCGCTGGCGACTGGCGGCGGTATGCAGGGTACCGGTCAGCACGATGCCATCGGGCTTGCGCCCCAGCACCGCGGCCAGCAGCTGCTCTTCCTGTTCGGCGCTGTAGCCGGTCAGGCCCAGCAGAGTCTGGTAGCCGGCCTGGGACAGGCGCGCCATCAGCGCCTGGACGGTCTCGGCGAAGATGGAGTGGACGATGGTCGGCACGAACAGCGCCACCAGGCGACTGCGATTGGAGGCCAGACCGCCGGCCAGCAGATTGGGCACGTAGCCGGTGGCCTGCACCGCCGCCAGCACCTTCTCCCGCGCCGCCTCGCTGACGATCTCCGGTCGATTCAGCGCCCGCGAGACGGTGATCGGCGACACCCCGGCGACCCGGGCCACGTCGATAAGCGTGGGGGCGGCGGGATTGACCGCGGCAGTGAGGACTTTGCTGGACTTCTTGGCCATGGATCGCGGGAGACGGGAAGGAGATCGGCCATGGTAACGGTTGGGGCGGGCGGCGTCCCCGGTGAACACCGTAGCGTGGAAAACCGCATTGCGTTTTCCACCCAGAGCCGCCGTAGGTTGGGTTGAGCGCAGCGAAGCCCAACATCGCCCCGGAGTCCCCAATGTTGGGCTTCGACGGTAGAGCCCTCTCAACCCAACCTACGGGCCGCAGTAGCGTGGAAAACGGCGTAGCCTTTTCCACTGGAACAGCGTGGCGAGGAACACCCTCACCCCAGCCTTCTCCCAAGGAGAGAGGGGGTTGGCCGAGCAGGCGTTCATCGCCATCCGCCCTGGCCAAAGCGCGATCAATCGTCGGGGTCCGTTCCATCGGCGCACCGCCACGGCTGCGATAATCCCCGTGCCAGATCTGATCGCGGCCATGGGCCGCTCCTACAGGCTATCTGGCTGCTGTAGGAGCGGCCGCGCTGCGCCCTACCCGCCCATGGCCGTCCGAATATCCGCCGCCAGTTCCAGTACCCGCGCCTCTTCGGTGTCCCAGGAGCACATGAAACGCGCCCCGCCGCTGCCGATGAAGGTGTAGAAGCGCCAACCGCGGTTGCGCAGGAATTCCAGCGCCGGTTCCGAGAGCTGCAGGAATACCGAATTGGCTTCCACCGGGAACATGAAGTCCACCCCGGGCACGTCGCGAACGCGCTCGGCCAGCAACTGGGCCATGGCGTTGGCATGGCGGGCGTGGCGCAGCCAGGTGTCGTTTTCCAGCACGCCCAGCCAGGGCGCGGAGAGGAATCTCATCTTGGAGGCCAGCTGGCCGGCCTGCTTGCAGCGGTATTCGAAGTCCTCGGCCAGTTCGCGATTGAAGAAGAGGATGGCCTCCCCCACCGCCATGCCGCTCTTGGTACCGCCAAAGCAGAGCACGTCGACGCCGGCCTTCCAGGTCACCTCGGCCGGGGTGCAGCCCAGGCCGGCCACGGCGTTGGAAAAGCGCGAGCCGTCCATGTGCAGGTGCAGGCCGAGGTCGCGGCAGGTGGCGCTGATGGCCTGCAGTTCGTTGAGGCCATAGAGGGTGCCTACCTCGGTAGCCTGGGTGACGGTCACCGCGCGCGGTTTGGGAAAGTGGATGTCGGCGCGCTTGGTGGCGATCTGCTGGATGGCGCCCGGCGTCAGCTTGCCCTGATGGGCCGGAGCCAGCAGCAGCTTGGAGCCGTTGGAAAAGAACTCCGGCGCGCCGCATTCGTCGGTCTCGACGTGGGCGGTATCGGAGCAGATCACGCTGTGGTAGCTCTGGCACAGCGCCGCCAGGGCCAGGGAGTTGGCCGCGGTGCCGTTGAAGGCGAAGAACACCTCGCAGTCGGTCTCGAACAGCTGGCGGAAGCGATCGGCGGCGCGCGCCGTCCAGGTGTCGTTGCCATAGGCGGTCTCGTGGCCGACGTTGGCCGCGGCCATGGCGGCCCAGGCTTCCGGGCAGATGCCGGAATAGTTGTCACTGGCGAATTGCTGGGCGTTGCTGCTCATCGGGCAGTCCTCGTGACGGGTTCGGTGCGGGCCAGCAGCCAGTCGCGCGCGGCGCCCTCGACCAGCGGCAGCACGCGGCGGCGGACCTCGGCGTGATAGCCATCCAGCCAGTCCAGCTCGTCGCTGCGCAGCAGGGCCAGATCCAGGCAGCGGGTGTCCAGCGGACAGAGCGTCAGGGTCTCGAAGGCTAGGAAATCGCCGAATTCGGTGGTTTCCGCACTCGTGCACAAGAGCAGGTTTTCCAGCCGCACGCCCCACTGGCCGGGCCGATAGATGCCCGGTTCGTTGGAGGTGATCATGCCCTCGCGCAGCACATGGTGCGGGGTGACCGTGGCATAGAAGGAAATCGACTGCGGCCCCTCGTGCACATTGAGGAAATAACCCACGCCGTGACCGGTGCCGTGGCCGTAGTCGATGCCGGCGGCCCAGATCGGCTCGCGCGCCAGGGCATCGAGCATCGGCGCGGCGACGCCGGCCGGGAAGCGCGCTCGCGACAGCGCCAGCATGCCCTTGAGCACCAGGGTGAAGTCGCGGCGCTGGGCGGCGCTGGGGGTGCCGATGGGCACCACCCGGGTGATGTCGGTGGTGCCGCCCAGGTACTGGCCGCCGCTGTCGATCAGCAGCAGGCCGTCGCCCTGGAGCTCGGCATGGGCCTCCTCGGTGGCGCGGTAATGCGGCAGGGCGCCGCCGGCATTGAAGCCGGCGATGGTGGCGAAGCTCAGGGAGACGAAGTTCGGCCGGGCGGCGCGGGCTTCGCTCAGCCAGTCGTCCACGGTCAGCTCGGTGAGGCGCTCGCCGCGGGCCAGGGCCGCCTCGAAGCGGGCGAAGAAGACGCAGAGCGCCGCGCCATCCTCTTCCATGGCGGTACGCACCTGGGCCACTTCCGCGGCGGTCTTGCAGGCCTTGAGCAGGGTCGAGGGATTGATCTGCTCGCGCCGCTCGACATCCTGGGGCGCGGCCTCGGCCAGCCCCAGGGTGACCCGCGCCGGGTCCACCAGCAGGCGACTACCTGCCGGCAGGCTGGCCAGTTCGGCGGCGGCCTGGTGGTAGTCGGCCAGGGTCACGCCGTCCGCTTCCAGGGCCGTGCGGATCTCGGCCGGCACCTTGGCCGGGTCGATGAACAGCTGGCAGCTGTCCTTGCCCAGCAACAGATGGGCGAGGAACACCGGGTTGTAGGGCACATCCGCCCCACGCAGGTTGAGCAGCCAGGCGATGTCGTCCAGCGAAGAGATGAAATGCCAGGCAGTGCCGGCCTCGGCCATTGCCTGGCGCACCTGGGCGAGCTTGGCGCTGCGCGGCTGAGGCGCATGGGGCGCCGCATGGGCATAGACCGGCGCGACCGGCAGCGCAGGGCGCCCGGTCCAGATCGTCGCCAGCGGATCGAGGTCGGTCCGCAGCCGGATACCCTTGGGTTCCAGTGCCCGGCGCAGGGCCGCCGCGGCGCCGAGCGACAGCACCTGGCCGTCCACCAATACCGTACCGCCCGCGGGCACCTGCTCGGCCAGCCACTGCAGATGGGCCTGGGGCTGGCTGGCGACCTGCTTCATCAGATCGATGCCGCTGTCCGCCAGCTCCTGGGCGGCCTGTTCCCAGTAGCGGCTGTCGGTCCAGACGCCAGCGGCCTGGCGTGTTACCAGCAGCAGCCCGGCGGAGCCGGTGAAACCGGACAGCCAGGCGCGGCCCTGCCAGTGTTCCGGCAGGTATTCGGACAGATGGGGATCGGCGCTGGGGATCAGGCAGGCATCGGCGTCCTGCTCGGCCAGGAAGGCCCGCAGGTCGGCAAGTCGTTGAGCGGAAATGGCGGTCATGAGCACCTCGACAAGGTCAGGGGCCCAGTGTGCCGCAGATATAAAAAAGCCGCACCCGAAGGGTGCGGCGGAGAAAGACCAAAGGAGCAAGGAGGGGTGGTCTTTCGAAAGCGGAGCGGCTCAGCGACGCGCGTCGGCGGCGGGAGCGGCCTGATCGCCGTAGTGCTGCATGGCGGCATGATTCTGATCGACCAGCTTGTATCTTAGGCTGGGATTGTCGTCGGCAGCGGCGAACTGGGCGGCGGTCAGGGTGGCAAGGGTCAGCACGAGGGCGGACAGAGAACGTTTCATGGCGAACTCCTAACAGGTCATGTTCATCGGGATACAGGACCATTCTAGGTAAAGAACGCAGCCTAATAAATAGGATGCTAACTAAATCACTGTTACAAAACCCGCAACAAGCTCTGCCTTAGGGCTTGTCTGAAATTCGCCGAGCGAAGGTTAGGCAAGGCAAAAATCCGCGAGGAAGCGGACCGGGCTGGCGATCCAGCGGATCTTTAACGCCGTATCGCCGAGCGCAGGCGCCTTTCAGACAAAGCCTAGTCCTTGGCCCAGTAGCGCTGGTCTTCCAGCACCCGGTTCTCCAGTTGCAGGCGCTCGGGCAATTCCTCCTTGAGGAAGTCGATCCAGGTCTTGATCTTGGCGTCGAGAAAGCGCCGCGAGGGATAGAGCGCATGGATGTTGCGCTCGCGCAGGCGGAAGTTGGGCAGCAGCCGCACCAGGCTGCCATCGCGCAGGTAGTTGACCGCGATGTAGCTGGGCAGCAGGCAGATGCCCATGCCCTGGCGGGCCACGCTGGCCAGGGCCTCGGCGACGTTGACCTGGAAGACATAGCGCGGCGCGACCTGCTGCTCGCCGTCCTCGCCGGCGAAGACCCAGCGTTCGGAGAAGTTCGGATCCATCAGGCGCAGGCAGTCGTGCTCGGCAAGATCGGCGGGCACCTTGGGCGCCGGACGCTGCGCCAGGTAGCTGGGCGCCGCGCAGACCACGCTGTAGACGCCGCCGAGACGCTGGGCGACGAAATCCGAATCGGCCAGTTCGGTATCCAGGGTGATGGCGATGTCATGCCCATCCTCCAGCAGCGCCGAATGGTTCTGCGAGAGCGTCATGACGATCTCGACATGGGGATAGCGCGCGCAGAAGCGTGACACCAGGGGCGCCAGCAACTGGGTGCCCAGGCCGGTCATGGAATGCAGCCGCAGATGGCCATGGGGCTTGAGATGGGCGCCGCTGGCTTCGGCTTCGGCTTCGCCGACGTCCTGCAGGATGCGTCGGCAGCGTTCGAGGTAGCGCTCGCCTGCCTCGGTCAGCGCCAGGCGCCGGGTGGTGCGGTGCAGCAGCCGGGTCTGCAGGTGGCTTTCCAGTTCCGCCAGCAGGCGCGACACCTGGGCGGTAGACAGGGCGAGGGTGTGGGCGGCAGCCGTGAGACTCCCCAGATCCACCACCCGGACGAAGATGCGCATGCCTTGGAAAATATCCATTATTGCCTTTTTCGCAATGGAGTTTCGTCAAGCCGTCACTTTATTGAAAAAGTCGCACGCACGATAGTGGTGCGGTGAGCTGCTGTGGATTCGACATTCTGACCGCGCGAATCCTTCCCTCCGGCAGTGGCTCCTTGGATAGCTCCTTGCGGCCTTCTGGCAGATGTCTCCCCTGGAGACCTCCGCCAGAAGGCCGTTTTTTTTGCCCTACCGCTTCGTTCATCGCCCCTCACGGCCCGGCTCGCGAATGCGATAGCTGGCGATGTACAGCGCCGGCAGGAACAGCAGGGTCAACAGGGTCGCCGCGACGATGCCGCCGATCATGGCGTAGGCCATGGGCCCCCAGAACACCTCACGGGCGATGGGAATCATGCCCAGGCTGGCCGCCGCGGCGGTCAGCAGGATCGGCCGGCGGCGGTGCCGGGTGGCTTCCACCACGGCGTCCCAGGGCGAGCGACCGGCCTGTTCGAAGGCGTCGATCTGGGTCACCAGGATCACCGAGTTGCGGATGATGATGCCGATCAGCGCCAGCACCCCGAGGATGGCGACGAAGCCCAGCGGCTGACCGAAGGGGATCAGGCCCAGCACCACGCCGATCAGACCGAGGGGCGCCACGCTCGCCACCAGGAACAGCTTGCGGATGCTGTGCAGCTGGATCATCAGGAAGGTGGCCATGAGGAACAGCATCAGCGGCACCACCTCGGCGATCGGGCCCTGGGCCTTGCTGCTCTCCTCCACCGTCCCACCCACCGCCACCTGGTAGCGCGGCGGCAGCTTGGCGATGAAGGCATCCACGTCCGGTTGCAGCTGCTTGACCAGATCCGGCGCCTGGATCTCGCTGAGGATCGAGGCCTTGAGGGTAATGGTGGGCAGCCGATCGCGGCGCCACACCAGCGGCTGCTCCAGGGCGTAGTCGATACGGGCGAAAGCCTTGAGCGGTACCGCGACGCCCTGGGGCGTCATGATCTGCAGATTCTCCAGGGTTTCCACCGAGCGCCGCTCGGCCTCGCTGGCCCGCGCCACCACATTGACCAGGTAGATGTCGTCGCGTACCTGGGTCACCGGGGTACCGGTCACCACGCCATTGAGGATCTGCGCCACGTTCTGGGAGGAGAAGCCCAGCTGCCGCGCCTTGTCCTGGTTGACCTCGACCTTGAGCATCCGCGCCGGCTCGTTCCAGTCGTAGAGGAAGTCGCCCAGCTGGGGACTCTTGCCCAGCACACTGGCCAGCGCCAGCGCCTGGCGGCGTACCTCGGCGACGTCGGGGCCACTGATGCGGTACTGGATCGGCCGACCCACCGGCGGACCCATCTCCAGCGGCTGGACGTAGCCGGACAGGCCGACGAAGTCCTGGCGCAGCCGCTGCTTGAGCTTGGGCAGCAGGCGATTGCGCGCCTCCAGGTCCTTGGCCACCAGGATCACCTGGCCATAGAAGGGATTCTCCAGCTGCTGGTCCAGCGGCAGATAGAAGCGCACCGCGCCCTGGCCGACATAGGAACTCCAGTGGGCCACGTCCGGATCGTCGGCCAGGGTTTTCTCGAATCTGTCCATCTGCGCGCGGGTGGCGTCGAGGGAGGCGTTCTGCGGCAGGTTGAAGTCGATCAGCAGTTCGGGTCGATCCGAGGACGGGAAGAACTGGTTCTGCACGAACTTCATGGCGAACAGCGCCGCGGCGAACAGCAGCACCGTGAGGCCGATGGTCAGCCAGCGATGGCGCATGGCGCCCAGCAACAGGCCGTCAGACCAGCGAGCCAGGCGGCCGGGCTGGTCGTGGTCCTTCTGCTTCACCTTCTTCGGCAGGATGTGCACGCCGATCACCGGCGAAAAGAACACCGCGACGATCCAGGACAAGAGCAGCGCCACGGCGATCACCGCGAACAGGGTGAAGGTGTACTGGCCGGCGCTGCTGGAGTTGAGCCCGATGGGCACGAAGCCGGCCACCGTCACCAGGGTGCCGGTGAGCATGGGAAAGGCGGTCGACTCGTAGGCGAAGGTCGCCGAGCGGTGCAGCGACTCGCCCTCCTCGCGCTTGGTCACCATCATCTCCACGGTGATCATGGCGTCGTCCACCAGCAGACCGAGGGCGATGATCAGGGCGCCCAGGGAGATCCGCTGCATGGTGATGCCGCTGTACTCCATGAAGACGAACACCAGCGCCAGGGTCAGGGGGATCGACAGCGCCACCACCAGGCCGGCGCGCACGCCGAGACTGATGAAGCTCACCACCAGCACGATGATGACCGCCTCGAACAGCGCCCGGGTAAAGCCGCCGACGGCCTTTTCCACCACCTGCGCCTGGTTGGAGACCACGTGCACGCCGATGCCCACTGGCAGGTCGGCCGTCAGCTCCTGCATCTTTTCGGTAAGCGCCTTGCCAAAGGTCTGGATATTGCCGCCGCTGCTCATGGCGATGGCCAGGCCAATGGCCGGCTGGCCGTTGTAGCGAAACAGCGAACTGGGCGGATCGGCGTAGCCACTGCGGATGTCGGCCAGGTCGGTGAGCCGATAGAAGCGGTCGTCGATGCGCAGATTGACGGCGGCCAGGTCGGCGGTGGAGCGGAATTCGCCACTGGTGCGCACGCTGATGCGCTCGGCGCCGGATTCGATGGTCCCCGAGGGGGTCACCGCATTCTGCTGTTGCAGACTCTGCATCACCTGGCGCTGGTCGATGCCCAGGGCCGCCAGCTTGCGGGTGGAGAAGTCCAGGTAGATGACCTCGTTCTCCGCGCCGATCAGCTGCACCTTGCCGATGCCCGGCACGCTACGGATCTCGCGGCGCACCTGCTCTACCTGGTCGCGCAGCTGGCGCATGCTGAAGCCGTCGCCGGTGAAGGCATAGATGCTGCCGAAGACGTCGCCGAATTCGTCGTTGAAGGCCGGTCCCTGGATGCCCTGGGGGAATTCGCCCTGGATGTCCGAGACCTTCTTGCGCACCTGGTACCAGATGTCGGGAATCGCCTTGGCCGGCGTGGTGTCACGCAGATAGACGAATACCGTGGACTGGCCCGGTCGGGTGAAGCTCTTGGTGTAGTCCAGCGAATCCAGCTCTTCGAGCTTCTTTTCCACCCGCTCGGTGACCTGGCGCAGGGTCTCCTCGGTGGTCGCCCCCGGCCAGCGGGTCTGGATGACCATGGTCTTGATGGCAAAGGACGGGTCTTCCTCGCGCCCCAGCTTCATGTAGGAGAAGACGCCCATCAGCAGGGCGACGAACATCAGGTACCAGACGAAAGACTGGTGGCGCAGCGCCCAGTCCGACAGGTTGAAGCCTTTCATGGCCGAGCGCCCTCCTGATCCTTCACCCGCTGTCCCTCCTCGAGACTGTTCACCCCTGCCGTCACCACCCGCTCACCCGCCTTCAGGCCGTTGCCGATCCACGCCAGGCCAGCGGCCTCGCGCAGCACCTCGACCTGACGCTGGCGCACCTGCGCCTGCTCGCCCTGGCCTGTCACCACCCAGACCAGGGTCTGGCCATTCTGGCGCCGCAGCGCCTGGATCGGCAGCGGCAGGCCCGCGGCCGGTGGCGACTCCAGCTCGCCCTGCACCAGGCTGCCGATGCGCAGCGCGGCTGGCGGCTCATCCAGGGTCAGGCGCACCCGCCGGGTACGGGTGGTGGCATCGGCCTGGGGCTCGATCTCGCGCACCCGGCCCTGCACCGCCACCTCGGGATCCAGGGCCATGCGCACGGTCAGGACGCGCCCCGGGGTCAGCTGGCCGATGGCCTGGGCCGGCAGATCCAGGACCGCCTCGCGAACATCCGGCCGGGCGACCCGCACCACCGGCTGACCGGCGGACACCACCTGGCCGACTTCGGCCTGCCAGGCGGTGATCACCCCGTCGAAATCACTCTGGAGTTCGGCATAGTTGCGCTGGTCGCGAGCCTGGCGCTCGGCGCTCTGGGCCTGCTCGCGGGAGGCTTCCAGGGTATGCAGCCGGGTCAGCGCCTGGTCCAGCTGGGAGCGCGAGCCGACCCCCTGGTCGAACAGCTGCTGCTGGCGCCGCGCATCGTTGCGCGCATCGCGCCACTGGGCGTCGGCATCGGCGGTCTGGCCCTGGCGGCTGCGCAGGGCATTGTCCTGATCGGTGGGGTCCAGCGCCGCCAGCAACTGGCCACGCCGCACCGGCTGACCCACGTCCAGCAGCCGGCGGGTCATGCGGCCGCCGACGCGAAAGCCCAGCACGCTCTCGTAGCGCGCCTGGATGCTGCCGGCGAAGACTTCGCGCCCGGGCGGCGGGGCACTGAGGGTCAGGGTCGCCACCGGCCGGATCGGCGGCGGCGGGGCCTCGTCGTCGGAACAGCCGGCCAGGACCAGCAGCAGGCAGAGCGGCAGCAGAGGCTTCATGGCCGCACCTCGTTGAAGGCGGAGCGCTCGGCGAGCTCGACCTTCTGCCCGGGACTGAGCGCCTGGCCACCGGCGACCACGATGCGGTCACCGGCCTTGAGCCCGTCGCTGACGATGATGCTGTCACGGGTGTAGCGCTCGATGCGCAGCGGCTGCAGGCTGACCCGGCCATCGTCATTGAGGCGCCAGGCGGCGGGCTGTTCGGTGGTGCCATTCAGCGCCGTCCAGGGCAAGGCGAAGCCCTGCTCGGCCACGCCCTCCAGTTGGGCGTTGACCACCGCGCCCAGGGTCATGGCCGCTGGCGGTCGATCGAGTTGCACCTTGATGCGCACCGTGCCGCTGCTGGCCACCGTTGGCGCGATTTCGCGCAGGGTGCCCCGGGTCGCGATCGCCGGTTGCGCCTGCAGGATGACGGGCAGGGTCTGGCCGACCTTGAGTTCGCGGGCCAGGGATTCGTAGAGATCGAAGACGGCGTCGAGCTCGCCACTCACCGCCAGATCGAAGATCGCCGCCCCGGCCTGTACCACCTGCCCGGCTTCGGCATGGCGGGCGGTCAGCACCCCAGCGGCGCTGGCGCGCAGTTCGGTGTAGCCGAGTTGCTTGCGGGCATCGTCGCGCTGGGCCATGGCGGTCTGCAGAGCGCTGCGCGCGCCATCGAGGGTGGCCTGGGCCTGGTCGTACTGACTGCGACTGGTGTAGCCCTTGGGCAGTAGCGCAGCCTGGCGCTCGAAGTCCACCCGTGCCAGCCGCGTACGGGCTTCCTGGGCCTCCACCTGGGCCTGGGCTGCGGCCAGGTTGTTGCGTAGATCCTGGGGATCCAGCCGGGCCAGCACCTGGCCCTCGCGCACGCGATCACCGACGTCCGCCAGCCGTTCGCTGATCTTGCCACTCACCCGAAAGCCGAGCGGCGCCTGGACACGTGCCTGGATATCGCCGGTGAAGGGGATGCGCTGGCTATCCCGTATCGGACTCAGCTGCGCCACCACCACCCGTGCCAGTTCCTCGGTGGGGGGTTGCTCCTGGGAGCAGCCCGGTAACAGCGTTACCAGGGTCAGAGCAGCCGTTACCTGGCAGAGGCGAGCAAGGCGGAGAGCCCTCATGATTGTCCTTGTTGGTGGAAGAGGCGCGATCTGCGAACTGACCACGCGCGCCGCAGGGGGTTCGTCTGACGAATTGTCAGGTGCCTGACGCCACTTGGGAAGCGCTACACCGAGGGCCAGGTGCAAACGCCTGCTACCGGAGCGGCGACTTACCCACAAATGTTCACAAATGCCCTGGAACCCGGCATTCCGGGCGGCAGTCAACTGAGACGTGCGCTGTGGACCTGTCCGTCTGCAGCTGATGCCCGCCGCTCTTCCGCTGCGGGCCCCATCGGATACACAGGTTCATTTCGACGAGGCCGAACTCATGAAAAAGCTGCTGATCACCTCTACCGCTGCTGTGATGCTGTCGATGGCCACGGGTGTCTTCGCGGCTGATCCCTCCAAGAGCGCCACGGCCGTCAATGGCGCCGCCACCACCGAGGTGCCGGGCAAGACTACCGTCAAAGGGGGTGCCGACGGCGCTGCCGAGGTGCCCTTCAAGAGCGACAAGCCCAACAAGGTCGACGCCCGCAACCAGAACAACATGCAGTAACCGCCCACCCCTGGCGGTAACGAAAAGCCCCGGCATCCGGGGCTTTTTACTGTCCGCTGTCCAGACGGCAGACAAAACAAACCCCGCCGAAGCGGGGTCTGTGGAAACTGTGCAGCTGCCGGGCTTAGCGCCAGAACGGCTTGTGCATTTCCTGGTAGCGCTGGGCCTCGGTGATACCGGCGTCAGCCAGCATACGGGTATCTAGACGGGCCAGTTCATTGCGGCTGGCGATGCGACGCTGCCAGGTGGACAGGGTGGAGATAACGCGCAGGGCAGCGGGAACACGAGTGCTGGGCTTGGCGTTGTACAGCGAGGAACTGAAGGTGCGTTCCATGGTGGCTTTCCTTCCCGCTTGTGACGGGTACTGGTCATCGAATGGCGCCATTGTCTCGCCGGACGAGTGCTACCACCAGTAACAGTACAGGGAAAGGATCGCGGATCACCTTGCACACAATTGCAACTGTACTGCTGCAATTTGGGTCATTCTGTAACGCATTGCACCATTGCAGTGCAAAATTTGGTTACCCGAGGGAACATCGCGAAGATAAGAGCTGTACAGTTGGCCGCCAGCCAACAAAACAGGAGTGCTGTTCTACCTGTTACCGCACCTGCTGTCCAGCCTGGAAATGCCTTCGTGCTCCAGAAAGGAGCGCTCCCGACGCCTGGCGACGTCGGAAGCTTCTCGCGATCAACGTGCGGCGGCAGCCAGATTCGGCGTGGCGGGCTGGCGACGGCCGACCCAGGTGCCGATGGCCACGACCACCAGTGCCAGCAGACCGGTCGCCAGGATCTCGAAGCGATGAGCGTCGCTGAACAGCATCACGGTCAGGGCGCCGACGATGAAGACGATCACCGCCCAGGTCAGCCAGGGGAACAGCCACATGCGGAATTCCAGGTGCTCGCCGCGAGCCATCAGCTTGCGTCTCAGGCGCAGCTGGGTCACGGCGATCACCAGGTAGACCAGCAGGGCCACGGCGCCGGAGGTGGACAGCAGGAAGCTGAACACCGCCTCGGGCATGGTGTAGTTGGCGATGGTGGTGAGGAAGCCCACCGCCGTGCTGGCCAGCACCGCGGCCCGCGGTACACCGCTGCTGGAGGCGCGCCCCAGCTTGGCCGGGGCATCGCCACGGCGAGCCAGGGAATAGAGCATGCGCGACGCGGTATAGAGCGCCGAGTTCAGGCAGCTGGCCACGGCGACCAGCACCACGCAGTCGACGATCAGCTTGGCGTTGGGGATCGACAGGATCTCCAGGGCACGCTGATAGGAACCCACCAGCGGCAGCTGGGCATCGTTCCAGGGCACCATGGACACCACCAGGAAGATGGAGACCAGATAGAACAGCGCGATCCGCCAGATCACCGAGTTGGTGGCCCTGCTGATCTGCCGCGACGGGTCCTTGGACTCGGCAGCGGCGATGGTGACGATCTCGGTCCCCATGAAGCTGAACATGGTGGTCAGCAGGGCGCCCAGCACCGCGCCGAAGCCATTGGGCATGAAGCCGCCGGTATGGGCCATCAGGTTGCTCAGGCCACTGACCTCGCGACCCGGCAGGGCGCCGACCAGGGCTGCCGCGCCCAGGGCGATGAAGGCGACGATGGCGATGACCTTGAGCAGGGCGAACCAGAATTCGAACTCGCCGTACTTGGCGACGCTGAACAGGTTGGTCACGGTCAGGATGCCGGTGATGATCAGGGCGAACTGCCAGGTGGCGATCGCCGGGAACCAGGCACTGAGGATGGCCGCGGCGGCCACCGCCTCCAGCGGAATCACCAGCACCCAGAACCACCAGTACAGCCAGCCGATGGTAAAGCCGGCCCAGCGACCGATGCCCTGCTGCGCATAAGAAGAAAAGGAACCGGTATCGGGCGAGGCGACGGCCATTTCACCCAGCATGCGCATGACCAGCACCACCAGGGTGCCAGCCAGGGCATAGGCCAGCAGTACGGCCGGACCGGCCGCGGCGATGGCATGACCGGAGCCGACGAACAGACCGGCACCGATTACCCCGGCAATGGACAACATGGTCACATGGCGCGGTTTGAGCGCCGGAGAAAGGTTGCATTCTACGTTGGACATAAGGTGTTACCTGACAACGGAAAGCCTCCCAAGTGCAACTTGCGCGCCATCCCCGCTGAAATCGGCACAAAATGACCTCAAAGGGTGCAATGCCTCGCGGAAAGCGGCGAAAAAGCGGCGTTCCACCGAGCTATCGCGCTAACCATCTGATGTGCAAAGTGATTTCTTTTAAGCGCGCAAGTCCGATCGGCTTGCTTCGTTAGGTATCACCTTGTGCAACTTGCACTCTTATGGTGCTCGCAAAGGTGGAACCTTAGGTAACTCAGGCGGGACCTGAGTACCAGCACCCCGCTCCGCGCGGCCGGAAATGCCGCCCACGCCGGAAAGATCGTCGTGCCTGGAACGTCGCGACCGGTTGTCGTCGCACCAGGATCACCCGAGGCCGCGCCCTGCACGCTTTTTACTTCGCGACGGGAGCGAGGGAACTTGCCGGGCTGCGTGGCCTCTGCACACCTGCGACAAAATGTAACCGCGGCCAGTGGATATTGGTAATATTCCAACATATTAGCTAGCTAACCATAAGCCCTGCGGTTTCACGTCGGGCACCTGATGAGACCCCGACCATGTCCGCAGACGATTCCGTCCCGGCCCGCCGCGACTTCCTGCGCAAGTCCCTGAGCCTGATTCCCGTGGTTGCCCTGGCGGGCGGTGCCCCCGCGGGCCTGGCCCTCGCCGCGCCCACCCCGGAAAGCAAGCCGGGCAGCAGTCCGCGCGCCGACCACTATCAACCGGTGTTCTTCACCGCCGAGGAATGGGCCTTCGTGCAGGCCGCGGTGGCCCGGCTGATTCCAGCGGACGAACTCGGCCCGGGCGCGCTGGAAGCCGGCGCGCCGGAATTCATCGACCGGCAGATGCAGACCGCCTATGCCCGCGGCGGCCTCTGGTACATGCAGGGTCCCTTCGCCGTCGATGCCGCACCGGAGATGGGCTACCAGAGTCGCCTGGTACCCCAGGACCTCTATCGACTGGGCATCGCCGCGGTGGATCGCTGGACCCGTCAGCAGCACGGCAAGGTCTTCGCCGAGCTGGCACCCGCCGAGCAGGACGCGGCCCTCGAGGCCCTGGAAGGCGGTGACGCCGCGCTCGAGGGCATACCGGCCAGGCTGTTCTTCGCCCAGCTGCTGCAGAACACCAAGGAGGGCTTCTATTGCGATCCGCTGCATGGCGGCAACAAGCAGCTGGTCGGCTGGAAGCTGGTGAATTTTCCCGGCGCCCGCGCCGACTTCATGGACTGGGTGGAGCGCGACGAGCGCTATCCGCTGCCGCCGGTCTCCATTCGCGGGGAGCGCGGTTGATGGCCAAGGTATTGCCCAGCAAGCAGGTAGTGATCGTCGGTTTCGGCTGGACCGGCGCCATCATGGCCAAGGAACTGACGGAGGCCGGTCTGGACGTGGTGGCCCTGGAACGCGGCAGCTACCGCGACACCTATCCCGACGGCTCCTACCCACAGGTGATTGACGAACTCACCTACAGCATCCGCAAGAAGCTGTTCGTCGATGTCTCCAAGGAAACCGTCACCATCCGCCACAGCGTCAACGACGTCGCCCTGCCCAACCGCCAGCTCGGTGTCTTCCTGCCCGGCGATGGCGTGGGCGGCGCCGGCCTGCACTGGTCGGGGGTGCACTTCCGCGTCGATCCGGTGGAGTTGCGCCTGCGCAGTCACTATGAAGAGCGCTACGGCAGGAAATTCATCCCCGACGGCATGACCATCCAGGACTTCGGCGTCAGCTACAGCGAGCTGGAGCCCTACTTCGACTTCGCCGAAAAGGTCTTTGGCACCTCGGGCACCGCCTGGAGCGTCAAGGGCCAGGTCGTAGGCGACGGCAAGGGCGGCAACCCCTATGCCGCGGATCGCTCCAGCGACTTCCCATTGCCGGCGCAAAAGAACACCGTCTCGGCGCAACTGTTCGAAAAGGCCGCGCGGGACGTGGGCTATCACCCCTACAACCTGCCCTCGGCCAACACCTCGGGGCCCTACACCAATCCCTATGGATGCCAGATGGGCCCCTGCAACTTCTGCGGCTACTGCAGCGGCTACGTCTGCTACATGTATTCCAAGGCCTCGCCGAATCTCAATATCCTGCCGGTGCTCAAGCAGGAGCCGCGCTTCGAGTTGCGCAGCCAGGCCCATGTGCTCAGGGTCAATCTCGACAGCACCGGCAAGAAGGCCACCGGGGTGACCTACCTGGATGCCCAGGGCCAGGAGCTGGAGCAGCCAGCCGACATCGTCATCCTCGCCGCCTTCCAGTTCAACAACGTGCGCCTGCTGCTGCTGTCGGGCATCGGCCAGCCCTATGATCCCAAGACCGGCGAGGGTGTGGTCGGGCGCAACTTCGCCTACCAGAACATGGCCACCATCAAGGCCTTCTTCCGCCAGGACCAGCACCACACCAATCCCTTCATCGGCGCCGGTGGCAATGGCGTGGCGGTGGACGACTTCAACGCCGACAACTTCGACCACGGTCCGCACGGCTTCGTCGGCGGCTCGCCCATGTGGGTCAACCAGGCCGGCACCCGGCCCATCGCCGGGGCGGCCAATCCGCCCGGCACGCCGCAGTGGGGCAGCGCCTGGAAAAAGGCCCAGGCCGGCTACTACAACCATCAGCTGTCGATGGACGCCCACGGTGCGCACCAGTCCTATCGCGACAACTACCTGGACCTGGACCCCACCTACCGTGACGCCTATGGCCAGCCGCTGCTGCGCATGACCTTCGACTGGAAGGACAACGACATCCGCATGACCCGCTTCATGGCCGCCAAGATGAAGAAGATCGCCGAGGCCATGAGCCCCGAGCACATCAGCGTCTCGGTCAAGGACTTCGGCGGTCACTTCAACACAGCCAGCTACCAAACCACCCACCTCAACGGTGGCGCCATCATGGGCACCGATCCCAAGACCAGCGCGGTCAATCGCTACCTGCAGAGCTGGGACGTGCACAACGTCTTCGTGCCGGGCGCCTCGGCCTTCCCGCAGGGTCTGGGCTACAACCCCACCGGCCTGGTGGCGGCCCTGACCTACTGGTCGGCGCGGGCCATCCGCGAGCAGTACCTGAAGAATCCAGGCCCGCTGGTGCAGGCATGAGAGGCGCGCCCATGATCTTCCGTACCCTCGCGACCCTGCTGCTGGGCGCCGGCCTGACGCTGACGGCCCAGGCCGCCGAAGACGCCGATCCGGCGCTGGTCAAGCAAGGCGAATACCTGGCCCGGGCCGGCGACTGCGTGGCCTGCCACACGGCGCCGGGCGGCCAGCCCTTCGCCGGCGGCCTGCCCATGCAGACGCCCATCGGCACCCTCTATTCCACCAACATCACCCCGGATCGGCAGACCGGCATCGGCGCCTACAGCTATGCCGACTTCGATGCCGCCATCCGCCAGGGTATCGCCAAGGAGGGTCATACCCTCTATCCGGCCATGCCCTACCCCTCCTATGCCCGGGTCAGCGAGGGCGACATGCGCGCCCTCTATGCCTACTTCATGCACGGCGTGGCGCCGGTCGAGCAGGCCAATCGCGATAGCGACATCCCCTGGCCGCTGTCCATGCGCTGGCCCCTGGCGATCTGGCGCCAGCTGTTCGCGCCCGAGGTGGTGCAATTCCAGCCGGCCCCGGACCAGGACCCGGTGGTGGCTCGCGGCGCCTACCTGGTGGAAGGCCTCGGCCACTGCGGCGCCTGCCACACGCCACGCGCCTTCACCATGCAGGAAAAGGCCCTCTCGCCCGCCGATGGCAAGGATTTCCTGGCCGGCAGCGCGCCCCTGGAAGGCTGGATCGCCAAGAATCTGCGCGGCGACCAGCGCGACGGCCTGGGTCGCTGGAGCGAAGCGCAGCTGGTGCAATTCCTCAAGACCGGGCGCTCCGCCGACAGCGCCGTGTTCGGCGGCATGACCGAGGTGGTGCAGCACAGCCTGCAGTACCTGAGCGACGCCGATCTGCAGGCCATCGCCCGTTACCTCAAGACCCTGCCGGCCAGGGATCCGCACGATGCGCCCTTCCAGGCCGACGGGCGTGCCGCCGCGGCGCTCTGGCGCGGCGATGACAGCGCTCGTGGCGCCCAGGTCTATGTGGACAACTGCGCCGCCTGCCACCGCACCGATGGCCAGGGTTACGACCGGGTGTTCCCGGCACTGGCCGGCAATCCGGTGCTGCGTACCGCGGATGCCAGTTCGCTGATCAACATCGTGCTCAAGGGCGGCACCCTGCCCGGCCTGCACACCGCGCCGTCGATGATCGTCATGCCGCCCTTCGGCTGGCGCCTGAACGATGCCCAGGTGGCCGACGTGGTCAGCTTCATCCGCGCCAGTTGGGGCAACGACGCCGCCCCGGTCAGCGCCGCCGAGGTCGCCAAGTGGCGTACCGACGACAACCGCACCACCTCGGGCGATGACCTGGGCCAGGCCTTTGGTCATGGTCAGCCAGAGCCGCGCGAAGCGGGTCGATAGCGGTCGCGTCAGCGGCGCAACCAGGCCGGATCGACCGCGGCGAACACCTCATCCAGCCACTCGACCCAGGCGCGTACCCGCGGTGAGGTCTGGCTGGCCAGGGGGTAGACCGCCGCCAGCGGCAAGTCCGGCGGTGGCTGGTCGGGCAGGACTTCGCACAGCCGGCCGGCCGCCAGGTCCGCTGCCACGTGATAGCGCGGCACCTGGATCAGGCCCAGCCCGGCCAGGGCGGCACCGACATAGACGTCGGCGCCGCTGAGGGTCAGGCGTCCGGGTTGATCCAGGCAGTGCAGCTCACCCTCGCGCCGGAATTCGAAGGGCAGCCGACGACCGCTGCGCTGGGAGCGATAATGCACCAGCTGGTGCTGGGCGAGGTCCGCGAGGCTGTCCGGCCGGCCCTGGTGCGCCAGATAGTCCGGACTGGCACAGGTCACCTGCACCAGCTCGCCCAGCGCCTGGGCGGCCAGGCCCTCGTCGAGCAGGGGTCCACTGCGCAGCACGCAGTCGATGCCCTCGCCGATCACGTCCACCGGTCGATCATCGGCGCTGACGACCAGCTCCAGCTCCGGATAGCGGCGGCAGAAGTCCGGCAGCCCCGGAATCACCAGCGCCCGCCCCAGGGCACCGGGCAGATCGACGCGCAGTCGACCGCGTGGCTGGCGCCGTCGCTGGCTGAAGGCGCCCTCGATATCGTCCAGCTCGGCCAGCCAGCCGACGCAGCGCTCGTAGTAGGCGGCGCCGTCCAGGGTCGGGCTGACCCGGCGGGTGGTGCGATGCAGCAGCGTTACTCCCAGATGGGCTTCCAGCTGCTGCACCAGCAGGGTCGCCATTGCGGGTGACAGGCCGAGATCGGCGGCGGCACGGCTGAAGGAGCGGCGCTCGACGATACGCACGAAGCCGCGCATGGCTGTCAATCGGTCCAAGATTCTTCAATCCCATCGAATACTGCCTGTCTTGATAGCAGCTTTGTTCACAGGCTCTCAATAGCGAGACTGGACCGGTCTTTCACGAAAGGAGCGAATGTCATGCTGCAACGACAACTGGGCCGCAACGGCCCGCAGGTATCCGCTATGGGGCTGGGCTGCATGGGCATGAGCGAGTTCTATGGCGCCACCGACGAGACCGAGGCCCTGGCCACCCTGGACCTGGCCCTGGAACGCGGCGTGACCCTGCTGGATACCGCCGATGCCTATGGTCCCCATCACAACGAGGAATTGCTGGGCCGAGCCCTGCGCGGACGCCGCGAGCAGGTATTCCTGGCCAGCAAGTTCGGCCTGGTGCGCAGCGAAGATCCCAATACCCGCGGGGTGAATGGCCGGCCCGAATACGTGCGTCAGGCGCTGGAGGGCAGCCTGCGTCGGCTGGGCGTCGAGCATCTCGATCTCTACTACCAGCACCGGGTCGATCCCGAGGTGCCGATCGAAGAGACGGTTGGCGCCATGGCCGAGCTGGTGCAGGCCGGCAAGGTGCGTTACCTGGGGCTGAGCGAGGCCTCCAGCGCGACCCTGAGCCGCGCCCAGCGGGTCCATCCCATCGCGGCCCTGCAGAGCGAGTTTTCGCTGTGGTCGCGCGATCCCCAGGAGCACGGCGTGCTCGCCACCTGCCGCGAACTGGGAGTCGCCCTGGTGGCCTACAGCCCGCTCGGCCGCGGCTTTCTCACCGGCGCCCTGAAGTCACCGGAGGATTTCGCCGCGGATGACTATCGTCGCCTGAGTCCGCGCTTCCAGGGCGAGAATTTCCAGCACAACCTGGAACGGGTGGAGCGGGTACGCGCCCTGGCCAGCGCCAAGGGCGTCACGCCCGGCCAGCTGGCCCTGGCCTGGGTGCTGACACAGGGCGAGGACATCATCCCTATCCCCGGCACGCGCCGACGGCGTTATCTGCAGGAGAATCTTGCCGCGCTCGACGTGCGGTTGAGCGCGGCCGAGGGCGCCGAATTGGCTCGGCTGTTTACCCCGGAACAGGTGGCCGGTACGCGCTATCCCGCCGCCTGGATGCAGCTCGTCGAGCGCTAGTGACCATCAGGCCCGTCGCCGACCGACGGGCTTGCGCGGTTGGCATCGATCCTGCTAGCTTGATCGAGTTAGTACCAAGCTGACCCCAATCGCTGGACGCCTTTCCGCTCGCTGTAACAGCGTGAAACAAGCGTCATCCAGATCAAACCGATCCCTCGATTGCTCAGGATCTGCCGCCCTGGCCTCTGAATCTCGTGCCCGGCCGGTTGCCTGCCTTCCCAAGTACTTACCTGCATGCCTGGGCATCTTGCCCACACGCTGCCTTCCTCCAGCCAGAGATTCAGCCGTCGGCCGTTATGGGTACGAGGTTGCTGGAGTTATTTCACCGCGCCGACTGAGCGTGGGTCCCAAGGATAGACAGATGAACATTCAAAATCAGGCCATCGCGGCCATGCAATACCTTCAAGCGGCCTTTGCACCGTTCCAATGCATCACCACCCCGGCTTCGCGCAAGGGCGGTTTCAGCTTTACCGTGGTCGACGAGCGCGGTGTCGCCTGTCGCAGCGAGCGTCTCTACCCCGAGCAGTACAATGCTGCGGCCGGGCTGGAACGCGTCATCGAACGTACCCGTCGCGCCCTGGTGGCCTGACGTTCGACGCGAGTGCCGGACGCATCACGGTTTCCGTGATGCCCATGCCGGCAGCCTCCATCTGCGGTATGTTTGGCACAGCTTCGCGTAGGCGTGAGCCAAACAATGAATCCCAAGATGGAGGTCGCATGTCGCAAGTCGTATTCATCCGCCATGGCCAGTCGGCGTGGAACCTGGAAAACCGCTTCAGTGGCTGGGCGGATGTGGATCTGACCGAACAGGGGATCCGCGAGGCCCACGAGGGCGGTCAGGCGCTCAGGGACGCCGGCTTCCTCTTCGACGTGGCCCATGTCTCGGTGCTCAAGCGCGCCGTGCGTACCCTGTGGCATGTGCAGGAAGGCATGGACCAGATGTGGCTGCCGGTCGTGAGCGACTGGCGCCTCAACGAGCGTCACTATGGTGGCCTGACCGGCCTCAACAAGTCCGAGACCGCCGCCAAGTATGGCGAGGAGCAGGTGCTGGTCTGGCGTCGCAGCTATGACGTCCCGCCGCCCGAGCAGAGCGTCGAGGAGCAGCAGGCCCTGGCCGCCGACCCGCGCTATGCCGGTCTGTCGCTGGACCAGGTGCCGCGCACCGAGTGCCTCAAGGATTGCGTCGAGCGCGTGCTGCCCTATTGGAACGAAGTCCTGGCCCCGGCCATTCGCAGCGGCCAGCGCGTGCTGGTAGTCGCCCATGGCAACTCCATGCGTGCCCTGATCAAGTACCTGGACAACATCTCCGACAGCGACATCGTCAGCCTCAACATCCCCAACGGCGTGCCGCTGGTGTACGAGTTCGACGAGAATCTCAAGCCCACCAAGCACTACTACCTGGCCGACCCGGACGAGGTCGCCGCCAAGATGGCTGCGGTGGCCAATCAGGGCAAGGCGAAGTAAGAGGCTTTTGGTGCGGCTGCTTCTACGAAGTCGTGGGAGTAGCCGTCTGATCGCGGCCGTGGGCCGCTCCTACAGGTACATAGGTTGGCCGTAGGAGCGGCCGCATCGGCGGACCGCCATGGCCGCGATGAGGCATACGCCTAGACCCGCAAAGTGGAAAACCGCCTGGCGTTTTCCACAACTAGGGTCGCCGATGAGCGGTGGATAAGGCTGCGCCGTTATCCACCCTACCTCTTCAGTTGTGGCCATTCGGTCGCTGGACCACCCGTGCTTCACCCAAGACGCCTTCTTGCTGGGCGCCCTCTTCCTGCCCCGCCTGAATCTCTTCGTCGGCTTCCACGCCACCATCGCCTGGCGTCTTCTCGCCCTTTTCCTTGCCGTCGTCGCTGTGGTGCTCGATCACCGCATTGATTTCCGCGCCGAACAGCAGCACCGCTGAAGACAGATAGAAGTACAGCAACAGCACGATGATGGCGCCGATGCTGCCGTAGGTGGCATTGTAGTTGGCGAAGTTCTGCACATAGTAGCCAAAGCCCAGGGACGCCAGGATCCAGACCACCACCGCCAGCACCGAGCCGGGGGTGATGAAGCGGAAGCTCTGCTTCACGTCCGGGGTGACGTAGTAGAGCGCCGCCACGGCGATCATCAGCAGGAACACCGCCAGCGGCCAGCGGATCAGCGCCCAGAGGGTCACCATGTAGTCTTCCAGCCCTACATAGGCGGCCAGCCAGTTCATCACCTGAGGGCCCAGCACCATGAGGGCGGCGGCGCTGAGCAGCAGCCCGGCGAGACCGATGGTGTGCAGTACCGACAGCGGAATGCGCTTCCAGGCCGGGCGGCTTTCCACCACGTCATAGGCGCTGTTCATGGCGGTCATCAGCGAGCGGAAGCCACCCGAAGCGGACCACAGGGCGATGATGATACTGAAGGACAGCAGGCCGCCCTTCTGCGTCTGCAGTTGGTCGATGATGGGATTGACCGTATCCAGGGCGGTGGGCGGCAGCAGGTAGGCGGCCTGTTCGCGCAGGAAGGTGAAGAAGTCCGGCAGGTGCAGGAAGCCGATCAGGGCGATCAGGAACAGCAGGAAGGGAAACAGCGAAAACAGCATCTGGTAGGCCAGTGCCGCTGCATAGGTGGGCATGTCGTCGGCCACGAATTCCTGGACGGCACGCTTGATGAGGGTGAACGGCGAAACGCCGCGCAGGCTGAAGGCAAACAAGGACATAACGGCTCCTGACGAACGTTCCTCACGAAGGATTCCTGGAGCGGACCTGCTCGGCCTGCACCCGGCGGCTTTGCAGGTTCGCCCTACCTTCAGAGTGGCAGCAGCCGGGTTGGTTGCGCCCTGATGTCAGAAGCCGGAGCCCGAGGCATCCCGGCAGGCGGCGATCTCGGCGGCCGTGGGCGTCCTGAGTTCCTCTATCCCGCGGCTTTCATCGAAACGGATGAAGCCGGCGGCGGCGAATTCGCGCAGCCAGCCATCCATGGGCCAGAGCCCCCAGCGTGCCCGGAAGCGCCGGGCGTTCTCCAGGATGCTGGCGAAATGGTTGAGCGGTGGGTGATAGGTCGGATGGTACTGATGGAAAGCGCGCGCCTCGGCCTGGTAGACGGATACCCCCGCCTCGCGGGCGCGAAAGGCGAAGTCGGTGTCCTCGCCGCCATAGCCGCGATAACCCTCGTCGAAGCCGCCGATGCGGCCGAAGGTGGCGCGGGTACAGGCGAAGTTGAGCGACCAGAACAGCGGATGGGGAATCGCCTCGCCCGGCGGACGATCCCGGTGAAGGGGATGGACGACACCCCTGGCGAACAGCTCCTCCGGGGTCCAGTCGCCTTCCGCGATGCCGGCCGGCAGGTAGTGGACGAAGCCCTGGTGCAGGGCCGCGGGGCGCGCGGTCAGCGCCTGGCGATAGGCCGCGAGCAATCCGGGCGCGGGGATGCAGTCCACGTCGAGAAACACCAGTTCCTCGCCCGGTGCGGCGGTTACAGCGGCATTGCGCGCGGCGGCCAGGGGCAGGATGCCGTCGCCTTCCACGGCAAGTACCTGAATCGGAAAGCCTGGGCTGTGCAGCGCACGCGGCGGCTCGTTCATCTGCACCACCACCAGGGCCGCCGGAGGCGTCGGTGCCAATTCCAGCCCACGGATGAGATTGGCCAGTTGCCGCTCGCGACCTTTGACCAGGGTCAGGACGATCATGCCAGCACCTCCTGGGCGACCTGCCGAATACAGGCGGCGGCGCGCTGGGCACCCGCGCCGTCGCTTATCGCCATCCAGCGCTCGGGATCGAGCCCGCGGGTCCTGGCCAGCAGTTCCGGCCAGGCGTCGACGGCGGGCCAGCTTTCGCAGGTGATCGCCAGGCCCTGCGCGGCCAGCAGGCGGCCGGTGGACAGTTGCTCGTCGAAGGGTCTGGCATCCGGCAGACAGAGGAAACGACAGCGCAGGTCGGCCAGTTCCGCCACCAGGCTGTCACCTGCCGAGCCGACCACCAGCTCGGCGCGGGTCAGCCAGGGTGCGGGATCGGCGACGCTGCCCAGGAAGCTCAGGTTGGCCGGTGCCTCGGTGGCGTCGTCCAGCACCGGACCCAGTACCGTCCAGTGCCAGTCGGGACAGGCCCGGGCCGCCGCGACCAGCCGCGCGCGACCGAAGGCGGTGCCGCCATGGCCGGCGATGACCGTGACCGTGCCGGGTTCGCGCATGCGATCGGGCTGCTGCCCGGCATAGCGCGACAGGCTGCCGGCATAGCAGGTCTTGGCCCGCCAGGGAGCCGGGGTGGCAGGCTCTTCCAGGCATTCCGGATAGGGCGCGAGCAGGCGACTGGCACTGGCGTAGGCCAGTTCGTGGGCGGCATCGAAGCGACTGCCGCGCTGGCGCAGGTAGATCGTCGGCACGCCGCACAGCCGGGCCAGCAGCGCCACCTCCACCGAGACGTCGACCACCAGCAGGCAGGGCCAGGCGCGGCGGAACCAGTCCACCAGCAGGCCCATGCGCTCGCGCAATCCTGCCACGCCCAGCGGCGCATAGTGCAGGCAGGCGAAGGCTTCGCCCTCGACGCCAGGGGCCACGTCGGGTGGCAGCGGGCAGAGCCGGACGTTGGGCAGTGCCACCTGCTCGGGCAGGCGACTGCCGAATAGGGTCAAGGGGCCGTCGAAAGCGGCGGCGATGGCCAGGGCGCGGGTCACGTGGCCGGCGCCCTGATGGTGGGCGTAGTAACCGATGTTCAGCTCAGTCACGGGCAGTCTAGTCACGGGCGGTCTAGCCACGGGCCACCCGGCCGGCGGCGACATCGGCGAGCAGGCGCTCGTAGCGGTCGATCATCAGCCGATGGCTCCACTGGGCCTCGGCCCGCGCCCGGCAGGCGTCGCGGGACAGCGACAGGGCTTCGCGCAGGGCCGCCGCCAGGGCCGGCACATCGCCCGGCGGAGCCAGGGCGCCGGTCTCGGCGGTGAGCAGTTCCGGCAGGGCTCCGCGGGCAAAGGCGGCGACCGGTGTGCCGCACGCCAGGGCCTCGGCGACGATCAGGCCGAAGGGTTCGTCCCAGCAGGGCGTGACCAGACAGGCGCGGGCCTGGGCGACTTCAGCCGCCAGGGCGGTACGGTCCAGGTGACCGAGGTAGACGGCCTGGTCCCCCAGGCGCGGCGCGATGTCCTGGCGGAAATAGCGCTCGTCGGTGGCCTGGCCGGCCAGGCGCAGGGGCACGCCGGCCTCGCGCGCGGCATCCAGCGCCAGGTGCGGCCCCTTGTCCGGTACCAGGCGGCCGAACCAGAGGGCATGGTCGCCGATCGGCGTATCGCGCGGGCGCCAGGCGTCGAGGTCGATGCCGTTGGGAATCACGTGACAGGCCGGCGCGAGGTGCGCCCAGTTGTCGGCATTGGCCTGGGAGACGGTGCAGTAATGGCCGCCACCGCGCCTGTGCAATTCGCCGATGGCGTTGATCAGCTCGAAGAACGGCGGGGTGTGCAGCACCGTGAGCATGGGGGTGTGGATCAGGCCGGACATGGTCACCGGCACATAGTGCAGGGCGTTGTTGAAGATGACGTCGAAGCCATGGCCATCGATGCGCTGCATGCAGTCGAGATAGCCGTGGTGCTCGTCGAGATACTCGGAGCTGAGCACGTTGCGCTTGCGCCGACAGCCGTCCGCGCCGTAGTTGCCGTCGTCGAGGATGGGCACCACGTCCAGCTCCGGCGCCGAGGCCGAGCTGGCGAACAGCGTCACCGCGTGGCCACGTTCGCGCAGTTGCAGGGTGATGTCGTAGGTGAAGGCTTCGAGACCGCCGGCGAAGGGCTGGCGTACCGGGTGTTTCACGTGGGTGAGAATGCCTATGCGCATGGAACCTTCCGCCTGCTGTTGCCTGTCATCCCACCGTCCTTATCGCGAGCCGCTGGTTGATAGGAGTCTCAGCGACGGGAATTGGTTGTGCGCTTCGTCGTGAAAGCCGCGTGGTGGGCAAACCTCCGCAGCGGGCCGTGGGTCAGCTTTTCTGGACCCGTATTCCCAGCAGACGACGGAGGTTTCCATGCGTTATGAACTGCACTACTGGCCCAGCATCCAGGGCCGTGGCGAATTCGTCCGCCTGGCGCTCGAAGAGGCCGGCGCACGCTATCTGGATGTCGGCAATGCCCCGGAGGACGAAGGTCTGGGCATACCCGCCATGGAGGACTACCTGCAAGGCCAGAAGACCCGTCGGCCGCCCTTCGCCCCGCCCTTTCTCAAGGCCGGCGACGAGGTCGTCTCCCATGTCGCCAACATCCTGCAGTTCCTCGGGCCACGGCTGGACCTGGTACCGGCCGATGAAGAATCCCGCTTCTGGGTCCACGGCCTGCAGCTGACCATCACCGATCTCACCGCCGAGGCCCACGATGTCCATCATCCGGTGGCCATCTTCCTGACCTACGAAGAGCAGCAGGACGAAGCCCGGCGCCGGGCCAAGGCCTTTGCCGGGGAACGGATCCGTACCTATCTGAGCTATTTCGAACGCGTGCTGGGTTACAACCCGACGGGTGATACCTGGCTGGTGGGCGAGCGTCGCTCCTATGTCGACCTGTCGCTGTTCCAGGTGGTGGCCGGCCTGACCTATGCCTTCCCCAACGCCATGCGGCGCCTGGCGCCGGAGATACCCCGGGTGCTGGCGGTGGCCGAGCGGGTGGCCGCGCTACCCAACATCGCCGCCTACCTGGCCTCGCCGCGCCGCCTGGCCTTCAGCGAGAACGGCATCTTCCGCCATTATCCGGAGCTGGATCCGGCCTGACGGGCAAAAGAAAAGGCCGCCCTGGGGCGGCCTTTTCCGTACAGCCTGGACTCAGGCGCGGTCGATGGTGTTCTTGACCGCTTCCTTGCCCTTGCCGACGTTCTTTTGCAGTTTGCCTTCGGCTTCCTGGGCACGACCCTCACCTTTCATGCGCGAGTTGTCGGTGGCTTCGCCGACGCCTTGCTTGACCTTGCCGGCCACTTCTTTGGCGGTACCCTTGATCTTGTCGCTGGTGCTGCTCATATCAGTCTCCTTGGGATCGCACAGGCAGTGCGCTTGTAAAATCCGACTGCGGCTCTAGCTGGGTGGTTTCGACCATTCGTCGCACAGCGCAACGGCCAGAAGCGTCAGGAAGCCTTGGGCAGCGGTTCCGGAAGCCTTTAGACTTCCCGCCCTTTTTCGTGAGCGACCGCCCAGGCGCCTTTCCCGCCGGGAACGTTGCGCGGGGCCGCCTCTCCAATTTCCACACCCCTTCACCGGAGACTTCTGATGTCGCTGAGCCAATTCGACAACCTGCCGGGCGTGACCGCCCAGCCCGACGCCGCCACCCGCGAGTTCGTCTTCAACCACACCATGCTGCGGGTCAAGAACCTGGAGACCTCGCTGGACTTCTACACCCGCGTGCTGGGTTTCACCGTGGTCGATCACAAGGACTTCCCGGACGCCAAGTTCAGCCTGACCTTTCTTGCCCTGGTCGATCGCAACCAGGTGCCGGAAGATCCGCAGGCCCGCCAGCACTGGCGCAAGTCCACCCCGGGCATTCTCGAACTGACCCACAACCACGGCACCGAAGACGATGCCGGCTTCAGCTACCACAATGGCAACAGCGATCCGCGCGGCTTCGGCCACACCTGCGTGGCGGTCCCGGACATCCGCGCCGCCTGCGAGCGCTTCGAGCAACTGGGCGTGGCCTTCCAGAAGCGCCTGACCGACGGCAGCATGAAGGAAATCGCCTTCATCAAGGACCCCGATGGTTACTGGGTCGAAGTCATCCAGTTCACCCCGCTGTCCTGATCCCTCCGGGCCCGGCGTCCGTCGGGCCCACCCTGCCTGTCCTTCTGAAGACATCCGACGACTTTTCGGCGCTTAACTGATACCGACTGGCTCCAGGCCATCGACGCCTGCTCATGCCTTTGGCGTACTGCTGGCGAAAAGCCTTACCAAAGTCGTATTGCGCACCCCAGCCAGCGACGTCGTCAGAGAGCCCAACATGAACAAAACAACAAGAATTCGTACCGGGATGTACAGCGTGCTCAGCCTGTTCGTCGCCTGCCTGCTGCTGGCTTGCCTGTATGGGTGGCTCAGCGCCTGGACCAGTGCCCAGCAGGTCCGCGACCTGGATAGTCTGACCATGGAACAGCTGGACAAGGTCAACAACGCCGCCACCTGGATCAGCCGCGCCAGCGCCAACTCTCATACCGCCATGCTCGACCGGGTCAACGGCGATGCGGCCAAGGCCGAGAAAGGCGTGAAGCTGGCGCTGGAGCGGTTGGACATCGCCCGCAAGCTGATTACCGACATGCAGGCCAGCGTCAGCGATCCCAAGCTGAGCGGCCAGATCGAAGCCATGCTCAAGGCCTTCGACGCCTACAAGGTCATCGTCGAAGGACAGATCGCCGCCTGCCGGGCCGGCGACCTGCCCGGCTACATCCGTATCAGCGACGGGGCCAAGGGGGCCAGCACGGCCTTCGCCGACACCCGCCAGGCCTTCACCGACGAGATCACCGGCCGTATCGCAGCCACCCTCGCCGCCTCCGACAGTCGCGTGTCCCAGGCCCAGATCGGCAGCCTGCTGCTGGTCGGTCTGACCCTGCTGCTGGCGGTACTCTCCGGCTGGTTCATCGCCCGCCGGGTACTGGCCCCGCTCAACGAAGCCGGCGAGCACTTCGCCGCCATGAGCGAAGGCGATCTGACCCGCCGTATCGAGGTGCGCAGCCATGACGAGATCGGCCAGCTGTTCGCCGGCCTCGCCACCCTGCAGAGCCGCCAGCGCGACACCCTGGCCCAGCTCAATCGCACCGCCGAGCAACTCGACAGCGCCGCCCAGGAACTGGGCGAGGTGACGGCCCAGAGCAACCGCACCCTGAATCAGCAACAGCAGGAACTGGAACAGGCCGTGACGGCGGTGACCGAGATGACCACCGCCGTGGAAGAGGTGGCCCGCAATGCCGCCTCCACCTCGGATACCGCCCGCGAATCCGATCGCCTGGCCACTGGCAGTCGCGGCCAGGTGGCCCAGGTGCTCAGTGAATTGCAGAGCATGCAGACCACGGTCAACGAAAGCGAAACCGTGATCGCCAGCCTGGCGCAGCAGGCCAACCAGATCGGCAAGGTGCTGGACGTGATCCGCGCGGTCTCCGAGCAGACCAACCTGCTGGCGCTCAATGCCGCCATCGAGGCCGCGCGCGCCGGCGACGCCGGCCGTGGCTTCGCCGTGGTGGCCGACGAGGTGCGCAGCCTGGCCCAGCGCACCCGCCAGTCGACCCTGGAGATCGAGCAGATGATCGGCAACATCCAGGCCGGCACCGGTCAGGCGGTGACCGCCATCCAGCGCAGCAACACCCTGGCCGGCACCACCCTGGAAACCACCGAGCGGACCGGCCAGAGCCTGGAGCACATCTTCGTCGCCATCGGCGACATCAACGAGCGCAACCTGGTCATCGCCAGCGCCGCCGAGGAACAGGCCCAGGTGGCGCGGGAGGTGGATCGCAACCTGATCAACATCCGCGAACTGGCGGGCGTGTCCAAGCGCGGCGCCGACCAGATCGAGACCTCCAGTCGCCAGCTGGTCGCACTGACCCGCGAGATCCACGGCCTGGCGGCGCGCTTCCGCGTCTGACCCGCCAGGCGACTACCCGGGAACAGGCGTCCCGGGGTAGCCGCGGCTTTACCCAACTTTACGTTTTCTTGGCATGACGTCGCCGCCGCTACAGGAGAAAATTGGCCCGGGCGCCAGGCGTGGCGCCCGTTCTCGCCACGGAGCTGCCTGACGTCATGACGACCTGCCCTACCCCGCGCGGCCCTCGCCTGAGGTGCCTGCTGCTGTCCTTTCTCGCCTCGCCCCTGGGTCTGCTGGTGGTGCTGACCGGCGTGCTGCAACTGCTCGGCCCCGGCTAGGGCCGCAGCGTCCGGCCACCGAAGCGGCCGGAACCGTCTGGCTCACAGGCGGAAGCGCGTGACCAGGCCATTGAGGTCCACGGCCAGGCGCGACAGCTCGGCGCTGGCGGCGCTGGACTGCTCGGCACCCGCGGCGGTCTGGACCGACAACTCGCGGATGTTCACCAGGTTGCGATCCACTTCGCGGGCCACCTGGGCCTGCTCTTCCGCTGCGCTGGCGATCACCAGATTGCGCTCGTTGATGCCGCCGATGGCGCCATGGATGCGCTCCAGGGCATGGCCGGCGCCGCGCGCCACTTCCAGGGTCGACTGGGCGCGCTCGGTGCTGCTGCGCATGGCCGCCACCGCCTGATCGGTGCCCTGCTGGATGGTGCCGATGGAGGTCTCGATCTCGCGGGTCGACTCCTGGGTGCGATGGGCCAGGGCCCGCACCTCGTCGGCCACCACGGCGAAGCCGCGACCCGCTTCACCGGCGCGCGCCGCCTCGATGGCGGCATTGAGCGCCAGCAGATTGGTCTGCTCGGCCACGCTGCGGATCACGTCGAGCACCTTGCCGATGTCGTTGACCTGTACCGCCAGATCGCCCACCAGGGTGGCGCCGTGCTGGACGTCGTCGCTCATGGTGGCGATGGCGCCTACGGTTTCCTGCACCAGGTCGCGGCCGTCACGGGCCACGCCGGCCGACTCCTGGGAGGCCTGGGAGGTATTGACGGCATTGCGCGCCACCTCGTCCACCGCCGACGACATCTGGTTCACCGCGGTGGCGGCCTGTTCGATCTCGGCGTTCTGGCGTTGCAGGCCGCGACTGGATTCATCGGTCACCGCATTGAGTTCTTCCGCCGCCGAAGCGAGCTGGGTGGCCGAGCCGAGGATGCCCTGCAGGGTCTGGCGCAGCTGGCCCTGCATGGTTTTCATCGCCTGCAGCAGGCGCGCGGCCTCGTCGCGGCCTTCGCTGTGGATTTCCTGGCTGAGGTCGCCGGTGGCGATCACCTCGGCGGCCTGCACGGCGCGGGCGATGGGCTGGGTGATGCTGCGGATCAGCAGCCAGGCGAAGACCACGGTCAGCAGCGCCGTGGCCGCCAGTAGCAGCACCAGCCACTGGATGGCATGGCCATAGTCGGCAGCGGACTGGGCGTTGGCCGCGGCGGTCTGCTGATCCACCAGGTCGGTGAGTTGCTTGAGCACGCCGTTGACCGCATCGGAGTTGGCCAGCAGGTCTTCGTTGAGCAGGCGGCGCAGGGGCTCCAGCTGATCGGCGGTGGAGAACGCCAGCATGCGCTGCTGCAGACCGTCGTACTGGGTGATCAACTGGCCGTAGCGGCTGTAGGCGGTGCGCTCTTCGTCGGACTGGATCAGCGCCTCGTAGCGCTGCTGGGCGGCGCGCATCTGGCCGTTGCGCTGCTGGAACAGCGCCTGGGTCTTGGCGATGATCTCCGGCTCGCGATTGAGCAGCAGGCGATAGGACAGCACCCGCAGGCGCAGGGTCAGGGCGGTCAGCTCGTCGAGCGCGGCCACGCGCGGCATGGCGCGGTCCTCGATGGCCAGACCCGAGGCGCGGATGTCGTTCATCTTGACCAGGGCGGTGCCGCCGAGCAGCAGCAGGAGCAGACCGATAAAGGCGAAACCAAGGGTGGCACGTCGCGCGATGGAGAGATTGCGAAAGGACATGGAGAGTTTCCGTTGAGCCTGGAAAGCCCCCGCTATCGACCGCAGCGTGCAAATCCTGAAGTCCGTTGTCGGACCGGATTTCTGCGCCGCTATCGAGCAAAGGCAGCAAACCCTTGTCCTATAGGGCATTGGGACTATTGAAAGCCTGCCGAAAGGTCTAGGCTGCGGCACTGTGCCGCAGATCACAGGCTGGATGCAAAGCGGGCGAAAGACGCTCGATTTGCCCCAGCGGCATTGTGTTCACATTTTTGCACATCTCTCGCAAGCCACTGATCACCAAAGAAATCTTCTCGGCTATCGCAATTCACGTTTTCTTCACGGGGAAAAACGCGATTCGGCGGCGAAATTCCACCTTCGTGTCGATAAAAGGGCTAAATGCGCTGATCGTGCTGCGATAATGGCTGGATGATCTCAGTATAAGTTTGAAATATCTTCTGCGTTGTCCGTCACGCGCTATTGTTTCAGCGTGGATTAAGGTTGAGGTCACCAAGATGACCTGCCGGGTACCAGGACGCTGCCCGGATACGCGATGGACCGCCAGACAATGAAGCCACCAGCGCCCAAGAGGGCCGGGGCGTATCGAGGCGATGCCAGGGGGCGTCTAGCCACTAACCAGCGCTTGCCGCTGCCATTGCGTACTTGAGAAGAGGTCAGAAACAGATGAGCGACAACACGGATACCTTCGGCGCACCCGACGAGGCCCTCCTGCAGCTGGTCGATGGTTTCAAGCGTTTCCGCCAGGATGTCTTTCCCGAACAGGAAGCGCTGTTCAAGAAACTCGCCAGTGCGCAGTCGCCCAAGGCCATGTTCATCACCTGCGCCGACTCGCGCATCGTTCCGGAACTGATCACCCAGAGTTCGCCAGGCGATCTGTTCGTGACCCGTAACGTCGGCAACGTGGTGCCCCCCTATGGCCAGATGAACGGCGGCGTCTCCACCGCCATCGAGTACGCGGTCGTGGCCCTGGGCGTGAAGCACATCATCATCTGCGGCCACTCCGACTGCGGCGCCATGAAAGCCGTACTCAATCCCGATCCGCTGGAAAAGATGCCGACGGTAAAGGTCTGGCTGCGCCATGCCGAGGTCGCCCGTACCGTGGTCGAAGACCATGGCCATTGCGACTGCGGCCACGGCGGCACCCTGGGCTTCCTCACCGAGGAAAACGTGGTGGCCCAGCTGGTCCACCTGCGCACCCACCCCTCGGTGGCGTCGCGTCTGGCCAGCGGTCAGCTGCAGATCCACGGCTGGGTCTATTCCATCGAGACCAGCGAGATCAAGGCGTACGACGCCCAACAGGAGCGCTTCCTGCCCCTGGATGGCGAAAACATGCCGGTCGCCACCCCGCGTCCACGCCTGCAACCGGCCTGATCCACCGCGGCCAGCCGGTTCGCCGGCTGGCCACTCCGAGACGGGCCGCTCGCCCCCTCGCCATAACAGCGCACCGCGCAGGACTATCCCACCTGGGGCTCCATCGGGATCGTCCACCCTAGCCGCTAGCCGCCTGAATCCCGAACCGTGTCATATGACGTGATATGACGCGCGGGCACCCTTTTTCCTAGTCGCTGGAGGACCAGGACCATGCTTGGCAATCAACAGACCCCGGGGCGCAACCTGTCGCGCGACGCCCTGGCCTCACTGGTAGTGTTTCTGGTCGCCCTGCCGCTGTGCATGGGGATCGCCATCGCCTCCGGCATGCCGCCGGCCAAGGGCATCATCACCGGCATCATCGGTGGCCTGGTGGTCGGCTTTCTCGCCGGCTCGCCGCTGCAGGTCAGCGGTCCGGCCGCCGGCCTGGTGGTGCTGGTGTTCGACCTGATCAACCGCCATGGCATCGAGGCGCTGGGCCCGGTACTGCTGCTCGCCGGCCTGCTGCAACTCATCGCCGGCTTCACCCGACTGGGCGCCTGGTTCCGCGTCACCTCGCCGGCGGTGGTCTACGGCATGCTCGCCGGCATCGGCATCCTCATCGTGCTGTCGCAGCTGCATGTGATGCTGGACGCCAAACCGGCGGCCTCGGGTCTTTCCAACCTGCTGGCCTTCCCGGGCGCCGCCCTCACCGCGGTGGGTCAGTGGAACGGCAGTGGCAGCGGCGCCCAGGCGGCGCTGATCGGGCTGCTGACCATCGCCAGCATGTGGCTGTGGGAGAAATTTCGCCCACAGACGCTGCGCTTCTTGCCCGGCGCCCTGATCGGCGTGACCCTGGCGACCCTGGCCAGTCTCTGGCTGGCGCTGGACATCCGCCGGGTGGAGGTACCCAACAACCTGGCCGACGCCATCGACTGGGTGACCTTCGCCGATCTCGGCATGCTGGCCAACGCCGAACTGGTGGTGGCCGCCCTCGCCCTGGCCTTCATCGCCAGCGCCGAGACCCTGCTCTCGGCCGCCGCGGTGGACCGCATGCACAACGGGCCGCGCTCGCACTTCGACCGCGAACTGGGTGCCCAGGGGATCGGCAATCTGCTCTGCGGCGCCGTCGGCGCGCTGCCCATGACCGGGGTCATCGTGCGCAGCTCGGCCAATGTGCAGGCCGGCGCCACCAGTCGCGCCTCCGCCATCCTGCATGGCCTCTGGCTACTGGCCTTCGTCGCCGCCCTGCCCTTCGTGCTCAAGCTGGTGCCGGTGGCGAGCCTGGCCGGCGTGCTGGTGTTCACCGGCGTCAAGCTGGCCGATCCCAAGTCGCTGACCGGACTCAAGCGCTATGGCCGGACGCCCATGGTCATCTATGCCCTGACCGCCCTGATGATCGTCGCCACCGATCTGCTGACCGGGGTGCTGGTGGGCTTTGGCCTGTCGATCGCCTTCCTGGCGGTCAAGGCGGCGCAGCTCAAGGTCAGCCTGACCTATCGCGAAGACCAGCCGGACCAGGCCGATCTGCGCCTGGTGGGCGCCGCGACCTTCCTGCGCGTACCCCAGCTGACCAAGGTGCTGGAGCAGGTCAAGCCGGGCACTACCCTGCACGTGCCCCTGGAGCGCGTCTCCTATATCGATCATGCCTGCATGGAACTGCTGGAAGACTGGGGACGGACCCAGGCCAGCAATGGCATGCGGCTGGTGATCGAGCCCAAGGCACTGGAGCGGCGCCTGGAAGGCCAGGCACCGGCGGGTCAACCGGTCATGCCGACCCAGGCACCGGCCTGATCCGGGTGGCGGAGCGGCCAAGGGGCGCTCCGCCACGCTTCATCCAGCGCCAGCGTCCGCTGACGCAAGGCCAGACTGCCAGCACGATCGCTGATCGCGATACTGGCTTGCCAGAGCCTCGCAGCATCCTGGTGCCATGCAAAGGCCACTCCATAAAGTGGACATCCTGTCCACAAAAAGCCCCTGAATTGACTGATAAATGCCCAAGTTGGCATCGGTCATCCTACCAATGGCTAATAGTCTGCTAATTAACTTTCGCTCTTCTCGGGTTTGCCTTATAACGCTATCTGGTTCGACTTTTGTCGCACCAACGATCTTTGTGTCGGGCCACCCTCTATCTCGGGGGTAATCGCTTTGCCAGGAAAGCCATGCGACGCCCACACGGCTAAAAATGACCCCACGAGAGGTAGCTATGCGCAAGCCTGAATTGGCGACGGTGATCGCTGAAAAAGTCGGACTTCCAAAGGAACAGGCCAACGTCGTGCTCAACACGCTGTTGGATGAGATCGCGAATGCGCTGCACCGCAAGGACAGCGTTACCCTGGTCGGCTTCGGCACTTTCCTGCCGCGTCACCGCGGTGCCCGCATGGGGAAGAATCCCCAGACTGGCGAGCCGGTCAAGATTCGTGCGAGCAACACGGTGGCGTTCAAGCCCGGCAAGGCGCTGAAGGACAGCATCGAAGGCTGAGCATGAGGCGGCACGGATCGCCGCTGCAGCCAAAAGGCATCGCCTCTGCGATGCCTTTTTTGTGTCCGCGTGGAGGACGCGGAGCGGGGTGATCAGCCGATGGCGATCATCTCGAAGTCGCCCTTGCCCACGCCGCAATCCGGGCACAGCCAATCCTCGGGCACATCCTCCCAGCGCGTCCCCGGCGCGATGCCGTCGTCCGGCCAGCCCAGGGCTTCGTCATAGATATAGCCGCACACGATGCACTGCCATTTCCGCATGTTCTGTTATCTCCCAACCGGCTTCAGGTAGCGCGAACGCTACGCGAAAGCCTGGCAAAGGCCAACCGTGCCGGAGCCCGACTGATACCCAGAGCGCCCTGGTTGCGCCTGGCGACTGTCCACCCCCTGTCTCCATCAGCTAGGCTGAGCCCATGAATTCCTCGTCATCGCCCATGCCCTGGGCCATCTATTTCGCCGTGCTGGGCAGTGTCATCAGCGTCGGTCTGGCCATCGGCCTGTCGATGCCGCTGGTTTCGCTGCGGCTGGAGGGCTGGGGCTATGGCAGCTTCGCCATCGGCGTCATGGCCGCCTCGCCGGCCCTCGGCATCCTCACCGGCGCCAGCCTGGCCGGACGCCTGGCGGCGCGGATCGGTACCCCGCGATTGATGCGGCTGTGCCTGATGAGCGGCGCCGCCTCGCTGATCCTGCTGTCGCTGCTACCCAGCTATCCGCTGTGGCTGCTCCTGCGCCTGGCCCTGGGCGCCATCCTCACCCTGGTCTTCGTGCTCGGCGAAAGCTGGATGAACCAGGTCATCACCGATCGTTGGCGCGGCCGCCTGGTGGCCCTCTATGGCAGCAGCTACGCCCTGAGTCAGCTGGCCGGCCCGCTGCTGCTAGGGGTGCTGGGGACCGAGGGCGACCAGGGTTTCTGGCTCGGCGCCCTGCTCATGCTCGGCGGCGCTGCCCTGCTGCTCGGTCGCCGGGGCGCGCCAGCGGCCAGCGGCCATACCGCGGCCTGGCGAGCGCTGCTGGACTTCTGCCGCGGCGCTCCGGCCATCGCCTGGGCGGTGGCGCTGTTCGCCTGCTTCGAAGCGATGATCCTTACCCTGCTGCCGGTCTATGCCCTCAACCAGGGCTTCGGCCAGCAACTGGCGCTGTACATGGTCAGCGCCGTGGTGGTGGGCGATGCCCTGCTGCAACTGCCGCTGGGGCTGCTCGCCGACCGCCTCTCGCGCCAGGGGCTGTTCCTTGGCTGCACCCTGGGCCTGCTGGCGGTCAGCCTGGCCTTGCCACTGCTGCTGCATACCCCGGGCGTCTGGCCGCTGCTGGTACTGTTCGGCGCTACTGCGGGCGGTCTCTTCACCCTGGCGCTGATCCTGGTGGGCGAACGCTATCGCGATGCCGAACTGGTCAGCGCCAATGCCTGCATCGCCCAGCTTTGGGGGCTCGGCTGCCTGGTCGGCCCCCTGGTCACCGGCGCCGCCAGCCAGTGGCTCACCGGCCATGCCGTGCCGCTGCTGATGGCCGTCGGCGCCGCCGTGCTGCTGGTGATCGTCGGCCGCCGAGGCAGCGCGCCGGTTACAGTGAAAACGGCAATTTGATGCCTGGATTTATGCTTTAGAGCCGGGATGTCGGGACTGTATTGGCGGACGAAGGCAATCCCACCCTGGCGACGCTGCAAGCGGTCTTTCGGCCCTTTGGCCTGGGAGTGGGCGTCATGCCCCTGAAACGCCGCTGAGCCCCATGAAAAACGCCGGCACTGGGCCGGCGTTTTTCATGTCAGGCAACGCCTAGAAGGCGGGCACCACGGCGCCCTTGTACTTTTCTTCGATGAACTGCTTCACCGCCGGGGTGTTCAGCGCCTTGGCCAGCTTCTGCATGGCGTCGCTGTCCTTGTTGTCCGGGCGGGCGACCAGGATGTTGGCGTAGGGCGATTCCTTGCCTTCCAGCAGCAGAGCGTCCTGGGTCGGGTTGAGCTTGGCTTCCAGGGCGTAGTTGGTGTTGATCAGTGCCAGATCGACCTGATTCAGCACGCGCGGCAGGGTCGCGGCTTCCAGCTCCTTGAACTTGAGCTGCTTGGGATTCTCGGCGATGTCCTTGGGCGTGGCGAGGATGTTGGCGCTGTCCTTGAGCGTGATCAGCCCGGCCTTCTCCAGCAGCAGCAGGGCGCGGCCGCCATTGGTGGCATCGCTGGGGATGGCCACGACGGCGCCTTCGCGGACTTCGTCGAGCTTCTTGATCTTCTGCGAATAGATGCCGAAGGGCTCGACGTGGACCTGGGCGACGGTCACCAGGTCGGTGCCACGGCTCTTGTTGAATTCATCCAAGTAGGGCTGGTGCTGGAAGAAATTGGCGTCCAGGCGCTTCTGGGCCACCTGCAGATTGGGCTGCACGTAGTCGGTGAAGACCTTGATCTGCAGGTCC
Organism: Pseudomonas sp. SHLD1; assembly: GCF_028640935.1. Lineage (NCBI taxonomy): Bacteria > Pseudomonadati > Pseudomonadota > Gammaproteobacteria > Pseudomonadales > Pseudomonadaceae > Pseudomonas > Pseudomonas sp. SHLD1. The sequence goes on from NZ_JAQZAD010000015.1 coordinate 245,012, forward strand.
ACCCCTTCCTTGGCCAGCTGGGGTTTGACGAATTCGAGGATCTCGGCGTGGGGCACCGGGGTGGCGGCGACGCTGAGGGTCTCGGTGGCGTGGGCGGTCAGGCTGGCGGCCAGCAGGGCGGCGGTGGCGAGCAATTTCTTCATGGCAGTTTCCTAAAGCGGGGTGGAACCGTCGGCGCCTCTGCGGGCGTCGACGGCGGTGGAGCTGAGGCTCAGAACGCGGGAACGACGGCGCCCTGGTACTTCTTCTCGATGAATTGCTTCACCTCGGGGGTGGTCAGGGCCTTGGCCAGCTTCTGGATGGCCGGGTCGTTGGCCTTGTCGGCGCGGGTGTAGAGCAGGTTGGCGTAGGGCGACTCGCCGCTCTCGATGAAGAGGGCGTCCTTGGTCGGTACCAGCTTGGCTTCCAGAGCGTAGTTGGCGTTGATCAGCGCCAGGTCGACCTGGTTCAGCACGCGCGGCAGGGTCGCGGCTTCCAGCTCCTTGAACTTGAGGTGCTTGGGATTCTCGACGACGTCACGCGGGGTGGCGGTGACGTTGCTCGGATCCTTCAGGGTGATCAGGCCCTGCTTGGCGATCAGCAGGAGCGCGCGACCGGAGTTGCTCGGATCGTTGGGAATGGCCACGGTGGCGCCGTCCTTGAGCTCCTTGATGTCCTTGATCTTCTGCGAATAGGCACCGAAGGGCTCGACGTGCACCGCCACCACCGGCACCTGGTCGCTGCTCGGGTTGCTCTTCTGGTAGCTGGCGTAATAGGGCTTGGTCTGGAAGTAGTTGGCATCCACCTGCTTCTGATCGGTCTGGCGATCAGGCTGGATGTAGTCGGTGAAGACCTTGATCTTGAGGTCCACGCCTTCCTTGGCCAGCTGCGGCTTGATGAATTCCAGGATCTCCGCATGGGGAACCGGATTGACCGCGACGGTCAGGGTCTCGGCGGCCTGGGCGGCGGTGGCGACACCTAGGCCGAAGGCCAGGGACAGCAGGGTACGTTTCAGCGACATCTGGGATTTTCCTTGTGCAAGACCTTCAAGTGGATGAAGCCCGAATCAACGACGACTGAAATGGGCGACGAGGCGATCGCCGACCATCTGCAGTACCTGGACCAGCACCAGCAGCAAGAGCACCGTGACCACCATGACGTCGGTCTGAAAGCGCTGGTAGCCGAAACGGATGGCCAAATCGCCGAGGCCACCGCCGCCGATCACCCCAGCCATGGCGGTGTAGGACACCAGGGCGATGGCGGTGACGGTGGTGGCCGCGATCAGCCCGGGCAGGGCCTCGGGCAACAGGGTGCGGGTGACGATCTGCCAGAGACTGGCGCCCATGGCCTGGGTCGCCTCGATGATGCCGCGGTCGACCTCGCGCAGGGCGGTCTCCACCAGCCGGGCGAAGAAGGGCGCGGCGCCCACCACCAGCGGCGGAATGGCGCCCTCGACGCCCAGCGAGGTGCCGATCAGCCAGACCGTGATGGGGATCATCAGGATCAGCAGAATGATGAAGGGCACCGAGCGCAGCACGTTGACCACGAAGGAGAGGATGCCGTAGACCAGCGGCTGTTCCAGCAACTGGCGACGGCTGGTGAGGAACAGCAGCACGCCCAGCGGCAGGCCGAGGATCAGGGTGAAGAGCATGGACCAGCCAAGCATGGCCAGGGTGTCCTGGGTCGCCTGCCAGATCTCGGCCCAGTCGATGTTGCTGAAGAGTTCGTCCATCAGCGCAGGACCTCCACGGTGACGTCGGCGGCCTGGAAGCGAGCCAGGGCGGCGTCCAGGTCACCGCCCACCAGAGCGATGGTGAGCTGGCCATAGGGCTCGTCCCGGATGCAGTCGATGCGACCGCCGAGAATGCTGTAGTCCACACCGGTCTCCCGGGCGACGTGGCCCAGCAGCGGTGCATAGGTGGCTTCGCCGCGGAAGGTCAGGCGCAGGATGCGGCCTTCGACATGGGCATAGGCGTCGGCCAGTTCGGTCTCGTCCTGATGCTCGGCCTCGAACACGAAACGGCGGGTGGTGGGGTGCTGCGGGTGCAGGAAGACATCGGCGACGGTGCCCTGCTCCACCACGGCGCCGCCATCGAGCACGGCGACGCGATCGCAGACGCGGCGGATCACGTCCATTTCGTGGGTGATCAGCACGATGGTCAGGCCCAGCTCGCGATTGAGTTCGGCGAGCAGTTGCAGCACCTGGGCGGTGGTCTGGGGATCGAGGGCGCTGGTGGCCTCGTCGCAGAGCAGGATCTTCGGCTCGGTGGCCAGGGCGCGGGCGATGCCGACGCGCTGCTTCTGACCGCCGGAGAGTTGCGCCGGGTACTTGCGCGCTTGGTCGGACAGGCCGACCCGCGCCAGCAGCTCTTCGACCCGTTGGGCGATCTGCGCCCGCGAGCGGCCGCCGGCCAGTTCCAGCGGCAGGGCCACGTTGGCCGCCACGGTCTTGGACGAAAGCAGGTTGAAGTGCTGGAAGATCATGCCGATGCGGCGGCGGAAATCGCGCAGCTCGGTCGAGCCCAGGGTGGTGACCTCGGCGCCATCGACCTGGAGGCGACCGCCACTGGGAGCTTCGAGGCGGTTGATCAGGCGCAGCAGGGTGCTCTTGCCGGCACCCGAATGGCCGATCAGGCCGAAGATCTCGCCGGCTTCGATCCTCAGGTCGACCGGCTGGAGCGCCGCGACCTCGCGACCGCGCGTGCGGTACGTCTTGTGGACAGCGTGGAATTCGATCAATGGAAAAACCTTGTGGGTATCGTCAGACAACAGGATGGTGATCCAGCCGCGCAGTTTAACGTGCGCGCTTATATCTGCTTAGCACTTGTTGTCGGGTATTACGCCAATAACGGCATATGGCCAGCCTAGATCCTGGCGGGCGCCAGGCGAACAGCCCGTCGCCTCGTATCAGCCAAGCGGAACACCCGCTCTCGCCAGCGAGTCACTAGAGGACTGCCTGAATTCGCCCCACATTCCGTAGGGGACGCAAAGAGCGCCCTCCAGGCGCCTGATGAGGACTTTCCATGGCTACGCCCCCCAAGAGTGAACTCGCCGGTACCGACACCCAGGATCGCCAGAACACCTCGAAGAAGATCGAGCAACTGGAGCAATTCCGTTCCGATGCCACCGGCCAGGCACTGCGTACCAATCACGGCGTGAAGATCGCCGACAACCAGAATTCGCTGCGCGCTGGCACCCGCGGACCTTCCCTGCTCGAAGACTTCATCATGCGGGAGAAGATCACCCACTTCGACCACGAGCGCATCCCGGAACGCATCGTCCATGCCCGTGGCACCGGTGCCTATGGCTACTTCCAGCCCTACCAGGACTGGTCCGACCTGACCAAGGCCGCCCTCTTCCGTGATCCCAACCACCAGACCCCGGTGTTCGTGCGCTTCTCCACCGTACAGGGCCCGCGCGGCTCCGGTGACAGCGTGCGCGACGTGCGCGGCTTCGCCATCAAGTTCTACACCGAGGAAGGCAACTGGGACATGGTCGGCAACAACATGCCGGTCTTCTTCATCCAGGACGCCATCAAGTTCCCCGACTTCGTCCATGCGGTGAAACCCGAGCCGCATAACGAGATCCCCACCGGCGGCAGCGCCCACGACACCTTCTGGGACTTCGTCTCCCTGGTGCCGGAGTCGGCGCACATGGTGCTCTGGACCATGACCGACCGGGCCATCCCGGTGAACCTGCGCAGCATGCAGGGCTTCGGCATCCACACCTTCCGCATGATCAACACCGCCGGCAGGGGCGTCTTCGTCAAGATCCACCTGAAACCCGCCGGTGGCGTGCGTTCCCTGGTGTGGGACGAAGCCCAGAAGCTGGCCGGCAAGGACACCGATGCCCACCGCCGCGACCTCTGGGAAGCCATCGAGGCCGGTGACTATCCCGAGTGGGAATTCGGTGTGCAGATCATCCCCGAGGAAGACGAGCACAAATTCGACTGGGACATCCTCGACGCCACCAAGATCATCCCCGAGGAGCTGGTGCCCATCACGCCCCTGGGCAAGCTGGTGCTCAACCGCAATCCGGACAACTACTTCGCCGAGACCGAGCAGGTGGCCTTCTGTCCCGGCCACGTCGTGCCCGGCATCGACTTCAGCAACGATCCCCTGCTGCAGGGTCGCCTGTTCTCCTACACCGACACCCAGATCAGCCGCCTCGGCGGACCGAACTTCCACGAATTGCCGGTCAACCGCCCGGTGGTGCCGAATCACAACGGCCAACGCGACGCCAAGTACCGCATGACCATCGACAAGGGTCGCGCTTCCTACGAGCCCAACTCCATCGATGGTGGCTGGCCCAAGGAGACTCCGCCGGCGCCCCAGGATGGCGGCTTCGAGAGCTACTACGAGCGCATCGACGGCCACAAGGTACGTGAGCGCAGCGAAACCTTCGGCGACCATTTCTCCCAGGCCACGCTGTTCTACAACAGCCTGTCGGAAGCCGAACAGTCGCACGTCGCCGATGCCTACAGCTTCGAGCTGGGCAAGGTCGAGCGGATGTGGATCCGCGAGCGGCAGGTCAACGAGATCCTCGCCAACATCGATCTGGAACTGGCGCAGAAAGTCGCCAAGAAGATCGGCGTGACCCCGCCCACCGCGCCCACCGTACAGCCGCGCAAGGTGTCCATCGACAAGTCGCCGGCGCTGAGCCAGCTCAACCTGCTGTCCGGCAACATCAAGGGCTTCAAGGTGGCGGTACTGGTCGGTGACGGCGTCATCGCCAGCGAAGTGGACGCCATCAAGCAGGCGCTCAAGGCCGAAGGTGCCCATGTGAAGGTGCTCGGCCCCACCGCCGGCCCGGTCAAGGCCGCCGACGGCAGCGAAGTGGCCGTGGACGGCTCGGCCGAGGGCATGCCTTCGGTAGCGCTGGACGCGGTCTATGTGCCGGGTGGCGCCGAGAGCGTCAAGGCCATGCTCGACGACGGCGTGATCAAGCACTACCTGCTGGAAGCCTACAAGCACCTCAAGGCCATCGCCCTCACCGGCGAAGCCGAGCAGCTGCTCAAGGCGGTCTATCTGAGCCCCGACGAGGCGCTGCTCACCGGCGGTGACTTCAAGGCGGTGCAGCAGGACTTCTTCGCCGCCATCGCCAAGCATCGTTGCTGGGCGCGGATGCCGAAGATCAAGTCCATCCCGGCCTGATCCAAGCGGGTATGAAAAAGCCGACCGTCGCGAGACGGTCGGCTTTTTTCGTTTGGAGCAGGATTAGAGCCGTAGGTTGGGTTGAGACGGCTCCACCGTCGAAGCCCAACAAAACGGAGCAGACAGCGTGCTCTGTTGTTGGGCTTCGCTGCGCTCAACCCAACCTACGGGTCTTGTGCCGGGATCAACCCAGCACCAGCACCCCGTCCATTTCCACCTGGGAGCCCTTCGGCAGGGCGGCCACGCCGATGGCGGCGCGAGCGGGATAGGGCTGCTGGAAGTAGCGCCCCATGATCTCGTTGACGGTGGCGAAGTGCGAAAGGTCGATCAGGAAGATGTTCAACTTGACGATATCGGCCAGCGAACCACCGGCGGCTTCGGCCACGGACTTGAGGTTCTCGAACACCTGGACCACCTGGGCCTCGAAGCCGTCCACCAGCTCCATGCTGGTCGGATTGAGCGGGATCTGCCCGGAGAGATAGACGGTGTCACCGACCTTGATCGCCTGGGAATAGGTGCCAATGGCGGCGGGCGCCTTGTCGGTGTGGATCACTTGCTTGCTCATGGGTCGCTCCTGTGCGGGAAAGGCTCGATTCTGCAAGCCCGTGGCGACCCGCTGCAACCTCAGCTGCGAACCCGAGTGATACCGGCCACGCCCTTGAGGGTGCGCAGCTTCTTGATCACCCGCGCCAGGTGCACCCGATCGCGCACGTTGACCACCAGCTGGACCACGCTGATCCGGCCGTCGCGCTCGTTCATGCCGATCTTCTCGACGTTGGCGTCCGCCGCGGTGACGTTGTTCGCCAGCATGGCGATCAGGCCGCGCTGATGCTCCAGCTGGACGCGCAATTCGACGCTGAATTCGCCAGTGACGTCCTTGGCCCAGTTGAGCACGATGCATTTTTCGCTGTTGTGCCGGAATTCGGCGATGTTCCGACAGTTTTCCAGGTGGATCACCATGCCCTTGCCGGCTGACAGGTGGCCGACGATGGGATCGCCCGGAATCGGCGTGCAGCACTTGGCGTAGCTGATCACCAGGCCTTCGGAGCCGCGGATGGCCAGCGGCCCCTGCGGCGTGGTGCCGGGTTGCGGCTCCAGCGGCTCTTCCTGCTCGCTGCCGGACACCAGGCGCCGCGCCACCACGTAGGCCATGCGATTGCCGAGGCCGATCTCCTCGAGCAGGTCTTCCAGCACCACGCCCTTGTACTCGCCCAGCACCGAGAGGATGCGCATCGGCGAGATCTTCGACAGCTGAGTGCCGAAGCCCGACAGCGCCTTGTTCAGCAGGCGCTCGCCAAGGCTGATGGACTCGGAGCGACGCTGCTGCTTGAGCGCATGACGGATATTGGTGCGCGCCTTGCCGGTGACCACGAAGTTGAGCCAGGCCGGATTGGGCCGGGCACCGGGCGCGGTGACGATCTCCACCGTCTCACCGCTGCCCAGCGGCTGCGACAGCGGCGCCAGGCGGCGATTGATGCGGCAGGCGATGCAGCTGTTGCCCACGTCGGTATGCACCGCATAGGCGAAGTCCACGGCCGTGGAGCCCTTGGGCAGCTCCATGATGCGACCCTTGGGCGTGAAGACGTAGACCTCGTCGGGGAAGAGGTCGATCTTCACGTTCTCGATGAATTCCAGGGAATTGCCCGCGCGCTGCTGCAACTCGAGGATGCCCTTCACCCACTGGCGCGCGCGCAGATGGCTGGCGCGCGGCTCGTCGCCCCCGGCCTTGTACAGGCCATGGGCGGCGATGCCGTTGTTGGCCATCTCTTCCATCTCGCGGGTGCGGATCTGGATCTCGATGGGCACGCCGTGCATGCCGAACAGGGTGGTGTGCAGGGACTGGTAGCCGTTCGCCTTGGGGATGGCGATGTAGTCCTTGAAGCGTCCCGGGAACGGCTTGTAGAGATTGTGCACCGCGCCGAGTACCCGGTAGCAGGTGTCGACCTTGTCGACGATGATGCGGAAGCCGTAGACGTCCATGATCTCGTTGAACGACTTACGCTTGCCGCGCATCTTCTGGTAGATGCTGTGCAGGTGCTTTTCGCGCCCGACCACCTCGCCGTCCAGGCCGTCGCGGGCCAGGCAGTTGGCCAGGGACTCCTGGATCTTGCCGAGGATCTCGCGGCGATTGCCCCGCGCGGTCTTGACCGCCCGCTGGATGCGTTCGGCGCGCATCGGGTGCATGGCGCGGAAACCCAGGTCCTCGAATTCCACGTAGAAATCGTGCATGCCCAGCCGGTTGGCGATGGGCGCGTAGATTTCCAGGGTCTCCTTGGCGATGCGCCGGCTCTTGTCCGGCGGCATGGCATCCAGGGTGCGCATGTTGTGCAGCCGGTCGGCCAGCTTGACCAGGATGACGCGGATGTCCTTGGACATCGCCATGGTCATCTTCTGGAAGTTCTCCGCCTGGGCCTCGGCCTTGGTCTCAAACTTCATCTGGGTCAGCTTGCTGACCCCGTCCACCAGCTCCGCCACCGTTTCGCCGAACTGGGCGACCAGGGCTTCCTTGGCGATACCGGTGTCCTCGATCACGTCGTGCAGCATGGCCGCCATCAGGCTCTGATGGTCCATGTGCATGTCGGCGAGGATGTTGGCGACGGCCAGCGGATGGGTGACATAGGGCTCGCCGCTGCGGCGGCGCTGCCCATCGTGAGCCTGCTCGGCGTAGTAGTAGGCCCGCCTGACCAGATTGACCTGGTCGGGGGTCAGGTAGTCCGCCAGGCGCTCGGCCAGCAAATCGATGCCGGTCGGGCGGACGTCACCATACGCAGGCTCGGCGGCCATGGCTTAGAGGGCCTCGCCGTCCGCTTCTTCGTTGACTTCGAAAGCGGCAAACAGCGGCTCTTCTTCGACGATGTCGTCCAGACGGATGACTTCCTCGTCGACCAGGCCTTCGGCGATCTCGCGCAGGGCGACGACGGTGGGCTTGTCGTTGTCCCACGGTACCTTGGGCTCCTTGCCGCCGGTGGCCAGCTGGCGCGAGCGCTTGGTGGCGAGCATGACCAGCTCGAATCGGTTGTCTACGTTGTCCAGGCAGTCTTCGACAGTAACGCGGGCCATGGTCTTCCTCGTGGCGATGATGATCCCGGGAACGGGGGACCCGATAGTATAAAAATTCGCCAGTGGCAAGGGAAGGGGCGGTGGTCGGCTACTGGGGCCGTCCGGCGTCGATCCACTGTTGGGTCTGGCTGAGCGTCAGCCGATAGCGGGCGCAGTTATGGATACCCAGGGCGCGCAATTCATCGACGAGCATCTGCCGGAATATGGCGACGTCGTCCTCCACCAGCGCCACGGTGGCCATGGCCTGCTCAATCGACCGATGCTCACGCACCACGACCCCTACCGCATCGCCGAGGGCACTGCGCAGCCGCAGGCGCACCGGATCAGGAATGCCTACCGCCGCCAGTTGCACGGCATACTTAGCGATCGAACGCCGATAGACCTGCTCGAACAGCTCGACCGCCAGGGCGACATTACAGTGTTCGTAGACCCCCATCATCGCGTAGGCATAATCATGGGCTTCGATATCCAAGAAAGAAAGCGGTGCACAGTTATAGAGCATCAACGGGACGTTCGCAGCGAGTCGGCTGGTACGCTTGTTACCATCTTCGAAGGGTTGCAGGTACGCCAAATTCACCCAGAGAAAGAAGGTGGCCTCAACGGGATTGTTGATCTGCCGTGCCTTGTCGAGGATGAGTTCGAACATTTCTTGCAATTGCGCAGGCACCTGACACGGGTAGTAGGTGGTCCCCAAGATATTGACGATCTTGTGTCGAATGGCTCCCAGCCCTGCGCTATCCGCCAGCAAATCCTGCATCAGCAATGCATGCAGGTTGTGGATCACCCCAGCGGTCAGACCGTAGTCGGGTACCGCGTCGATCAGAAATTCGATGGCCGCCTTGTGGTTGAGCAGCATCACCGCGTCCAGATCCCCGTCTGCCGTACCCTTCCTGAACAGCTCCTCGGTCGCGAGCAGGGAGAAGGAATTGCCCTCGAGACGCGACGATGACCAGGACAGATCGATCAACAGCGGCTCAAGGACGCGCCGAGCGTAGGTACCCGCAGGCTGCTGACCACTCATGCCCCCTTCGGCGGCCAAGGCGTGCGCCAAGGACTCAGGAAGCAAGAAGCTTTGATTCGGAACATAGTCGACCACGAAGTTGGCTTGATAGCCTACCGGCCTACGGCTCGCCAACGGTTGCAGGAGCTGATTCTTCAACGCCTGCGCGGCCGACAGCGAAGGTGAAGCCTCAGCGACAAGACCAGCAGACGACTCCGGATTCAGACTGTAGCGGGTGCCTCGACGCTGCCCCGTCCGTAGCACGTAACCTGATCGTACCAATACATCCAGATGGCGTTTCACGGTTGCCACGCTGGTCGTACCGAGACGTGCTGCTAACTCGGTAGAGCTCATCCAGGGGCGTTCAGTGCCTATCCGCTCTCGTAGGGCCTGAAGAATGTCCTCTTTCACTGCCATCGCGTGCTTTCCATCCTGCCTGGTCGCTCATTGAAGCTCATTGAAGCTCATTGAAGCTCATTGAAGCTCATTGAAGCTCATTGAAGCTCATTGAAGCTCATTGAAGCTCATTGAA
>NZ_JAQZAD010000016.1:0-17674 GCF_028640935.1 Pseudomonas sp. SHLD1
AGATCAATCGATTACTCGATGATCTTGGCAACCACGCCGGCGCCGACGGTACGACCGCCTTCACGGATGGCGAAACGCAGGCCGTCTTCCATCGCGATCGGAGCGATCAGGGTGACAACCATCTTGATGTTGTCGCCCGGCATCACCATCTCGACGCCTTCCGGCAGCTCGCAGTTACCGGTCACGTCGGTGGTGCGGAAGTAGAACTGCGGACGGTAGCCCTTGAAGAACGGGGTGTGACGACCGCCTTCTTCCTTGGACAGCACGTACACTTCGCACTCGAACTTGGTGTGCGGCTTGATGGTGTTCGGCTTGGCCAGAACCTGGCCACGCTCCACGTCTTCACGCTTGGTGCCACGCAGCAGCACGCCGACGTTCTCGCCAGCACGGCCTTCGTCCAGCAGCTTGCGGAACATTTCAACGCCGGTGCAGGTGGTCTTGACGGTGGCCTTGATGCCCACGATCTCGACTTCTTCCTGGATGCGGACGATGCCACGCTCGACACGACCGGTTACCACGGTGCCGCGACCGGAGATCGAGAACACGTCTTCGATCGGCATCAGGAACGGCTTGTCGATGGCACGCTCGGGCTCGGGGATGTACGAGTCCAGGGTCTCGACCAGCTTGCGCACGGCAGAGGTACCCATTTCGTTGTCGTCGTTGCCGTTCAGCGCCATCAGCGCGGAGCCGATCACGATCGGGGTGTCGTCGCCCGGGAAGTCGTAGGTGTTCAGCAGATCGCGAACTTCCATCTCGACCAGCTCCAGCAGCTCGGCGTCGTCAACCATGTCGGCCTTGTTCAGGAACACGACGATGTAGGGAACGCCCACCTGGCGGGACAGCAGGATGTGCTCGCGGGTCTGCGGCATGGGGCCGTCAGCAGCCGAGCAAACCAGGATCGCGCCGTCCATCTGGGCAGCACCGGTGATCATGTTCTTCACGTAGTCGGCGTGGCCGGGGCAGTCGACGTGCGCGTAGTGACGGATCGCCGAGTCGTACTCAACGTGGGAGGTGTTGATGGTGATACCGCGAGCCTTTTCTTCCGGCGCGTTGTCGATCTGGTCGAAACCACGAGCGGAACCGCCCCAGGTGTCGGCACAGACCTTGGTCAGCGCAGCGGTCAGAGTGGTCTTGCCATGGTCGACGTGACCGATGGTGCCCACGTTCAGGTGCGGTTTGTTACGTTCGAATTTTTCTTTAGCCACGAGATAAAACCTCTAGTCAAAGCGCTGATTAAGCTTGTTTCTTGATGATGGCTTCGGCGATGTTCGACGGAGCTTCGGCGTACTTGGAGAACTCCATGGAGTAGCTTGCGCGACCCTGAGACATGGAGCGGACATCCGTAGCGTAGCCAAACATCTCGCCCAGCGGAACCTCGGCACGGATGACCTTGCCGGTCACGGTGTCTTCCATACCCTGGATCAGGCCACGACGACGATTCAGGTCGCCCATGACGTCGCCCATGTAGTCTTCCGGGGTCACGACCTCGACCTTCATGATCGGCTCGAGCAGCACGGCACCACCCTTCTGGGTGAGCTGCTTGGTCGCCATGGAGGCAGCGATCTTGAACGCCATCTCGTTGGAGTCGACGTCGTGGTAGGAACCGTCGAACACAGCGGCCTTCAGGCCGAGCAGCGGATAGCCGGCAACGATGCCGTTCTTCATCTGCTCTTCGATGCCCTTCTGGATCGCCGGGATGTATTCCTTCGGAATCACACCGCCCACGACTTCGCTGACGAACTCCAGACCTTCCTGACCTTCGTCGGCCGGCGCGAAGCGAATCCAGCAGTGACCGAACTGGCCACGACCACCCGACTGGCGAACGAACTTGCCTTCGATCTCGCAGGTGTTGCGGATGGTTTCACGGTAGGCGACCTGAGGCTTACCGATGTTCGCTTCCACGCCGAATTCGCGCTTCATGCGGTCCACCAGGATGTCCAGGTGCAGCTCGCCCATGCCGGAGATGATGGTCTGACCGGACTCTTCGTCGGTCTTGACGCGGAACGAGGGATCTTCCTGGGCCAGCTTGCCCAGTGCGATGCCCATCTTTTCCTGGTCGGCCTTGGTCTTCGGCTCGACGGCCACCGAGATCACCGGCTCCGGGAAGTCCATGCGCTCGAGGATGATCGGCTTCTCGATCGAGCACAGGGTGTCACCAGTGGTGACGTCCTTCATGCCGATCAGGGCGGCGATATCGCCAGCACGAACTTCCTTGATCTCTTCACGGGTGTTGGCGTGCATCTGCACCATACGGCCGACGCGCTCCTTCTTGCCCTTCACCGAGTTGATGACGGAGTCACCGGAGCTCAGTACACCCGAGTAGACGCGGGCGAAGGTCAAGGTACCCACGAAGGGGTCGGTAGCGATCTTGAACGCCAGAGCCGAGAAGGGCTCGTTATCGTCCGCGTGACGCTCGTCGTGGATTTCCTCGTTGTCCGGGTTGGTACCCTTGATCGCGGGAATCTCGACCGGCGCCGGCAGGAAGTCGATCACGGCGTCCAGAACCAGGGGCACGCCCTTGTTCTTGAACGAGGAACCGCAAACGGCCGGGACGATTTCGCAGGCGATGGTACGCTGACGCAGGCCGGCCTTGATCTCGTCGATCGACAGCTCGCCGCCTTCCAGGTACTTGTTCATCAGCTCTTCGTTGGCTTCGGCCGCAGCCTCGACCATGTTGGAGCGCCACTGCTCGGCATCGGCCAGCATGTCCGCAGGAATGTCTTCCTCGCGGTAGGTCATGCCCTGGTCGTCATCGTTCCAGAAGATGGCCTTCATCTTCAGCAGGTCGATCTGGCCCAGGAAGTTCTCTTCCGCGCCGATGGCCAGCTGAACCGGGACCGGAGTGTGGCCCAGGCGCTTCTTGATCTGCTCGACGACGCGCAGGAAGTTGGCACCGGCACGGTCCATCTTGTTGACGTAGACGATGCGCGGGACGCCGTACTTGTTGGCCTGACGCCATACGGTTTCGGACTGGGGCTCGACACCGGAGGTACCGCAGAACACCACGACCGCACCGTCCAGCACGCGCAGGGAACGCTCCACCTCAATGGTGAAGTCCACGTGGCCGGGGGTATCGATGATGTTTACGCGGTACTTGTCGTACTGCTTGGTCGAACCGGACCAGAACGCGGTGGTGGCAGCGGAGGTGATGGTAATACCACGCTCCTGCTCCTGCACCATCCAGTCCATGGTCGCAGCGCCGTCGTGAACCTCACCCATTTTGTGGTTCACGCCGGTATAGAACAGAATCCGCTCGGTAGTAGTCGTCTTACCTGCGTCCACGTGGGCGCAGATACCGATGTTCCGATAGCGGTTAATAGCGGTTGTACGAGCCATAAGGTCCTCGCTTGATTGGAAGCGCTAGGCTTAGAAGCGGTAGTGCGAGAAGGCCTTGTTGGCTTCTGCCATGCGATGCACGTCTTCGCGCTTCTTGACTGCGGCACCCTTGCCTTCAAAAGCGTCCATGAGTTCACCCGCCAGGCGCAGAGCCATGGACTTCTCACCACGCTTGCGCGCGGAGTCCACCAGCCAGCGCATGGCCAGGGCATTACGACGGGAAGGACGAACCTCAACCGGCACCTGGTAGGTAGCACCGCCGACACGGCGGGACTTCACTTCGACCAGCGGAGCGATGGCGTCGAGCGCTTTTTCGAAAACTTCCAGGGGTTCGGCATTCTTGGAACGCTCTTTGACCTTGTCCAGAGCACCATAAACGATACGCTCGGCGACGGCTTTCTTGCCGCTCTCCATCACGTGGTTCATGAACTTGGCCAGGATCTGGCTTCCGTATTTCGGATCGTCAAGTATTTCGCGCTTGGCCGCTACACGACGTCTTGGCATTGATAAGCCCTCAAAACGGTCTTCAGGTTAGCTCGGGACTCGTTGCCCGACCTTACTCTTATCGACTCGAACAAAAAGAAAGGTGGTTACTTCGGACGCTTGGTGCCGTACTTGGAACGGCCCTGCTTGCGGTCCTTCACACCGGTGGTGTCCAGCGAGCCGCGCACGGTGTGATAACGCACACCCGGCAGATCCTTGACCCGGCCACCGCGGATCAGCACGACGCTGTGTTCCTGCAGGTTGTGACCTTCACCACCGATGTAGGAGGTGACTTCGAAGCCGTTGGTCAGACGTACACGGCAGACCTTCCGCAGTGCGGAGTTGGGCTTCTTGGGAGTGGTGGTGTACACGCGGGTGCACACGCCACGACGTTGCGGGCAGTTTTGCAGCGCAGGCACGTCGGATTTCTCGACGATACGCTTGCGTGCACTACGCACCAGCTGGTTGATAGTTGCCATCTATAGCTCCACTGATTGTCTTGCGACATAAACGAAATAGCAGAACGTCAGTCCTGCCCATTTTCGGGGAACGAAAGTCTAAAGAGCTTGGGCGCCCCAGTCAAGACAAAGCCCCCGGACGCCTAGGGCGCCGGGGGCTTTGTCAAGCGGGACCTGCTACCGAACTCAGCTGGCGCTGGAGTTCAGCGCTTCGGTCAGGGCGGCTTCGGCCTCGCTGGCGCTCACGCGCTGCGGCTTGCCGAGTTCGCGCTGACGCTTGCGCTCGCTGTGGTACGCCAGACCGGTACCGGCCGGGATCAGGCGGCCCACCACCACGTTTTCCTTCAGGCCGCGCAGGAAGTCGCGCTTGCCGGTCACGGCGGCTTCGGTCAGGACACGGGTGGTCTCCTGGAAGGAAGCGGCCGAGATGAAGGACTCGGTGGACAGCGAAGCCTTGGTGATACCCAGCAGGACGCGCTCGTACTTGGCGACGAAACGATCATTGCCGACCAGCTGCTCGTTCTCTTCCAGGACGTGGGTCAGTTCGACCTGATCGCCCTTGATGAAGCTCGAGTCGCCGGTGTCGCTCACTTCGACCTTGCGCAGCATCTGCCGCAGGATGGTCTCGATGTGCTTGTCGTTGATCTTCACGCCCTGCAGGCGGTACACGTCCTGGATCTCGTTGACGATGTACTTGGCCAGCGCGCTGACACCCAGCAGACGCAGGATATCGTGCGGGTTGCTCGGACCATCGGAGATGACTTCGCCGCGGCTTACCTGTTCGCCTTCGAAGACGTTCAGGTGACGCCACTTCGGAATCAGCTCCTCGTAGGGGTCGGTGCCATCGGTCGGGGTGATGACCAGACGACGCTTGCCCTTGGTTTCCTTGCCGAAGGAGATGGTACCGCTGATCTCCGCCAGGATTGCCGGCTCCTTGGGACGACGCGCTTCGAAGAGGTCGGCCACGCGGGGCAGACCACCGGTGATGTCGCGGGTCTTGGAGGTTTCCTGGGGGATACGGGCGATAACGTCACCCACATGCACCTTGGCACCGTCGCTCAGGTTGACCAGCGCGTTCGGCGGCAGGAAGTACTGGGCCGGTACGTCGGTACCCGGCAGCAGCAGGTCCTTGCCGTTGGCGTCGATCAGCTTGACCGCCGGACGGATGTCCTTGCCGGAAGTCGGGCGATCCTTGGCGTCGAGCACCTCGATGTTGGTCAGACCGGTCAGTTCGTCGGTCTGGCGTTTGATGGTGATGCCCTCCTCCATGCCGACGAAGGCCACGGTACCGTCCATCTCGGTGACGATGGGGTGGGTGTGCGGGTCCCACTTGGCGACGATGGCGCCAGCGTCGACCTTGTCGCCTTCCTTGACCGAGATCACCGCACCGTAGGGCAGCTTGTAGCGCTCGCGCTCACGACCGAAGTCGTCGGCGATGGCCAGCTCACCAGAACGGGACACGGCAACCAGGGCGCCATCGGCACGTTCGACGTGCTTCAGGTTGTGCAGACGGATGGCACCGCCGTTCTTGACCTGGACGCTGTCGGCCGCGGAGGTCCGGCTGGCCGCACCGCCAATGTGGAAGGTACGCATGGTCAGCTGGGTACCCGGCTCACCGATGGACTGGGCGGCGATGACGCCGACCGCTTCACCGATGTTGACCTGGTGACCGCGAGCCAGATCGCGACCGTAGCACTTGGCGCAGATGCCATGACGGGTTTCGCAGGTGATCGGCGAACGCACCACGACTTCGTCGACGCTGTTGAGCTCGAGGAACTCGACCCAGCGCTCGTCGACCAGGGTGCCGGCCGGCACGATGATCTCGTCGGTACCCGGCTTGGGCACGTCACGGGCGATGACTCGACCCAGAACGCGCTCGCCCAGGGGCTCGACCACGTCGCCGCCTTCGATGTGCGGCGTCATGATCAGGCCGCGTTCGGTACCGCAATCGACTTCGGTCACCACCAGATCCTGGGCCACGTCGACGAGACGACGGGTCAGGTAACCGGAGTTCGCGGTCTTCAGTGCGGTATCCGCCAGACCCTTACGGGCACCGTGGGTGGAGATGAAGTACTGGAGTACGTTCAGGCCTTCACGGAAGTTGGCGGTGATGGGCGTCTCGATGATGGAGCCGTCCGGCTTGGCCATCAGGCCACGCATGCCGGCGAGCTGACGAATCTGGGCCGCGGAACCCCGGGCGCCGGAATCGGCCATCATGTACATGGAGTTGAAGGACTCCTGGTCGACTTCCTTGCCCTCGCGGTCGATGACCTTCTCTTTCGAGAGATTGGTCATCATCGCCTTGGACACTTCGTCGTTGGCCTTCGACCAGAGGTCGATCACCTTGTTGTACTTCTCGCCCTGGGTTACCAGGCCGGAGGCGTACTGGCTCTCGATCTCCTTCACCTCGGCGGTGGCGGCATCGATGATGCGCGCCTTCTCATCCGGAATGACGAAGTCGTTCACGCCGATTGAGACGCCGGACAGGGTCGAATAGGCGAAGCCGGTGTACATCAGCTGGTCGGCGAAGATGACGGTGTCCTTGAGACCCACCACGCGGTAGCAGTGGTTGATCAGCTTGGAGATGGCCTTCTTCTTCATCGACTGGTTGACCACGTCGTACGGCAGGCCGGCAGGCACGACCTGGAACAGCAGCGCGCGGCCGACGGTGGTGTCGACGATGCGGGTGTTCTTGGTCAAGCTGCCGTCCTTGTGACGGATGGTCTCGTTGATGCGCACCTTGACCTTGGCATGCAGGGCGGCTTCGCCGGCACGGAAGACGCGATCGACTTCCTGCAGGTCGGCGAACACGCGGCCTTCGCCCTTGGCGTTGATGGCTTCACGGGTCATGTAGTACAGACCCAGCACCACGTCCTGCGACGGCACGATGATCGGCTCGCCGTTGGCGGGCGACAGGATGTTGTTGGTCGACATCATCAGGGCGCGCGCTTCCAGCTGGGCTTCCAGCGTCAGCGGCACGTGCACGGCCATCTGGTCACCGTCGAAGTCGGCGTTGTACGCGGCGCAGACCAGCGGGTGCAGCTGGATGGCCTTGCCTTCGATGAGGACCGGCTCGAACGCCTGGATACCCAGACGGTGCAGGGTCGGGGCGCGGTTGAGCAGCACGGGGTGTTCGCGGATGACTTCGGCGAGAACGTCCCAGACCTCGGGCAGTTCGCGCTCGACCATCTTCTTGGCGGCCTTGATGGTGGTCGCCATGCCACGGGCTTCCAGCTTGCCGAAGATGAAGGGCTTGAACAGCTCCAGCGCCATCTTCTTGGGCAGACCGCACTGGTGCAGACGCAGGGTCGGGCCCACGGTGATCACGGAACGACCGGAGTAGTCGACGCGCTTGCCCAGCAGGTTCTGACGGAAGCGACCCTGCTTGCCCTTGATCATGTCGGCCAGGGACTTCAGCGGGCGCTTGTTGGAACCGGTGATGGCACGGCCGCGACGGCCGTTGTCCAGCAGGGCGTCAACAGCTTCCTGCAGCATGCGCTTCTCGTTGCGCACAATGATGTCGGGCGCGGCGAGGTCGAGCAGCCGCTTGAGGCGGTTGTTCCGGTTGATGACGCGACGATAGAGGTCGTTCAGGTCGGAGGTCGCGAAGCGGCCGCCATCCAGCGGTACCAGCGGACGCAGGTCCGGCGGCAGCACGGGCAGCACGGTCATGACCATCCACTCCGGCTTGTTGCCGGAGCCCTGGAAGGCTTCCATCAGCTTCAGGCGCTTGGACAGCTTCTTGATCTTGGTCTCGGAGTTGGTCTGCGGAATCTCTTCGCGCAGGCGGCCGATCTCGTGCTCCAGATCAATGGCGCCGAGCAGCTGGAACACGGCTTCCGCACCCATGCGGGCGTCGAAGTCGTCACCGAACTCTTCCAGTGCCTCGAAGTACTGCTCGTCGTTCAGCAGCTGGTACTTCTCGAGGGTGGTCATGCCCGGATCGATCACCACGTAGCTCTCGAAATAGAGCACGCGCTCGATGTCACGCAGGGTCATGTCCAGCAGCAGGCCGATACGCGACGGCAGCGACTTCAGGAACCAGATGTGGGCGACGGGCGAAGCCAGCTCGATGTGACCCATGCGCTCGCGGCGCACCTTGGCCAGGGCGACTTCCACGCCGCACTTCTCGCAGATCACGCCGCGGTGCTTGAGGCGCTTGTACTTTCCGCACAGGCACTCGTAGTCCTTGACCGGGCCAAAGATCTTGGCGCAGAACAGACCATCGCGCTCGGGCTTGAAGGTACGGTAGTTGATGGTCTCCGGCTTCTTCACTTCACCGAACGACCAGGAACGAATCATCTCGGGCGAGGCCAGACCGATACGGATGGCATCGAACTCCTCGAGTTGACCCTGGTTTTTCAACAGATTGAGCAAGTCTTTCAAGGCCTTTCCTCCTCACGGACCGGAGGCGACCGCCGCGCGGTCGCCTCCTCTAGGGTCTCGTGTTATTCGGTTTCCAGTTCGATATCGATGCCGAGCGAGCGGATTTCCTTGATCAGTACGTTGAAGGACTCGGGCATGCCGGCCTCCATGCGGTGATCCCCGTCCACGATGTTCTTGTACATCTTGGTCCGGCCGTTCACATCGTCCGACTTCACCGTCAGCATTTCCTGCAGGGTGTAAGCCGCGCCATAGGCCTCCAGTGCCCAGACCTCCATCTCCCCGAAACGCTGACCACCGAACTGCGCCTTACCACCCAGCGGCTGCTGGGTAACCAGGCTGTAGGAACCGGTGGAACGGGCGTGCATCTTGTCGTCCACCAGGTGGTTCAGCTTGAGCATGTACATGTAGCCGACGGTGGTGGTGCGCTCGAAGGCATTGCCGGTGCGGCCGTCGTACAGACGCATCTGGCCGCTCTCCGGCAGATCGGCCAGCTTCAGCATAGCCTTGATCTCGCTTTCCTTGGCACCGTCGAACACCGGCGTGGCCATGGGAACACCGCCGCGCAGGTTCTTCGCCAGGTCGAGGACTTCCTGATCGCTCAGGTCGTCGAGCTTCTCCTGACGGCCACCGATCTCGTTGTAGATCTCGTGCAGGAAGCTGCGCAGTTCGGCAACCTTGCGCTGCTCTTCGATCATCACGTTGATCTTCTCGCCCAGGCCCTTGGCCGCGAGGCCCAGGTGGGTTTCGAGGATCTGACCGACGTTCATCCGCGAAGGTACGCCCAGCGGGTTCAGCACGATGTCCACCGGCGTGCCGTTGGCGTCGTAGGGCATGTCTTCGACCGGCATGATCACCGAGACCACACCCTTGTTACCGTGACGACCGGCCATCTTGTCGCCCGGCTGGATGCGGCGCTTGATGGCGAGGTAGACCTTGACGATCTTCAGCACGCCCGGAGCCAGGTCATCGCCCTGCTGCAGCTTGCGCTTCTTGTCTTCGAACTTGTCATCCAGCAGCTGGCGACGGTCGGACAGGTAGGCCTGAGCTTTTTCCAGCTGCTCGTTGTGAGCATCTTCCGCCATGCGCAGCTTGAACCACTGACCGCGCTCGAGGCCGTTCAGGTACTCGTCGGTGATGACGGCACCCTTCTTGACCGCCGGGCCGCCTTCGGCGACCTGACCGACCAGGGCCTGACGCAGACGCTCGAAGGTCGCGCCTTCGACGATGCGGAACTCTTCGTTCAGATCCTTGCGGATCTCGTCGAGCTGGGACTTCTCGATGGCCAGGGCGCGGGAGTCGCGCTCGACGCCGTCACGGGTAAAGACCTGGACGTCGATGACGGTACCCTTGGTGCCGGTGGGCACACGCAGGGAGGTGTCCTTCACGTCGCTGGCCTTCTCGCCGAAGATGGCGCGCAGCAGCTTCTCTTCCGGAGTCAGCTGGGTTTCGCCCTTGGGCGTGACCTTGCCGACCAGGATGTCGCCGGCACCGACTTCGGCACCGACGTAGACGATACCGGCCTCGTCCAGCTTGTTCAGCGCAGCCTCACCCACGTTCGGGATGTCGGAGGTGATCTCCTCCGGGCCGAGCTTGGTGTCACGGGCCACACAGGTCAGTTCCTGGATGTGGATGGTGGTGAAGCGATCTTCCTGGACCACGCGCTCCGACAGACAGATGGAGTCTTCGAAGTTGAAGCCGTTCCAGGGCATGAAGGCCACGCGCATGTTCTGACCCAGTGCCAGCTCGCCCATGTCGGTCGAGGGGCCATCGGCCAGGATGTCGAACTTGGCCACCTGATCACCCTTGCTCACCAGCGGACGCTGGTTGATGCAGGTGTTCTGGTTGGAACGGGTGTACTTGGTCAGGTTGTAGATGTCGACGCCGGCTTCACCGGTCTCGACTTCGTCATCGTTGACGCGCACCACGATACGGCTGGCATCGACGGAGTCGATCACGCCACCACGACGGGCCACGACGCAGACGCCGGAGTCACGGGCGACGTTGCGCTCCATGCCGGTACCGACCAGCGGCTTGTCCGAACGCAGGGTCGGCACGGCCTGACGCTGCATGTTGGAACCCATCAGCGCGCGGTTGGCGTCGTCGTGCTCGAGGAACGGAATCAGCGAGGCGGCGACGGAGACTACCTGCTTGGGCGAAACGTCCATCAAGGTGACGTCTTCGGGCGCCTTGACGGTGAATTCGTTCAGGTGACGCACGGCTACCAGCTCGTCGATCAGCCGGTTGTTCTCATCCAGTCCTGCGGAGGCCTGGGCGATCACGTGGTTGGCTTCTTCGATGGCCGACAGGAAGACGATCTCGTCGGTGGCCACGCCGTCCTTGACCATGCGGTACGGGCTCTCGAGGAAGCCGTACTGGTTGGTGCGGGCATAGGCAGCCAGGGAGTTGATCAGGCCGATGTTCGGACCTTCCGGCGTTTCGATCGGGCAGACCCGGCCGTAGTGCGTCGGGTGTACGTCTCGGACTTCGAAGCCAGCACGCTCACGGGTCAGACCGCCCGGGCCGAGTGCGGAGACGCGGCGCTTGTGGGTGATTTCCGACAGCGGGTTGTTCTGGTCCATGAACTGGGACAGCTGGCTGGAACCGAAGAACTCCTTGATCGCGGCGGCCACCGGCTTGGCGTTAATCAGGTCCTGCGGCATCAGGCCTTCGCTCTCGGCCATGGACAGGCGTTCCTTGACGGCACGCTCTACCCGCACCAGGCCTACGCGGAACTGGTTTTCGGCCATTTCACCGACGCAGCGGACACGGCGGTTACCCAGGTGGTCGATGTCGTCGACGATGCCCTTGCCGTTACGGATGTCGACCAGGGTCTTGAGCACGTCGACGATGTCTTCGCGACTCAGCACACCCGAGCCTTCGATGGCGTCGCGACCAATACGGCGGTTGAACTTCATGCGGCCGACGGCGGACAGGTCGTAACGCTCGGCGCTGAAGAACAGGTTGTTGAACAGGGTCTCGGCAGCTTCCTTGGTTGGCGGCTCGCCAGGACGCATCATCCGGTAGATCTCGACCAGGGCTTCCAGCTGGTTGCCGGTGGAGTCGATCTTCAGGGTATCGGAGATGAACGGACCGCAGTCGATGTCGTTGGTGTACAGCGTCTCGAACTGCACGACATTGGCCTTGGCCATCTTGGCCAGCATGTCCAGGGTCAGTTCGGTGTTGCACTCGGCGATGATCTCGCCGGTGGACGGGTGCACGACGGCCTTGGCGGTGGTACGGCCAATGACGTAATCGAAGGGCACTTCCAGCTCGCTCAGACCGGACTTCTCCAGCTGGTTGATGTGGCGAGCGGTCACCCGACGGCCCTGCTCCACGATCACCTTGCCGCTGCCATCCTTGATGTCGAAGCTGGCGATGTCGCCGCGCAGGCGCTGGGGCACCAGCTCGAACGTCAGCATCTCACCCTTGATATGGAAGGTGTTGGTGTCATAAAACGCATCCAGCACCTCTTCGGTGCTGTAGCCGAGCGCGCGCAGCAGTACCGAGGCCGGCAGCTTGCGGCGACGGTCGATACGCACGAACACGGCGTCCTTGGGATCGAATTCGAAATCGAGCCAGGAGCCGCGGTAGGGAATGATGCGTGCCGAATACAGCAGCTTGCCCGAGCTGTGGGTCTTGCCGCGGTCGTGGTCGAAGAACACGCCCGGGCTGCGGTGCAGCTGGGACACGATGACGCGCTCGGTACCATTGATGATGAAGGTACCGTTCTCGGTCATCAGGGGAATTTCCCCCATGTAGACTTCCTGCTCCTTGATGTCCTTGATCGCCTTGTTCGACGACTCGCGGTCGAAAATGATCAGGCGAACCTTGACCCGCAGCGGGACGGCGAAAGTCACGCCGCGCAGGACGCATTCCTTCACATCGAAAGCCGGCTCGCCCAGGCGATAGCCGACGTATTCCAGGGCCGCATTGCCGGAATAGCTGATAATCGGGAAAACGGACTTGAAGGCCGCATGCAGGCCGATATCGCGGAACTGGTCTTTGCCTGCGCCCGCCTGCAGGAATTCGCGGTACGAATCCAGTTGGATAGCCAGCAAATAGGGCACGTCCATGACGTGCGGCAACTTGCTAAAGTCCTTGCGGATACGTTTTTTCTCAGTGTATGAGTAAGCCATCAGCGTTCCCCAGCTTGGTCACCAGCTTGTTTGGCCTCTCCGACGGGAGCAGCCGGAAAATCGTGCAAACCCTTGGTTTGCCGCACCCCGAGAGCGAGGTGGATACAGCGCATCTTGTCAGGCGGATATGCTCGCTCTGTACAAAACGGCAAAAGGCCGGTGGCGTTCGCCACCAGCCATCAGCCGAACGTGAAACGTTGCGGCTGTAGACGCAAGAACCGAACTTACTTGAGCTCGACCTTGGCGCCTGCTTCTTCCAGAGCCTTCTTGGCAGCTTCGCCTTCCTCTTTGGAGACGCCTTCCTTGACCACGCCCGGGGCGCCGTCAACGACAGCCTTGGCTTCTTTCAGGCCCAGACCGGTCAGTTCACGAACGACCTTGATGACGTTCACTTTCTTGTCGCCGGTTTCGGTCAACATGATGGTGAATTCGGTCTGCTCTTCGACGACGGCAGCGGCAGCAGCCGGGCCAGCGGCAGCGGCGGCAGCGGCGGTCACGCCGAACTTCTCTTCCATCGCCTTGATCAGTTCCACCACTTGCATGACGGACATTTCGGATACGGCGTTGATGATGTCTTCGTTGGTCAGAGCCATGACTCTAGATTCCTATAACAGGGTGCGGCTTCAGGCCGCAAATAATAAGAAAGACTTGCAGGAAACGCAGCACGCACGATTAGGCGGCGGCAGCTTCCTTTTGGTCGCGAATGGCGGCGAGGGTACGAGCCAGCTTGCTGGTAGCGCCCTGGATGACACTCATCAGCTGGGACACAGCTTCGTCGTAGGTCGGCAGGGTTGCCAGTACGTCGATCTGGTTAGCCGGGATGAGCTTGCCTTCGAACGCGGCGGCCTTGATCTCGAACTTGTCCTGACCCTTGGCGAAATCCTTGAAGATACGGGCGGCAGCGCCCGGATGCTCCTGGGAAAACGCGATCAGGGTCGGGCCCTTGAAGGTGTCGTTGAGAACGTCGAAAGACGTGCCTTCAACGGCACGACGCAGCAGGGTGTTACGTACGACACGTACATAGACACCAGCCGCGCGGGCCTCTTTACGGAGTCCGGTCATGGCACCCACAGTCACGCCACGGGCATCGGCCACGACAGCGGACAGGGCACCTTGGGCAGCCTCGTTGACTTCAGCGACGATAGCCTTCTTGTCTTCGAGTTTGATTGCCACGGGTTTAACTCCTGGATGTTACCGTTTCGCCCGATGGACTGGGCGGCGTTTTGGTGTCTGACTCGGTAACCGAATCGGGAGCACCATCTGCGTAGGCTGGGGTTTCCCCGGTTTAAGACCTGCGTCCCCTACGGTCTTGGACAGCCCCCGCCAGGCAGGGACCCCAATCTTGGCGCCGCGCCCGAAGGCACGGCGACTTGTATCTTGCTTAGGCTTCCAGGGAAGCCTGGTCGATCTGCAGACCCGGGCCCATGGTGGAGCTCAGGGTGATGCGCTTGACGTAGATGCCCTTGGAGGTCGAGGGCTTCAGGCGCTTCAGGTCGGCCAGCAGAGCTTCAACGTTCTGCTTCAGCTTCACGGGCTCGAAATCGATCTTGCCAACGGAAGCGTGGATGATGCCGTTCTTGTCGGTACGGAAACGTACCTGACCAGCCTTGGCATTCTTGACGGCGGTAGCGACGTCCGGGGTCACGGTGCCAACCTTGGGGTTGGGCATCAGACCGCGCGGGCCGAGCAGCTGACCCAGCTGGCCGACAACGCGCATGGCGTCCGGCGAGGCAATGACCACGTCGTAGTTCAGGTCGCCGCCCTTCATCTCGGCAGCCAGGTCGTCCATGCCGACTCGTTCGGCACCGGCAGCCAGCGCAGCTTCGGCGTTGGCACCCTGGGTGAACACGGCAACGCGAACCGACTTGCCAGTGCCGTTGGGCAGCACGGTGGCGCCACGAACGACCTGGTCGGATTTACGCGGATCCACACCCAGGTTCACGGAGACGTCGATGGACTCCTTGAACTTGATGGTGGACAGCTCGGCCAGCAGGGCTGCAGCTTCTTCGAAGCCGTACTGCTTGCCAGCCTGGATTTTTTCGGCGAAAGCCTTTTGACGCTTAGTGAGCTTGGCCATTACACGCCCTCCACATTCAGACCCATGCTACGAGCGGAACCGGCGATGGTACGCACGGCGGCGTCCATATCGGCGGCGGTGAGATCGGCATTCTTGGCTTTGGCGATCTCTTCCAGCTGGGCGCGGGTGACGGTACCGACCTTCTGGCTGTTGGGACGAGCGGAACCGCTCTTGATGCCAGCAGCCTTCTTGAGCAGCACGGAGGCCGGGGTGCTCTTGATTTCGAAGGTGAAGCTACGGTCGCTGTACACGGTGATGATCACCGGGGTGGGCAGACCGGGCTCCATGCCCTGGGTGCGGGCGTTGAACGCCTTGCAGAATTCCATGATGTTGACGCCGTGCTGACCCAGCGCCGGACCGACTGGCGGGCTCGGGTTGGCTTGAGCGGCCTTAACCTGCAGCTTGATGTAAGCCTGAATTTTCTTAGCCATGTGCTACTCCAATGATGGGTTCGACGCCCCGCAGGGCTCCCCAATTACTTGCTATATCCCAGTGACGACAAAACCCCGCAGCCTGGGCTACGGGGTGAGGGATGCGAACAACCTAGACCTTTTCGACCTGGCTGAACTCGAGCTCCACAGGGGTCGACCGACCAAAGATCAGTACCGCCACGTGGATGCGGCTCTTTTCGTAATTGACTTCCTCGACAACGCCGTTGAAGTCGGCGAACGGACCGTCCACCACCCGAACCGTCTCGCCTGCTTCGAACAGGGTCTTCGGCTTGGGCTTGTCGCTGCTGTCGGAGACACGACGCAGAATCGCGTCCGCCTCACGATCAGTGATGGGTGCCGGCTTGTCGGCGGTACCACCGATGAAGCCCATGACGCGAGGAGTGTCCTTGACCAGGTGCCAGGTCCCTTCGTTCATCTCCATCTGCACCAGGACGTATCCCGGGAAAAACTTACGCTCGCTCTTGCGCTTCTGGCCATTGCGCATTTCCACCACTTCTTCGGTGGGCACGAGAATGTCGCCGAACTCGTCTTCCATTTCGTGCAGCTTGACGCGCTCGATCAACGAACGCATGACATGCTTCTCGTAACCCGAGTAGGCATGCACGACGTACCAACGCTTAGCCACGGCGAACCCTTTCAACCAACAATCGTGGAAACCAGCCAACCGAGCAGGGAGTCGAGCCCCCACAACAACAAAGCCATCACGAGCACCACGGCAACCACGATCAGCGTGGTCTGAGTGGTCTCTTGCCGGGTAGGCCAGACAACCTTGCGAATCTCGGTACGGGCGTCTTTCAGCAAGCCGAAGAAGGCTTGCCCCTTGGCGGTCTGCAGGGCAACAAAGGCAGCGACAGCTGCCAGCACCAACAGACCTACCACTCGATACAGGATGGACTGAGCAGCGAAGTAGTGATTGGCAACAACACCGATCGCTACCAGAACGACAACCACCAGCCACTTCAGCGCATCGAAGCGCGACTCTTTGGCTTCCGCCTTGATGCTCATTGCATGAATCCTGTAAGGAGTGCCAGATGGGAATCTGGCAGGCCAGGAGGGAATCGAACCCCCAACCTGCGGTTTTGGAGACCGCCGCTCTGCCAATTGAGCTACTGGCCTGTAACTTGAATCAGGCCGACCATTATGCCGGCCTGACAGACCAAGATCAATCGATTACTCGATGATCTTGGCAACCACGCCGGCGCCGACGGTACGACCGCCTTCACGGATGGCGAAACGCAGGCCGTCTTCCATCGCGATCGGAGCGATCAGGGTGACAACCATCTTGATGTTGTCGCCCGGCATCACCATCTCGACGCCTTCCGGCAGCTCGCAGTTACCGGTCACGTCGGTGGTGCGGAAGTAGAACTGCGGACGGTAGCCCTTGAAGAACGGGGTGTGACGACCGCCTTCTTCCTTGGACAGCACGTACACTTCGCACTCGAACTTGGTGTGCGGCTTGATGGTGTTCGGCTTGGCCAGAACCTGGCCACGCTCCACGTCTTCACGCTTGGTGCCACGCAGCAGCACGCCGACGTTCTCGCCAGCACGGCCTTCGTCCAGCAGCTTGCGGAACATTTCAACGCCGGTGCAGGTGGTCTTGACGGTGGCCTTGATGCCCACGATCTCGACTTCTTCCTGGATGCGGACGATGCCACGCTCGACACGACCGGTTACCACGGTGCCGCGACCGGAGATCGAGAACACGTCTTCGATCGGCATCAGGAACGGCTTGTCGATGGCACGCTCGGGCTCGGGGATGTACGAGTCCAGGGTCTCGACCAGCTTGCGCACGGCAGAGGTACCCATTTCGTTGTCGTCGTTGCCGTTCAGCGCCATCAGCGCGGAGCCGATCACGATCGGGGTGTCGTCGCCCGGGAAGTCGTAGGTGTTCAGCAGATCGCGAACTTCCATCTCGACCAGCTCCAGCAGCTCGGCGTCGTCAACCATGTCGGCCTTGTTCAGGAACACGACGATGTAGGGAACGCCCACCTGGCGGGACAGCAGGATGTGCTCGCGGGTCTGCGGCATGGGGCCGTCAGCAGCCGAGCAAACCAGGATCGCGCCGTCCATCTGGGCAGCACCGGTGATCATGTTCTTCACGTAGTCGGCGTGGCCGGGGCAGTCGACGTGCGCGTAGTGACGGATCGCCGAGTCGTACTCAACGTGGGAGGTGTTGATGGTGATACCGCGAGCCTTTTCTTCCGGCGCGTTGTCGATCTGGTCGAAACCACGAGCGGAACCGCCCCAGGTGTCGGCACAGACCTTGGTCAGCGCAGCGGTCAGAGTGGTCTTGCCATGGTCGACGTGACCGATGGTGCCCACGTTCAGGTGCGGTTTGTTACGTTC
>NZ_JAQZAD010000017.1:0-43169 GCF_028640935.1 Pseudomonas sp. SHLD1
GAACGTAACAAACCGCACCTGAACGTGGGCACCATCGGTCACGTCGACCATGGCAAGACCACTCTGACCGCTGCGCTGACCAAGGTCTGTGCCGACACCTGGGGCGGTTCCGCTCGTGGTTTCGACCAGATCGACAACGCGCCGGAAGAAAAGGCTCGCGGTATCACCATCAACACCTCCCACGTTGAGTACGACTCGGCGATCCGTCACTACGCGCACGTCGACTGCCCCGGCCACGCCGACTACGTGAAGAACATGATCACCGGTGCTGCCCAGATGGACGGCGCGATCCTGGTTTGCTCGGCTGCTGACGGCCCCATGCCGCAGACCCGCGAGCACATCCTGCTGTCCCGCCAGGTGGGCGTTCCCTACATCGTCGTGTTCCTGAACAAGGCCGACATGGTTGACGACGCCGAGCTGCTGGAGCTGGTCGAGATGGAAGTTCGCGATCTGCTGAACACCTACGACTTCCCGGGCGACGACACCCCGATCGTGATCGGCTCCGCGCTGATGGCGCTGAACGGCAACGACGACAACGAAATGGGTACCTCTGCCGTGCGCAAGCTGGTCGAGACCCTGGACTCGTACATCCCCGAGCCCGAGCGTGCCATCGACAAGCCGTTCCTGATGCCGATCGAAGACGTGTTCTCGATCTCCGGTCGCGGCACCGTGGTAACCGGTCGTGTCGAGCGTGGCATCGTCCGCATCCAGGAAGAAGTCGAGATCGTGGGCATCAAGGCCACCGTCAAGACCACCTGCACCGGCGTTGAAATGTTCCGCAAGCTGCTGGACGAAGGCCGTGCTGGCGAGAACGTCGGCGTGCTGCTGCGTGGCACCAAGCGTGAAGACGTGGAGCGTGGCCAGGTTCTGGCCAAGCCGAACACCATCAAGCCGCACACCAAGTTCGAGTGCGAAGTGTACGTGCTGTCCAAGGAAGAAGGCGGTCGTCACACCCCGTTCTTCAAGGGCTACCGTCCGCAGTTCTACTTCCGCACCACCGACGTGACCGGTAACTGCGAGCTGCCGGAAGGCGTCGAGATGGTGATGCCGGGCGACAACATCAAGATGG
Organism: Pseudomonas sp. SHLD1; assembly: GCF_028640935.1. NCBI lineage: Bacteria > Pseudomonadati > Pseudomonadota > Gammaproteobacteria > Pseudomonadales > Pseudomonadaceae > Pseudomonas > Pseudomonas sp. SHLD1. The sequence continues at coordinate 1,070 of NZ_JAQZAD010000017.1, forward strand.
TTGTCACCCTGATCGCTCCGATCGCGATGGAAGACGGCCTGCGTTTCGCCATCCGTGAAGGCGGTCGTACCGTCGGCGCCGGCGTGGTTGCCAAGATCATCGAGTAATCGATTGATCTGAAACGAAAAAAGGCCCCTAGGGGCCTTTTTTCTTGCCTGGTGAAATTGACAGATGGCAAAAGAGGCGTTCTTGACAGCCGCTGGCGACATCCTTAGAATTGCGCCTCCTTTAATCGGGCACCTTTTTGTCCGAGAGGAAAGCTTGGAGTCTGAGGTCAAATGCAAAATCAACAAATCCGTATTCGGTTGAAGGCTTTTGATCATCGCCTGATCGATCAATCCACCCAGGAAATCGTAGAAACTGCGAAACGTACTGGTGCTCAGGTGCGTGGTCCGATTCCTCTGCCTACCCGCAAGGAACGTTACACAGTGCTGATTTCTCCGCACGTCAACAAGGACGCTCGTGACCAGTACGAAATTCGTACCCACAAGCGTGTGCTCGACATCGTTCAGCCCACCGACAAGACCGTCGATGCGCTGATGAAGCTCGATCTCGCCGCTGGCGTTGAAGTGCAAATCAGCCTCGGCTGAGACCGTCAAGGTTTCAGTCGTGTAACGCTCTGAAATGGGCGGCCATAGCGGGTGAAAGCCCCGTACACTCAAGAGGTTCTCAACATGACGATTGGTTTAGTCGGTCGTAAATGCGGTATGACCCGCGTTTTCACCGAAGAAGGCGTTTCCGTTCCGGTCACGGTCATTGAGATCGAGCCGAATCGCGTAACCCAATTCAAGAGCGAAGAAACCGATGGCTATCGCGCCATTCAGGTAACCGTGGGCGAGCGTCGTGCTTCCCGCGTGACCAAGGCGCAAGCCGGTCACTTCGCCAAGGCCAGCGTTGCTGCTGGTCGTAGCGTCCTCGAATTCCGCCTGGAAGACGGTGAGTACAAGGCAGGTGACGAAGTTACCGTAGCTCTGTTCGAAGCCGGTCAGATGGTTGATGTCACTGGTCAGTCCAAAGGTAAGGGCTACGCCGGTACCATCAAGCGCTGGAACTTCCGTGGTCAGGACAACACCCACGGTAACTCCGTTTCCCACCGTGCACCTGGTTCCATCGGCCAGTGCCAGACTCCTGGTCGAGTGTTCAAGGGCAAGAAAATGTCCGGTCACCTGGGTGCGGAGCGTGTAACCGTTCAGTCGCTGGAAGTCGTGCGTGTAGACGCCGAGCGCAACCTGCTGCTGGTCAAGGGTGCCGTCCCCGGCGCGCCGGGTGGTGACGTGATCGTGCGTCCCGCTGTCAAGGCCCGTGGTTGAGAGGAGAGAGAACATGCAACTCAATGTGAATGGCTCTCAAGCTATCGAAGTCTCTGAGCACACCTTCGGCGGTGAATTCAACGAGACCCTGGTTCACCAGGCAGTCGTGGCCTACATGGCTGGCGGTCGTCAGGGCACCCGTGCCCAGAAGACCCGTTCCGAAGTCCGTGGCGGCGGCAAGAAGCCCTGGCGTCAGAAGGGCAGCGGTCGTGCCCGTGCCGGTACCATCCGCAGCCCCATCTGGCGCTCCGGTGGCGTGGCTTTCGCAGCCAAGCCCCAGGATCACAGCCAGAAGCTGAACAAGAAGATGTACCGCGCTGCACTGCGCTCCATCCTCGCCGAGCTGGTCCGTCTGGATCGTCTGGTCGTGGTTGACGACTTCGCCGTCGACGCGCCCAAGACCAAGACCCTGGTCAGCAAGCTGGACGGCCTGGGCCTGAGCGACGTGCTGATCGTGACCGACGCTGTCGACCAGAATCTGTATCTGGCCGCCCGCAACCTGCCTTTCGTCGACGTGCGTGATGTCCAGGGTTCCGACCCGGTCAGCCTGATCGCCTACGACAAGGTGCTGGTCACTGTGTCCGCCGTGAAGAAATTCGAGGAGCTGCTGGCATGAACCAGGAACGCGTATTCAAAGTGCTGCTTGGCCCGCACATCTCCGAGAAGGCCACCATGCTGGCGGACAGCCAGAAGCAGTTCGTATTCAAGGTTGCCACCGATGCAACCAAGCTGGAAATCAAGAAGGCCGTCGAACAGCTGTTCGAGGTCAAGGTTCGCAGCGTCAGCACCCTGAACGTCCAGGGCAAGACCAAGCGTACCGCTCGTGGTCTGGGCAAGCGTAACGACTGGAAAAAAGCGTACATCGCGCTCCAGCCGGGCCAGGATCTCGACTTTTCCAGCAGCGCCGAGTAATCAGGGGGCATCATGGCAATCGTAAAATGCAAGCCGACCTCCGCTGGCCGCCGCTTTGTGGTCAAGGTGGTCAACTCTGATCTGCACAAGGGCGCGCCTTACGCTCCTTTGCTGGAGAAGAAGAGCAAGTCCGGCGGCCGTAACAACAATGGTCGTATCACCACTCGTCACATCGGCGGTGGTCACAAGCAGCACTACCGTCTGGTCGATTTCCGTCGCAACAAGGATGGCATCCCTGCCGTCGTTGAGCGTATCGAATACGATCCGAACCGTACTGCACACATCGCTCTGCTGAAGTACGCCGATGGCGAGCGTCGCTACATCATCGCCCCCAAGGGCGTTGCTGCCGGTGACCAGCTGCTGTCCGGCGCTGGCGCGCCCATCAAGGCTGGCAACAACCTGCCGCTGCGTAACGTGCCGGTCGGTAGCACCATCCACGGTATCGAGCTGAAGCCTGGCAAAGGCGCTCAGATCGCTCGCTCCGCGGGTACCTCCGCTCAGCTGGTCGCCCGTGAAGGCGCCTACGTCACCGTGCGCCTGCGCAGCGGTGAAATGCGCAAGGTGCTGTCCGAGTGCCGTGCCACCCTGGGCGAAGTGTCCAACGGTGAGCACAGCCTGCGTTCGCTGGGTAAGGCCGGTGCCACCCGCTGGCGTGGTGTGCGTCCGACCGTTCGTGGTGTTGCCATGAACCCGGTCGATCACCCGCATGGTGGTGGTGAAGGTCGTACTTCCGGTGGCCGTCATCCGGTTTCGCCATGGGGCGTCAAGACCAAGGGTCTCAAGACGCGCTCCAACAAGCGTACCGACAAGATGATTGTCCGTCGCGGCAAGTAATCAGTAGAGGATTCGACTGTGCCCCGTTCTCTGAAGAAAGGTCCTTTTATCGATCTTCACCTGTTGAAGAAGATCGAAGTCGCGGTGGAAAAGAACGAACGCAAACCGATCAAGACCTGGTCGCGTCGTTCGATGATCCTGCCGCAGATGGTCGGTCTGACCATCGCTGTGCACAACGGTCGTCAACATGTCCCCGTTCTGGTGAACGAAGACATGGTCGGCCACAAACTCGGCGAGTTTGCTGCTACCCGCACCTATCGCGGTCATGCGGCTGACAAGAAAGCCAAGCGTTAAGGGGTAAGGAAGATGGAAGTAGCCGCTAAGCTGTCGGGCGCTCGTATCTCCGCCCAGAAAGCCCGCTTGGTCGCCGACCAGATCCGCGGGAAGAAGGTGGGCGAAGCGCTCAACCTGTTGACTTTCAGCAGCAAGAAAGCCGCTGAAATCATGAAGAAGGTGCTGGAGTCGGCTGTTGCCAACGCCGAGCACAATGAAGGCGCCGACGTGGACGACCTGAAGGTTTCCACTGTCTTCGTAAACGAAGGTCGTTCGCTCAAGCGCATCATGCCGCGTGCCAAAGGTCGTGCTGATCGCATCGTGAAGCGGTCTTGCCATATCACGGTCAAGGTTGCGGACAAGTAACGGAGTCGATCAGATGGGTCAGAAAGTACATCCCAATGGCATTCGCCTGGGTATCGTCAAGGAGCACACTTCGGTCTGGTACGCGGATAAGCGCACTTATGCGGACTATCTGCTGGCCGACCTGAAGGTTCGTGAGTACCTCCAGGACAAACTAAAAAGCGCGTCCGTAAGCCGTATCGATATTCATCGCCCGGCTCAAACCGCACGCATCACCATCCACACCGCCCGTCCCGGTATCGTGATCGGCAAGAAAGGTGAGGATGTCGAGAAGCTGCGTCAGGACCTGACCGCAAGAATGGGTGTGCCTGTGCACATCAACATCGAAGAGATCCGCAAGCCGGAGCTCGACGGTGCCCTGGTTGCGCAGAGTGTTGCGCAGCAGCTTGAGCGTCGTGTGATGTTCCGTCGTGCCATGAAGCGCGCCGTGCAGAACGCGATCCGCATTGGTGCCAAAGGCATCAAGATTCAGGTGAGCGGTCGTCTGGGCGGTGCTGAAATCGCCCGTACCGAGTGGTATCGCGAAGGTCGTGTGCCCCTGCACACCCTGCGTGCCGATATCGACTACGCCACTGCGGAAGCTCACACCACTTACGGTGTGATCGGTGTGAAGGTCTGGATCTTCAAGGGTGAGGTCATTGGTGGCCGCCAGGAAGAGCTCAAGCCCGTCGCCCCGGCTCCGCGCAAAAAAGCTGCTGCTAAGTAAGGAGTACGCAACATGCTGCAACCCAAGCGTACAAAATTCCGCAAGCAGATGACCGGCCACAACCGTGGTCTGGCTCATCGCGGTAGCAAGGTCAGCTTCGGCGAGTACGCGCTGAAGGCTGTCGGCCGTGGCCGTCTGACCGCTCGCCAGATCGAATCCGCACGTCGTGCGCTGACCCGTCACGTGAAGCGTGGCGGCAAGATCTGGATCCGCGTCTTCCCTGACAAGCCTGTCACCAAGAAGCCTCTCGAAGTGCGGATGGGTAAAGGTAAGGGTAGTGTCGAGTACTGGGTAGCCCAGATCCAGCCGGGCAAGGTCCTGTACGAGATCGAGGGTGTTTCCGAGGATCTGGCTCGTCAGGCATTTGCCCTGGCCGCTGCCAAGCTTCCGCTCGAAACCTCCTTTGTTAAGCGGACGGTGATGTGATGAAAGCGAAAGATTTGCGTGAGAAATCCGTAGAGGAGCTGAACGAGCAGCTTCTCAACCTGCTGCGTGACCAGTTCAATCTGCGTATGCAGAAGGCAACTGGCCAGTTGGGTCAGTCTCACATGCTCTCGCAAGTGAAGCGCGACATCGCTCGCGTCAAGACTGTGCTGAACCAGCAGGCAGGTAAGTGATCATGGCTGAAGCTGAAAAAACTGTCCGTACGCTGACCGGCCGAGTGGTCAGCGACAAGATGGACAAAACCGTCACCGTACTGATCGAGCGTCGCGTCAAGCACCCGATCTACGGCAAATACGTGAAGCGTTCCACCAAGCTGCACGCTCACGACGAAACCAATCAGTGCCGCATTGGTGACCTGGTCACCATTCGCGAAACCCGCCCGCTGGCCAAGACCAAGGCGTGGACCCTGGTTGACGTCGTCGAGCGCGCCGTTCAGGTATAAGGGTAGAGAGCCATGATCCAGACTCAATCCATGCTTGACGTCGCCGACAACAGCGGCGCTCGTCGCGTGATGTGCATCAAGGTGCTCGGCGGTTCCCACCGCCGTTACGCCGGCATTGGCGATATCATCAAAGTCACCGTCAAGGAAGCAATTCCGCGCGGCAAGGTGAAGAAAGGTCAGGTGATGACTGCAGTCGTCGTGCGTACCAAGCACGGCGTCCGCCGCACCGACGGTTCCATCATCCGCTTCGACGGCAACGCCGCGGTTCTGCTGAACAACAAGCAAGAGCCGATTGGCACCCGTATCTTTGGGCCGGTGACCCGTGAACTTCGCTCCGAGAAGTTCATGAAGATCGTCTCCCTTGCCCCCGAAGTGCTGTAAGGAGTAGCCGACATGCAAAAGATTCGTCGTGACGACGAGGTAATCGTCATTGCCGGCAAGGACAAGGGCAAGCGTGGCAAGGTGCTGAAGGTGCTCGCCGATGACCGTCTGGTCGTTGGTGGGGTCAACCTGATCAAGCGCCACACCAAGCCCAACCCCATGCTGGGTGTTCAGGGTGGCATCGTAGAGAAAGAAGCCCCTCTGCATGTCTCCAACGTTGCCATTTTCAACTCCGAGACCAACAAGGCTGACCGCGTTGGTTTCAAAGTCGAAGACGGCAAGAAGATTCGTATCTTCAAGTCGACCCAAAAAGCGGTCCAGGCCTGAAGCTGCTAGGTAGATCACCATGGCTCGATTGAAAGAGATTTATCGGAAGGAAATCGCGCCCAAGCTGAAAGAGCAGCTTCAGCTGGGTAACGTGATGGAAGTTCCGCGCATCACCAAGATCACCTTGAACATGGGTCTGGGCGAAGCAGTCGGTGACAAGAAAATCATCGACAACGCTGTAGCTGACCTGGAAAAGATCGCTGGTCAAAAGCCGGTCGTGACTTATGCCCGCAATTCCATTGCTGGCTTCAAGATCCGCGAAGGCTGGCCGATCGGCGTCAAGGTGACCCTGCGTAGCGATCGCATGTATGAATTCCTGGATCGTCTGCTGTCCATCTCCCTGCCGCGCGTGCGTGACTTCCGCGGCCTGAATGCCAAGTCCTTCGATGGTCGCGGCAACTACAGCATGGGCGTGAAAGAGCAGATCATCTTCCCGGAAATCGATTACGACAAGATCGATGCGCTGCGTGGTATGGACATCACCCTGACCACCACCGCTCGTACCGACGAGGAAGGCCGTGCGCTGCTGCGCGCGTTCAACTTCCCGTTCCGTAACTGATTGAGGTCTTCAGATGGCTAAGCAAAGCATGATTAACCGCGAGCTGAAGCGTCAGCAGACGGTTGCCAAGTACGCCAAGAAGCGCGCCGAGCTGAAGGCGACCATCGGTAATGTCAACGCCTCCCCCGAGGATCGTTGGAATGCCCAGGTCGCCCTGCAGAAGCAGCCCCGTGACGCCAGCGCCAGTCGCATGCGTAACCGCTGCCGCCTGACCGGTCGTCCGCACGGCGTGTACCGCAAGTTCGGTCTGTCCCGCATCAAGCTGCGTGAAGCAGCCATGCGCGGTGACGTGCCCGGCCTGGTGAAGGCCAGCTGGTAACAGCTCGCGCCTTTCATCGCGGTAATTGAATCAAGCCCCTTTTGGGGCTTGATTCGTTTCAGGCCGATGTCTAGAATGCTCGGCTCGCCCGAATCGGCCTATTGCCGAGGGGTGATTTTGAGAGCCGGTAGGCTCAATTTCTGTATTAGGAGCTAATAGCCCATGAGTATGCAGGACCCGTTAGCAGACATGCTAACTCGTATCCGTAATGCCCAGATGGCTGAAAAGGCCGTTGTGAGCATGCCTTCTTCCAAGCTGAAGGCTGCCGTTGCCAAAGTCCTCAAGGACGAAGGTTACATCGCGGATTTTCAGGTCAGCGCGGAATCCAAGCCGTCGCTGTCCATCGAGCTGAAGTACTTTGAAGGCAAGCCTGTCATCGAAGAGCTGAAGCGTAGCAGCCGTCCCGGTCTGCGCCAGTACAAAGCCGTTGACCAGCTGCCGAAAGTGCGTGGCGGTCTGGGTGTGTCGATCGTTTCCACCAACAAAGGTGTGATGACTGATCGCGCGGCCCGTGCTGCTGGTGTTGGCGGCGAAGTGCTCTGCACAGTCTTCTAAGGGGAATCAGCATGTCTCGCGTTGCTAAAAACCCGGTAAGACTGCCTGCAGGCGTCGAAGTTAATCTGGCCGGTCAGGCTCTTTCGATCAAGGGTGCCAAGGGCGCTCTGGAACTGAAGGTCCATCCGTCCGTTGAAGTCACTCAAGAGTCCGGTGAGCTGCGTTTCGCTGCTCGCAATGGCGATCAGCAGACCCGTGCGATGGCCGGCACTACCCGTGCCCTGGTCAACAACATGGTGGTCGGCGTCAGCCAGGGCTTCGAGCGCAAGCTGCAACTGGTCGGTGTGGGCTACAAGGCCCAGGCCAAAGGTCAGGTGCTGAACCTCGCTCTGGGCTTCTCTCACCCTGTGGACTACGACCTGCCGCAAGGCATCACCGCAGAAACCCCCAACCAGACCGAAATCCTGATCAAGGGTATCGACAAGCAGCTGGTCGGCCAGGTTGCGGCTGAGATTCGTGGTTTCCGTCCGCCGGAGCCTTACAAGGGCAAGGGTGTACGGTATGCCGACGAAGTCGTCCACCGTAAAGAAGCCAAGAAAAAGTAGGGCATAGCAAATGACCGTCAAGAAAGAAACCCGACTGCGTCGCGCTCGCAAGGCTCGCCTGAAGATGCGCGAGCTGGAAGTGGTCCGTCTGTGCGTGTACCGCTCTTCCCAGCACATCTATGCCCAGGTCATCGCGGCCGATGGCAGCAAGGTCCTGGCCAGCGCTTCTACGCTGGACAAAGAACTGCGCGAAAGCGCTACCAGCAACGTCGAGGCGGCCAAGAAAGTTGGTCTGCTGGTCGCCGAGCGTGCCAAGGCCGCTGGCGTTACCCAGGTGGCCTTTGATCGTTCTGGCTTCAAGTACCATGGTCGCGTCAAAGCGCTGGCCGACGCTGCTCGTGAAGGCGGGCTGGAGTTCTAAGTCATGGCAAATAACGATCAAAAGCGCGACGAAGGCTATATCGAGAAGCTGGTTCAAGTTAACCGCGTAGCCAAAACCGTGAAAGGCGGCCGTATCTTCGCCTTCACCGCTCTGACCGTGGTTGGCGATGGCAAAGGCCGCGTTGGCTTCGGCCGTGGCAAGGCCCGTGAAGTGCCTGCCGCCATCCAGAAGGCTATGGAAGCTGCTCGCCGCAACATGATCCAGGTGGATCTGAACGGCACCACCCTGCAGTACCCGGTCAAGGCCGCCCATGGCGCCTCCAAGGTGTACATGCAGCCCGCTTCCGACGGTACCGGCATCATCGCCGGTGGTGCCATGCGCGCCGTCCTGGAAGTCGCTGGTGTGCAGAACGTCCTGGCCAAGTGCTACGGCTCCACCAACCCGGTAAACGTTGTGTACGCGACCTTTGAAGGTCTCAAGCACATGCAGGCGCCGGAAGCTGTTGCTGCCAAGCGTGGCAAGAGCGTCGAGGAGATTCTCTGATCATGGCTAACGCAACCGTCAAGGTCACGCTGATCAAGAGCGTCCACGGCCGTCTGGCCAATCACAAGGCTTGCGTCAAGGGTCTCGGCCTGCGTCGCATCGGTCACACCGTCGAAGTTCAGGACACCCCTGAAAATCGCGGCATGATCAACAAGGCCTACTACCTTCTGCGTGTGGAGGGTTAAGTCATGAAACTGAATGATCTGCGTTCCGCTCCCGGCGCTCGCCGCGAGAAGCTGCGTCCCGGTCGTGGTATCGGTAGCGGCCTGGGCAAGACCGGTGGCCGCGGCCACAAGGGTCTGACCTCCCGTTCCGGTGGCAAGGTTGCCCCCGGTTTCGAGGGTGGCCAGCAGCCGCTGCACCGTCGTCTGCCGAAGTTCGGCTTCGTCTCGCTGAAAGCCCTGGACCGTGCCGAGGTTCGTACCTCCGAGCTGGCCAAGGTCGATGTCGATGTGGTCGATCTGCAGGCGCTGAAAGACGCCAATGTGATCAGCCGCGACATCAAGCGTGTCAAGGTTGTGCTGTCCGGCGACGTCACTCGTGCCGTCACCCTGAAGGGCATTCGTGCCACCAAGGGCGCACGTGCAGCCATCGAAGCAGCTGGCGGCAAGATCGAGGAATAAATGGCTAAGCAAGGTGCTCTCTCTGCGCTCAGCAAGACCGGTGGTATGTCCGAGCTGTGGACCCGCCTCCGATTCCTGTTCCTGGCGATCATCGTCTACAGGATCGGTGCGCACATCCCTGTTCCGGGTATCAATCCCGATCAGCTGGCCGCACTGTTCAGGCAGAACGAGGGGACCATTCTTAGCCTCTTCAACATGTTCTCTGGCGGTGCGCTGGAGCGGATGAGCATCTTTGCACTGGGGATCATGCCGTACATCTCGGCCTCGATCATCATGCAGCTGCTTACCGCGATCACCCCACAGCTGGAGCAATTGAAGAAAGAGGGTGAGTCTGGTCGTCGCAAGATCAGCCAGTACACCCGTTACGGCACGCTGGTTCTGGCGCTCGTTCAGGCCACCGGGATGTCGGTAGGACTCGCCAGTCAGGGCGTCGCGTTCAGCGTGGGCTTCAGCTTCTATTTCGTCGCTGTCACCACGTTTGTCGCCGGCGCGCTGTTCATGATGTGGCTGGGTGAGCAGATCACCGAGCGCGGTATCGGCAATGGCATCTCGATGCTGATCTTCGCCGGTATCGTCGCGGGCTTGCCCCGCGCCATCGGGCAGTCCTTCGAGTCGGCACGGCAGGGCGATATCAACATCTTCGCGCTGATCATGGTGGGTGTGGTGGCGGTTGCCATCATCGCCTTCGTGGTGTTCATCGAGCGTGGGCAGCGTCGCATTGCCGTGCACTACGCCAAGCGTCAGCAGGGCCGCAAGGTCTTCGCGGCGCAGAACAGCCATCTGCCGCTCAAGGTGAACATGGCCGGGGTCATCCCGGCGATCTTCGCCAGCAGCATCCTGCTGTTCCCGGCATCGCTCGGTTCGTGGTTCGGTCAGTCCGAAGGTCTCGGCTGGTTGCAGGACGTGGCTCAGGCCATCGCCCCCGGTCAGCCGCTGAACATCTTGCTGTTTAGTGCAGGGATCATCTTCTTCTGCTTCTTCTATACGGCGCTGATGTTCAACCCCAAGGACGTGGCCGAGAACCTGAAGAAATCCGGAGCGTTCATCCCGGGTATTCGTCCTGGTGAGCAGTCCGCACGCTATATCGATGGCGTGCTGACCCGACTGACCATGTTCGGTGCCCTGTACATGACGGCGGTGTGCTTGTTGCCCCAGTTCCTGGTGGTCGCGGCGAACGTGCCGTTCTATCTCGGTGGGACGTCGTTGCTGATCGTGGTGGTAGTGGTCATGGACTTCATGTCTCAGGTCCAATCCCATCTCGTATCTCATCAATACGAGTCCCTGATGAAGAAAGCCAACCTGAAGGGCTACGGCGGCGGCATGATGCGCTGATCCGTTACCCGTAAGGTTAGAGGAGTTGTCATGAAAGTTCGTGCATCGGTCAAGAAGCTGTGCCGTAACTGCAAGATCATTCGCCGCGAAGGCGTCGTGCGAGTGATCTGCAGCGCTGAACCGCGTCACAAGCAGCGCCAAGGCTGAGTGTGAATCACGCGTCTAACCCGGCAGCTAGTGTGCTGCCGGGTTGATCATTTGTTCCTACAGCGTTAATATCGCGCGCCCTTTTCTTGGCTTCCGGGGCGTCGGTAGCTGTCAATTGGAGTTTTTCTGAATGGCCCGTATTGCAGGCGTCAACATTCCAGATAACAAACACACTGTTATCTCGCTGACCTACATCTATGGTGTCGGTCGCACCACCTCTCAGAAGATCTGCGCGGCCACCGGCATCCAGCCGACCGCCAAGATCAAAGAACTGAGCGACGAGCAGGTCGATCAGCTGCGTAACGAGGTCGCCAAAATCCTCACCGAGGGTGACCTGCGCCGCGAAATCAACATGAACATCAAGCGCCTGATGGATCTGGGTTGCTACCGCGGTCTGCGTCACCGCCGTGGTCTGCCGGTCCGTGGTCAGCGCACCAAGACCAATGCCCGTACCCGCAAGGGCCCGCGCAAGCCGATCCGCAAGTAATCGCATCCGCGAATCGACAGGAATCTAGTCATGGCAAAACCTGCTGCTCGTCCTCGTAAGAAAGTCAAAAAGACAGTGGTTGATGGCATCGCCCACATCCATGCGTCTTTCAACAACACCATCGTGACCATCACCGATCGTCAGGGCAATGCATTGTCCTGGGCGACCTCCGGTGGCTCCGGCTTCCGTGGCTCCCGTAAGAGCACCCCGTTCGCTGCCCAGATTGCAGCCGAACGTGCCGGCCAAGCCGCTCTGGAATATGGTCTGAAGAATCTGGACGTGAACGTCAAAGGTCCCGGCCCCGGCCGTGAGTCCGCTGTTCGCGCCCTGAATGCCTGTGGTTACAAGATCGCCAGCATCACCGACGTGACGCCTATCCCGCATAACGGGTGCCGTCCGCCGAAGAAGCGTCGCGTGTAATAGGAGACAGTGAGAAATGGCTCGTTACATTGGTCCCAAGTGCAAACTGTCCCGCCGCGAAGGCACTGACCTCTTCCTGAAGAGCGGCGCTCGTGCCCTCGACTCGAAGTGCAAGCTGGAAACCGTTCCTGGCCAGCATGGTCAGCGTCGCGGTCGTCTGTCCGACTACGGTCTGCAGCTGCGTGAAAAGCAGAAAGTCCGCCGTATCTATGGCGTCCTCGAGCGTCAGTTCGCCGGTTACTACCAGGAAGCTGCCCGTCGCAAGGGCGCTACCGGTGAAAACCTGCTGCAACTGCTCGAATGCCGTCTGGACAACGTGGTGTATCGCATGGGCTTCGGTGCCACTCGCGCTGAATCGCGCCAGCTGGTCTCCCACAAGTCGATCACCGTCAACGGTCAGACCGTCAACATTCCCTCCTATCAGGTCAAGGTCGGCGACGTCGTCGCGGTCCGTGAAAAGGCCAAAAACCAGCTGCGTATCGCTCAAGCTCTCGAGCTGTGCGGCCAGCGTGGCCGGGTTGAGTGGGTCGAAGTGAGCACCGAGAAAAAGGAAGGCACCTTCAAGAGCGTGCCGGCCCGTGGTGATCTCTCCGCCGACATCAACGAAAACCTGATTGTCGAGCTCTACTCCAAGTAAGGGCTAGAAAGTAGGTGCATCCATGCAGAGTTCGGTAAATGAGTTCCTGACCCCCCGCCATATCGATGTGCAGGCGGTTAGTCAGACCCGTGCCAAGATCACCCTCGAGCCTCTCGAGCGTGGTTTCGGCCATACCTTGGGCAACGCGCTACGGCGTATCCTGTTGTCCTCCATGCCTGGCTGCGCGGTAGTCGAAGCAGAGATCGACGGTGTTCTGCACGAGTACAGCGCCATCGAAGGCGTGCAGGAAGACGTGATCGAGATCCTGCTCAATCTCAAGGGTCTGGCCATCAAGTTGCACGGCCGTGACGAAGTCACCCTGAGCCTGAGCAAGAAAGGTCAGGGGCCGGTTCTGGCCTCTGACATTCAGGTCGATCACGACGTCGAGATCGTCAACGGCGATCACGTCATCGCCCACCTGGCGGACAACGGTTCGCTGAACATGAAGCTGAAAATCGCTCGCGGTCGTGGCTATGAGCCCGCCGATGCGCGTCAGAGCGAAGAAGACGAAACCCGCGCAATCGGTCGTCTTCAGCTCGATGCTACGTTCAGCCCGGTTCGTCGCGTGGCCTATGTGGTGGAAAACGCCCGGGTCGAACAGCGTACCAACCTGGACAAGCTCGTGCTTGACCTGGAAACCAACGGTACCCTGGATCCGGAAGAAGCCATCCGTCGTGCCGCCACTATCCTGCAGCAGCAGCTGGCAGCCTTCGTCGACCTCAAGGGCGACAGCGAGCCGGTCGTGGTCGAGCAGGAAGACGAGATCGATCCGATCTTGCTGCGTCCGGTGGACGATCTGGAACTGACCGTTCGTTCGGCCAACTGCCTCAAGGCGGAGAACATCTACTACATCGGTGACCTGATTCAGCGTACCGAAGTGGAGCTGCTCAAGACCCCGAACCTGGGCAAGAAGTCCCTGACCGAAATCAAGGACGTTCTGGCCTCGCGTGGTCTGTCGCTCGGTATGCGCCTGGACAACTGGCCCCCTGCAAGCCTTAAGAAGGACGACAAGGCTACTGCCTGATCGTCATTGTTCACCGAACGATAGTTTGGGAAGGAATTTCAATCATGCGTCATCGTAAAAGTGGTCGTCATCTGAGCCGCACGAGCGCACATCGCAAGGCCATGTTCCAGAACATGGCTGTGTCGCTGTTCGAGCACGAGCTGATCAAAACTACCCTGCCGAAAGCCAAGGAACTGCGCCGCGTTGCCGAGCCGCTGATCACCCTGGCCAAGGAAGACAGCGTCGCCAACCGTCGTCTGGCTTTCGACCGCACTCGTTCGAAAGCTGCCGTTGGCAAGCTGTTCAACGACCTGGGCAAGCGCTATGCCAACCGTCCGGGTGGCTACCTGCGTATTCTGAAGTGCGGCTTCCGCGCTGGCGACAATGCGCCCATGGCGTACGTCGAGCTGATCGACCGTCCGGTCGGCGGCACCGTAGAACAAGCTGCTGAATAAGTAGCGCTGTTCTGGAAAAGGCCGGGCTCTTGCCCGGCTTTTTCATGCCTGCCGTTTGGCCGGACTCCAGGCAGTCTCTGTCGACTTGTATTTTCTATCAGGATGCTAGGATCAATAAATTAGTCCTAAAGTATTGCCTTGGCGATACTTCTCCCACGCTATCAGCAAGCACTATGCAAAGGGAGACAGCCTGTGACCGATACCAAGATCCTCACCACCGCCAGCGGCATTCCGGTGGCCGACAACCAGAATTCCCGTACCGCCGGCCCACGCGGTCCGCTGATGCTCGACGACTTCCATCTGATCGAGAAGCTGGCCCACTTCAATCGTGAGGTCATTCCCGAGCGACGCGTGCACGCCAAGGGTTCCGCGGCCTATGGCACCTTTACCGTCACCCAGGACATCACCCACCTCTCCAGCGCCAAGCTGTTCGCCAGCGTCGGCAAGCAAACCGAGACCATCCTGCGCTTTTCCACCGTGGGCGGTGAGCGCGGCTCGGCGGATACCGAGCGCGATCCGCGTGGCTTCGCCCTCAAGTTCTACACCGAGGAAGGCAACTGGGACATCGTCGGCAACAACACCCCGGTGTTCTTCATCCGCGATCCGCTCAAGTTTCCCGACTTCATCCACACCCAGAAGCGCGATCCCTGGAGCAATCTGAAAAGTCCGCAGATGATGTGGGACTTCTGGTCGCTGTCGCCGGAATCGCTGCATCAGGTGACCATCCTGTTTTCCGATCGCGGCATTCCGGATGGCTATCGCTTCATGCATGGATTCGGCAGCCATACCTTCAGCCTGATCAATGCCCAGGGCGACCGGCACTTCGTGAAGTTTCACTTCAAGAGCCAGCAGGGGATCAGGAACCTGGCGCCGACCGAGGCCGCACGTCTGGCCGGGAGCGATCCGGACTACAGCCAGCGCGACCTGTTCCAGGCCATCGAACGCGGCGAATTCCCGCGCTGGAAGCTGTGCATCCAGGTGATGAGCGAGCAGGAAGCGGCCGGTCGCGCCGAAAATCCCTTCGACGTGACCAAGGTCTGGTCACAGCAGGACTATCCCTTGCAGGAGGTTGGCCTGCTGGAGCTCAATCGCAATCCGCAGAACTACTTCGCCGAGGTGGAGCAGGCGTCCTTCGCGCCAAGCAACGTGGTGCCGGGCATCGGCCTGTCGCCGGACCGCATGCTGCAGGGACGGGTGTTCGCCTATGCCGATGCCCAGCGCTATCGGGTGGGAACCAACTACCAGCAGTTGCCGGTCAATGCGCCGCGCTGTCCCTATGCCAACAACCAGCGTGACGGGGCCATGAGATTCGATGGCAATGGCGGTTCCCAGCCGAACTACGAGCCCAACAGCTATGGCCATACGCCCAGGCAGGCGCCGCAGTATCGCGAGCCGGCACTGAATTTCGCCGGTCCGGCCGATCGCTACGACCACCGGGTGGACGAGGATTACTACAGTCAGGCCGGTGCGCTGTTCCGCCTGATGAACGCGGACCAGCAGGCGTTGCTGATCGACAATATCGTCGGTGCCATGGCTTCGGTGACCCGGGATGTCCAGCTGCGGCAGATCGGTCACTTCCTCAAGGCCGATCCTGCCTATGGCATGGGTATCGCCAAGGGACTGGGGATGGATCCCAGCGAAGTGGCCTGACCTGGGAGGTAGAAGGAGCCCGGCGGATGCCGGGCTTTTTTTCGCCGGTAAAAAAGTGCGGGAAAGGCTGTCTCGGACGCCACTTGCGACGTCGCAATGCTAAGGTTCGCATCAAGCGCGAAAACACGAGGCTCGCTCTCCCGTCATGACTGTGTTTGGAGTGTCTTTGCGCCAGCTCTGGGCGCACGAAAAGGCCAGCTATGGCGTTCGCGTCTTTGTCGCCCTGAGCGGCGCCATGGCCGTCTGCTGGTCGCTGGGTGACCTGCGCGCCCTGTCGCCGGTGTTTCTCGGCATCATCGCCAGCGCCCTGGCGGAAACCGACGACAGCTGGCTGGGCCGTCTCAAGTCGCTGGTGGTCACGCTGCTGTGTTTCGCGGTTGCCGCCTTCGCGGTCGAACTGCTGTTTCCCTATCCCTGGATCTTCGTGGTGGGCCTGGGCCTGGCCACCTTCAGCCTGACGATGCTCGGCGCCATCGGCGAGCGCTACGCGTCCATCGCCCAGGCCACGGTGATCCTGTCGATCTACGCCATGATCGGCGTGGATCAGCGGCTGGGTACCCAGGTGCCATTGTGGTACGAGCCGGCGCACCTGCTGGCCGGGGCGCTGTGGTACGGCCTGCTCTCGGTACTCTGGTGCGCGCTGTTCGCCCACCAGCCGGTGCGGCAGAATCTGTCCGCGCTCTATGGCGAACTGGAGACCCTGCTCCGGCTCAAGGCGGAGATGCTCGAACCGGTGCGCGGGGTGGACCTGCATCGGCGGCGGGTACTGCTGGCCCAGCAGAACGGCAAGGTGGTGCAGGCGCTGAACCAGGCCAAGGCGACCATCCTCAATCGCTTCGGCCGCTCGGGGCGGCCGGGCGCGCGCTCAGGGCGCTACTTCCGCCTGTATTTCATGGCGCAGGACATCCATGAGCGCGCCAGTTCCTCGCACTATCCCTACAGCGCCCTGACCGAGGCGTTCTTTCACAGCGACATCCTCTTTCGCTGCCAGCGCCTGCTCAAGCTGCAGGCCGCGGCCTGTCGCAACATGGGCGAGGCGATCCGCCTCGGTCAGCCCTTCGAATATGGCCAGCAAAGTCAGCAGGGGCTGACCGATCTGCAGGCCTCGCTGGAATATCTCAAGCAGCAGCAGAATCCGTGCTGGCGAGGCCTGCTGCGCTCGCTGGACCTGCTCGGGCACAATCTCTCGACCCTGGAGCGGCAATTTTCCGAGGCGGGCAACAGCGACTCGGGAGCGGCGGATCTGGATACCAGTCTGCTGGATCCGGCGGCGCGCTCGCTGCGCGAGGTGTTCCAGCGTGTCCGCCTGCAGCTGACCCCGACCTCGCTGCTGTTCCGCCATGGCCTGCGTATGGCGCTGGCGCTGATGGCCGGCTATGGCGTGCTGCACCTGATCCACCCGGTCAACGGCTACTGGATCCTCCTGACCACGGTGTTCGTCTGCCGGCCGCAGTACGGGGCGACCCGGGTGCGGCTGGTGCAGCGGATCGTCGGCACGGTGATCGGCCTGTTGCTGGGCAGTGCCTTGCTGGAGCTGTTCGCCCAGCCGGAGATCCAGCTGCTGCTGGCGCTGGTCGCCGGTCTGGTGTTCTTCATCACCCGGACCGATCGCTACACCGTCGCCACCGCGGCCATCACCCTGATGGTGCTGTTCTGCTTCAACCAGGTGGGCAATGGCTTCATGCTGATCTGGCCGCGACTGCTGGACACCCTGCTGGGTTGCCTGATCGCGGTGCTGGCGGTGTTCTTCGTCCTGCCGGACTGGCAGGGGCGCCGCCTGCACCTGGTGATGGCCAACACCCTGCGCACCAACGCGCTCTATCTGCGCCGGTTGCACGAGCAGTACCGCACCGGCAAGCGCGACGACCTCGATTACCGCGTGGCGCGGCGCAACGCCCACAATGCCGATGCGACGCTGTCGGCGGCGCTGGCCAACATGCTGCGCGATCCCGGGCATTTCCGGCGCAATCTGGAAGCGGGCTTTCGCTATCTGGCGCTGTCCAACACCTTGCTGGGTTATCTGTCGGCCCTGGGCGCGCATCGCCGCCAGCTGGAAGCGGCCGAGCACGATGCCCTGGTGGAGCGCGCCGTGACCCGTATCGCCGAAGGCATGGAAGCCATTGCCGCAGCGGTGGCGGAGCGGCGCAGTCTGCCGCCGACCGCCGAAGAGGAAAGCAGCCTGGCCGACGAACTGGAAGCCGCGGCGGATGACAACGACGACGGCTATCGACTGGTGTGCACCCAGCTGGCGCTGATCTGCCGGCTGCTGCCCAATCTCAAGAGCGCCGCCAACCATACCCTGCGCGAACAAGCCCGCGAGGAACCGGCAGCGGTTGCCGCCGGTGCTTGAGCAAGGTTGGCGCGACGCGCTATGTTGACCGATGTCCGTCGAATCTTTCGACGCCTGTCCAAGCTGGTTTGAAGGCTGTTTCAACACATGCGTATGCGTCTTCTAGTAGTGGGCGGGGAGAGCGCCCTGGGCAAGGCGCTACTCGCCGCCGGTGCCGAAGCGGGCATCGAATTCGTCGCCCCCGAAACTCCCGCGGAGGGCTGGTACGCTGCCGGACTGACCGAGGTCCTCGACCGGGTACGGCCGGGAGCGGTGATCAATCTCGCCTACTACCGCGACTGGTTGCAGGCCGCGGACTTCGATCCGGCCCTGATGCAGCGCCAGGCGCTGGCCGTCCAGCGCCTGGCAGGGCTCTGCCAGCACTATCAGATTCCGCTGATCCAACCGTCCAGTTATCAGCTGTTCGATGGCTCGCGCGTGGCCGGCTATAGTGAAAAGGATCTTCCACGGCCCCCCGGGGCACGTGGCGAAGCGCTCTGGCGGGTCGAGCAACTGGTGCGGGCGCTGTGCCCGATGCATATTCTGCTGCGCCTGGGCTGGGTGCTGGACGACTCCCGCGACGGGCGCCTGGGGCGTCTGCTGCAGCAGCTGGACACCGAGCAGGTGGCGCCGATGGCGGGCGACCGGCGCGGCAATCCGACCACCGTGGGCGATGCCGCCCGGGTGTTGCTGGCCGTGGTCAAGCAGCTCGACTGCGGCGCGCCGCTCTGGGGGACCTATCACTACGGTGCCCAGGAAGCGGTGTCGGAGCTGGGCCTGGCCGAGACCGTCGCCCAGCTCTGGCAGGAATTCGACCGGCCGGTGCGCTGCGAATGGCAGGAGGTGACGCACCTCGAGCGTGCGGATGCCGCGGAAGAGCCACAACAGGGGGTGTTGATCAGTCGCAAGCTGCTCAACACCTTTGGAATCAAGGCGCGGCGCTGGCAGCAGGAACTGCCCGCGCTGTTGCAGGGCTTTCGGCAGGACGAGGTAGGTTTCCATGAGTGATGCGCCCATTCTGATCACTGGCGGTGCCGGTTTCATCGGTTCCCATCTGGCCGACGCGCTGCTGGCGCGGGGCAGGCGGGTGCGGGTGCTGGATGATCTGAGCACCGGCAAGCGCGAGAATTTGCCGCTGGACGATGAGCGTATCGAGCTGCGGGTGGGCGACGTGGCCGATACCGCGACGCTGGAAGCCGCAGTGGCCGGCTGCGCAGCGGTGGTGCACCTGGCCGCGGTGGCCTCGGTGCAGGCATCGGTGGAAGACCCGGTGGGTACCCACCGAGCCAATTTCATCGGCACCCTGAATCTGTGCGAGGCCATGCGCAAGGCCGGCATCAAGCGCGTGGTCTATGCCTCCAGCGCGGCGGTCTATGGCGCCAACGGTCAGGGCCAGGCCATCGATGAAGAGCTGCCCAAGGCGCCCCTGACGCCCTATGCGGCCGACAAACTGGCCGGCGAGTACTACTTCGACTTCTATCGCCGCGAGCACGGGCTGGAGCCGGCGATCTTCCGCTTTTTCAATATCTACGGCCCGCGTCAGGATCCGTCTTCGCCCTATTCCGGGGTGATCAGCATCTTTACCGAGCGTGCCCGCCGCCAGACGCCGATCACGGTGTTCGGCGACGGCGAACAGACCCGCGATTTCGTCTATGTCGCCGATCTGGTGGGCATCCTGGTGCAGGCACTGGAAGCCCCGCAGGTCACGGCTGGCGCGGTGAACGTGGGGCGCGGCGAGACCATCAGCCTGAACGGCCTGCTGGCGGAGATCGGCCAGGTGCTCGGTGGCCTGCCGGAGGTGACCCATGGAGCCGCGCGGGCGGGGGATATCCGGCATTCGAAGGCGGATAACCGCCGCCTGCGCGAGCGTTTCGATTTCAGCCAGCCCACCGGCATGGGGGCGGGGTTGGCAGCGCTGCTGCGGGACTAGCAGGCGAGGCCAGGGGCAAGCCCTGGCCTGTCGGGCTTCGACGCTGGAGCCGTCTCGGCGCCAAGCTACGGCGCGGGTGGTTGGCGGTGACCTAGAAGCGATAGCCCAGGCCGACCATGTAGACCCAGGGATCCACGTCCAGATCGACCTTGGCGCGGGCGCCGAGGGCGGTGTTGTCGACGTGGGCGGTGGTGGCGATGTCGATGTAGCGGACCTGGGCGTTGAGCATCACCCGGTCGGTGAGCATGAGATCGGCGCCGACCTGGGCGGACCAGCCCCAGGAGTTGTCGGCGCGGAAATTGTCGAAGCCGGCCGCGCTGGCGCCGCTGCCGACGTGCTCGTCGTAGATCCAGGTGTAGTTGAGGCCGGCGCCGACATAGGGCTGGAACGTGGCCTTGGCGTCCAGCGGGTAGTAGACCAGGCTCAGCGTCGGCGGCAGGTGCTTGAGGCTGCCCAGCTTGCCGTTGGCGGCGTCGAGCCCGGTGCCCTTGATGTTGACCTGATGCTCGAAGGGCGTGGCCGCGAGCAATTCCAGGCCCAGGTGGTCGGTGAGCATGTAGGCGACGTTCAGCCCCAGCTGGGTGTCGCTGTCCATGGTCGCCTTGCCGCCCAGGTTGGCGCCACTCAGGGCGCCTCTGTCGATCTTGACGTCGGAGCTGCGCTCGTGGGGATCCACGGTGATGGCGCCGGCGCGCAGGATGATGTCGCCGGCCTGGTGGGCCTGGGCGAAGGGGGCGGCCAGCGCGAGGGCGAGCAGGCTGAGACGGAAGAGAGGACGCATGGCGAGGGCTCCGAAGGCATTGAAAAATGGCTGGGAGCAGCCTAGCGAAGCCGGAACGGCGGACTCTTGATCTCGCTCAAGCGCAGGGCAGATCCCTCAGGAGCCGTCGCCCTTGAGGATGTAGGGCTGGATGCGCTGGGCCTGCAGCCAGTAGCCGGCGACGGCCACCTCGCTGCGCTGGGTGCCTACGCCGAGGCGGCCTTCCACCCAGTAGGGCAGGTGCAGCTTGGACAGCCAGAGGTCGTGGCTGCCCTTTACGTAGACGATCTGGTTGCCGGGCGGCGGCGGTACGTGGATGCAGGCGCCGTAATAGGGGACCAGCAGGAATTCGGTGACCTCGCCTTCCTCGGTGACCATCAGCGGCACCACGTAGCCGGGCAGGCGCACCTCCTGGCCGTCCAGGGCGGCCACCGTGGGCGCGTCCGGCCAGGGCTGGCTGGCGGCCGGGCCATCTTCGCCAAGGCCGTGGTCGACGCTGCCAGGATTGAAGCGCGGTGCATCGGCCGGCACCAGTTCGCGCCAGGCGAGCTGGCGGGGGTCGGCCTGGGCCCAGGACAGCCAGCAGAGCAACAGCAGGAGCGCCAGGCGCATGGGGAAGCCTCGTCTACAAACGCACGGACAACCCGTCCGTGAGGGCCTGGCGACAGCCGCGCCAGGCCGGAATGCAGCCGAGCAGCAGCGCCGCGAGCAGGATACCGCCGAGCAGTTGCCCATCGTAGAGCGAGGGCCAGTCCAGCGGCAATGCCAGGCCGTATTCCGCCAGCAGCCAGGGCCGACCCAGGGCGATGGCGCCATAGAGCAGTGCCAGCCCGGCGAGACAACCGGCCAGGGTGAGGGCCAGGGCTTCGGCCAGCAGCAGGCCGAACAGATGACGCGGCTGGGCACCCACTGAGCGCAGGATGGCCATCTCCCGGCGTCGCTCGTTGAGGCTGGCGAGCAGGGCGGTGAGCATGCCCACCAAGCCGGTGAGCACCACGCACAGCGACATCACCAGCAGCGCCTGTTCCGCCGTGCCGAGCAGACCCCAGAGTTCCTGCAGGGCCACGCCGGGCAGGATGGCCAGCAGCGGCTCGCCGCGGTAGTCATTGACCGCGCGCTGCACGGCAAAGGTGGCCACCCGGCTCTTGAGGCCGACCAGGGCGGCGGTGAGGTCCTGGGGCGTGAGATCGCGCCGGCGTACCTCGGCGTCGCTCAGCGAAGGCCCGGGCATGCCGCCGCGCCAGTCCAGGTGCAGGGCGGTCATGCCGCTCAGCGGGATGTGCAGGGAGCGGTCGACGGGGGTGCCGGTGGGGGCGAGGATGCCGACCACGGTGAAGGGGTGGTCGCTGTGCTCGGTCAGACTGATGGTGGCGACACCATGGGCCAGCACGACCCTGTCGCCCAGTTGATAGTGCAGCGCCTTGGCCACCTCGGCGCCCAGCACCACCTCGAAGACGTCGTTGAAGGGGCGACCCTGGGCCAGCCGCAGCGGCTGGTTGCGCCCGTAGTGATAGTGGGCGAAGTAGTTGCCGTCGGTACCCAGCACCCGGTAGCCGCGGTGGGAGTCGCCGAGGGACAGCGGGATGGTCCAGGCGACGCGGTGATCGGCGGCGAGCTTCGCGTAGCTCTCCCAGCGGATGTTGTTGGTGGCATTACCGATGCGGAACACCGAGTAGAGCAGCAGATTGACCGCGCCGGAGCGTGCGCCCACCACCAGGTCGGTGCCGGCGATGGTGCTGGCGAAGCTGGCCTTGGCCTCGGTGCGCAACCGTTCGACGCCCAGCAGCAGGGCTACCGAGACGGCGATGGTGAAGACGGTGAGCAGGGCGGTGGCGCGGCGATTGCGCAGGCTGGCCCAGGCCAGTTGGAGAAGGGGCATCCTAGGTCTCCGGCAGGGCGGCGTTGAGCTGGGCCAGGGTCAGGTGGCGGTCGAAACGACTGGCCAGGCTGCGGTCGTGGCTGACGAAGAGCAGGCCGGCGCCGGCGGCGGCACACTCGGCGAACAGCAGCTGCAGGAAGGCATCGCGGTGATCGGTGTCCAGCGCCGAGGTGGGTTCGTCGGCGATCACCAGCTCCGGCTGGCCGATCAGGGCGCGGGCGGCGGCGACCCGCTGCTGCTGGCCGATGGAGAGTTCACGAGCCGGGCGTCGGGGCAGGTCGGGATCGCTCAACCCCAGGGCGCGGAGCAGGGTCAGGGCCGCACCCTGCGGATCGCCGTGCCGCCCGGTGGCGCGCTCGCGGCGCAGCGCCGAGAACCGGCAGGGCAGCAGGACATTGTCCAGCACCGAGAGAAAGGGCAGCAGGTTGAATTGCTGGAAGAGAAAGCCGGTGTGATCAACGCGAAAGCGATCGCGTCGGGCGGTGGTGAGGACTCCCAGGTCTTGACCGAGCAGGCGCACCTGGCCGCGACTGGGGCGCTGCACGCCACCCAGCAGGCCGAGCAGGGTGGTCTTGCCACTGCCCGAGGGACCCTCGAGAAACAGCGCCTCGCCGGGTGCCAGCTGGAAGCGCCGGATGTCCAGGCACTCCGCCTGGCCCGGCCAGGCGAAGCCGAGGTCCTGGATCTCGACCAGCGGGGCGGCGGTCACGACCGCCTTACCATTTCAGCTGCGGTTGCTTGGCGTTCAGTTCGGCGCCTTGCTGACCGCTGGCGACGATGGCCTGGACCTCGACACTGTGACTGTTGGGGAAGCGGGCGAACCAGCCGGAGAGATCCAGGCTGGCGAGCGCGCCCGGCTTGCTGCAGCTGAAGCTCATGCTGGCGTCCACGTCGAGATGGCCGCTGGCGCTGGCGTCCTTGGCGAACAGCGGGCTGATGGCGCTGGCTTCGGTCAGGCGGCAATCGGCTGCCGCGGGCAGCTTCACCAGCGCCTGGGGATTCTCCAGGCTCTGGCGCAGGGCCGCGACGGCGTCCTCTTCCTGCTGGTTGCGCGGGGCATGCTCGAAGCCCAGCAGATCGGCCGCCGGACTGCGCCACTGCAATTCGAGGCCGGTATCGGTCTGGGCCAGGTCGAGGTGGGATTCGCCGTGCACATGAGCGCCCAGGGCACCGTGCTCGTGTTCGTCATGGTCACTGGCGGTGCCATGGGCAAAGGCCGGTTGAGCGAGCGCGGCAGCGAGGCAGAGGGTCAGCAGGGGCGGGCGCATGGATGGCTTCCAGTGGCGGAAAGGTGCTATGTTATGTTGTTGCATTTGCGTGCCGCAAGCTCGGTTTGGCGTCGGCCGGTGGCTGTGGGAGCATGGGCCTCTGCACGACGAGGAGAACACCATGGTACGCATTCGCGGAACCATCGGCAGCCAGCCCGTGGATCTCACGGTGGAACTGGACGAGGCCGACTGGCAGCGCCTGGCCGCAGCCCTGCAGCCGACGCCGGCGTCCCTCCCTGCGGCGGCGGTGGCCGCTGCCCCCAGCGGGCCCAAGTCGGGCGGCGACATGCTCTGGGACCAGGTGGTGAAACTGCTCAGCCAGGCGGGCCGCCTGAGCGGGCCGGACATCCTGGTGGCCCTGGAAAAGCTGACCGGCAATCTGGGCGTGGCCAAGCAGCTGCTGGTACGGCTGAGGCACAGTCCCCAGGTGCGCATGGAGCGGGTGGGGGAGGCGCAGTTCTATATCTGGCAGGGATGAGGCTGGGAGTAGATGAGTGGAAACGCTGCGCGGTTTGCCACACTACGAAAGGTCCACAGCGCCAGGCGGGCGCTGGCTGTGGACAAGGCTGCGCCTAGGGCGACGCAGCCGCTATCGATAGGCGCTTAGTACAGCGCCTGGTACAGGCGGCGGCGATAGGTGGCGACCAGGGGGTGATCGTTGCCCAGCAGATCGAAGACCTGCACCAGGGTCTTGCGCGGCAGGTCGTCACCGTAGCCGCGATTGCGGCGGAACAGGTCCAGCAGACCATCCAGGGCCGGTTCATATTGCTGGCGGGCCAGTTGCTGCACGGCCAGCTGGTAGGCGGCTTCGTCATCACCGGCATCGCGTGCCAGGCGACTCTTGAGGTCAGCCACCTCGGGCAGGCTGACGGCCTGGCGCAGGAAGGTCAGCTGGGCCCGGGCGCCGGCCAGCGCCTGCTTGTGCTCATCGCCCTTGACCGCGTCCAGCACCGCCTGGGCATCGTCCAGTTCGTTGCGCTCGGCCAGGCAGCGGGCATAGAGGATCAGCGCCAGGGCGTCACTGTTGTCTTCTTCCAGCAGCGCCTTGAGCAGTGCCTCGGCCTCGGCGAAGCGGCCCTCGGCGAACAGCGCCTGGGCGGCGTCCAGCGGATCTTCCTCGGCCGGCGGCAAGGCCTGGACATGGGGTTCGAGCAGGGCGCGGATGGCCGATTCTGGCTGGGCGCCGGCGAAGCCGTCCACCGGCTGGCCATCCTTGAACAGCACCACGGTGGGCAGGCTGCGGATGCCGAATCTCATCACCAGCTCCTGCTCGATGTCGCAGTTGACCTTGGCCAGGTGCAGGGCGCCGCCATAGGACTCGGTGATCTTGGCCAGCAGCGGCATCAGCACCTTGCAGGGCGCGCACCACTCGGCCCAGAAGTCCACCAGCACCGGGGTGCTGAAGGAGGCGTCGATGACCTGTTGCTGGAAGGTGTCGAGGGTGGCGTCGAAAATGTAGGGGACCTGGCTCATGGCGGACTCGGCAGAGGCGGGTGGCCCCAGATCATTCCTGATCCGGAGCCCCCTAAGAACCGTGCTTGCGACTTTCACAGCACACGGCTCAAGCTTACGAAAAGTCAGCCCAGAGGCTGACCGGCAACGTTGACTAACGATCCTATCATTACAGACCGCTGTGTCGCAGAGTCACTTGTTTACGCTGGCTGTGAATCAGCGAGTGACAGTTGGGATGGAGAAGTACGCGATTTTTCAGAGTGTCCTTGCCGCCGTCCACCCGTCGAATGACATGGTGGTCGTCCCAGCCCGTTTCCCTGGTAATCGCGTGACCGCACAGAGCGCAGTTCCCTTTCTGGCGCCGGTAAAGGCTTAGGATTTGTTTCCTGAAACGCAGCTTGTGCTGCATCCTTTGGACCCTTAGCTTTTCCCATTTCTGCTCAAGCGCAGCGTCGTACGGGTGATACCCGCCTGATAGACGCTTTTGGCGCTTGATTACGGTCTTCGCTAGCTCATAAAGCTCACGATACTTTCGCTCTCCCTTCTTGCCTCTATAGGGATGCGCGAACACCTGTTTCCGCCCGCCGATGGAATGGAAGTATTTGTTCCAGCTCCACGTAGCTAGCTTCTTCGGATGTCGGCGCTTCGCCCACCTTCGTAGCAACCAGAAAATCAAGTTATCTAGTTTCTTGAAGGTAGCTTTAGCAACAGCCTGAGAATGGTATTGAGCCCACCCTCGTAGTACCGGGTTCAGACGGCCGATCAACTCTTCCTGAGTCAAAGCCCCACTGGATCTCACTATGTCCCTTACCTTTCGATAGAACGTCGAGATGTTCTTTTTCGAGGGTTTGGTAAACAGCTTGGTCCGTCGGTAAGGCGATTTCGGCACGTATTTCCTGAAATTCCACCCTAGGAAATCAAAGCCCTGAAGGATGTGGGTTATCTGCGTTTTCTCTTGGGACAAGCTCACCCCTCGTATTGACAGGAATTGCTCGACCCAAGGTATGACCTCGTCAGTCAACAGCTCTTTGGTAGCCGCTGTGATGATGAAGTCGTCCGCGTATCGCACCACATGCACTCTAGGCGTATCGGCGTTGGTACCCGCTAGCTTTCTGGCCAGATGGCCTTTGAGCTGCTTCTCCAAACCGTTAAGGGTGGCGTTAGCCAAACAGGGCGAAATAATCCCACCTTGTGGCGTCCCGGCCTCCGTAGCCATGAAGTGTCGCCGGTCAATTACCCCGGCCTTCAACCACAGCCGCAGTACCTTCTTGTCCATAGGGACGTTCTGGCACAGCCACTCGTGATTGATGTTGTCGAAGAACCCCTTGATGTCACCTTCCAGAACCCACATAGGTGAGTCGTCTTGCGACATTAACTGAAAGATTTCAACCATCGCATCAGCGGTCGAGCGATCCGGCCGGAAGCCGAAACTTTTCGGGTCGCTGGTGCTTTCGATGACGGGTTCCAGGGCGGACAGGTAGAGCGCTTGCATGGCCCGATCAAACATCGTCGGTATGCCTAGCGGGCGCTTTTCCTTCTTCCCTGGCTTCGGTATCCAAACCCTTTTTAGCGGTTTGGGCCGATAGCCTCGTTTCTCCGATAGACGCTTCGCGGCGTGGAGCTTGGCTGGAGGCGTCCCCCAGGTTTCTCCATCGACGCCCGGAGTCTTGCGACCCCGGTTTTCCGTCACCCGTCTTACAGCCATACAGCGGCCATAAAACGAATGGGTCAGTAACCGTTGTAGGCGTTTAACCCTACGCCAGTCACCGGCCATTGTTGCCTGCGCAATCTTCAACTGCGTTTTCCGAACGGAGATCTGGATCTTGGCCCAATCGAGATCGTGCCAGCCCTTCACGTCGTCAGGAGACGCAGACGAAACCGATGTTGCTGGTTGCGTATTCATACAGTCCTCCTCAGGTCAGTAACCTTCGGGACGGACTTCTCTCCCTAGGGGTTGAAGTCACCCCTAGGGTCGTTTCGCTGGAAATCAGCACTAGATCATGCGCCCGTAAACCAGGTGCACGTCAGCCAGGGTTGCCCCTGTCGATGATGTTTCAACCGATATGCCGCCCATTACAGACAGCCATTCGCTTTTTGCACCCTCCCATTCCCCACACCCAACAGCTTTCCTTGCGGATTGCCTGCCTTCCGATATTGCTGGTTAGGCGGGTGGTCGGGATTGCCACGTTCCCCGCTGTGCATCGATTCCCCGGTTAGGTTCCATCTTTCCCCCGGCAGTCGTAGTGGTACCGCGTCGCTTCTTTCGACAGCGAGCGCCGATCTGCTTTGCCGATTTTGGCCAGGGCCCATCAATTGCCGTAGGCCCAGTAGTGCTTACGAGGGTTCGAACGATGATTCACATGAGTTAACCATGCGGGTTGGGTCACTAGCCCCTTGCCTCCGTGCAATTCGGAAGCGTCACGCTGCTGTTGCCAGACCTGCGTGTCCCGTGAGGGATAGGACGTTGTCCATCGGGCTTCACACCTCAGGGTTGGCCCCCGACGCATGCCGATGTAGTGAACTGGCAGGTACATGCCAGGCTCGGTACCCCCTGTATTAGCAAGGTTGAGCAATGCACAAGCGGAGCGGTTGCTCCGTGCTTGGACGAGATACCCTAGCGTCTCACGACGTTGGCATGGGCCAAATGAGACCAAGGAATCCCAGAGATGGATTGACCCCTTGCGGGGTCAAATCACCCACAGGGAGTCTTGTTACATTTAGATACAATTTCGCTGGCAGAAATTGTTCTCTGTTACGTCTGATTGATCAATTTATAGCCAAAATGGCCAAATTTGAGACGTACTTACCCTGGCAAGCAGGGATCGCATTGTCCCCACAAGTGGGTCGAATCAGGCGCGGCAGAGCCGGCTCTCGTGCTTTATTTAGGCTTCAAACCCCTGTAGAACAAGGGTTTCGGCGCCAAGACTAAGCTGGTCGACCAAGCACAACACGAGCATTCGTGTCGCACCGAAAGATGCACTATAGGTGGGGGCGTCGGGCTTGGAAACAAGGCAGGCCGGCTCAGCCCCGATAGAGCGCCACGCGGCGGAATTCGTCCGGCTCGGCCAGATCCGGCAGGGTGCAGGCCTGGAGTTCGGCGAGGCGGGTCAAACCGGGGTGGGCCAGGTCGCGCACCCGCGAGTCGGCTAGCAGGATCCGCCCGGCGCGAGCCTGCAGGAGGTCCAGTAGCGGCAGGTTGGCACGGTCGTAGAGCACATCGGCGGCCAGGATGAGATCGAAGCGCTCGGTGCTGGCACAGAAATCGTCCAGCGTCTCGATCTGCACGGCGTTGGCCTGGGCATTGGCGCGGCAGGCTTTCAGTGCCAGCGGGTCCAGGTCGCAGCAGACCACCCGCGCCGCACCGGCCCGCGTGGCGGCGAGTCCGGCGATGCCCGAGCCGCTGCCGAAATCCAGCACCTGGCGCCCGGCGACGTGCTCGGGATGGGCGGCGATCCAGCGCGCCAGCGCCAGACCGCTGGCCCAGCAGAAGGCCCAGTAGGGCGGTGCCTCCAGCAGGCGCTGGGTTTCCGCGGGGGAAAAGGCCCGCGCCATGTTGGCCGGATCGATCAGCCACAGCGACAGGTCGCTGTCGGGCAGGGCCTGCAAGGAGAGACGGGCGTCGCCCAGCAGGGCCGTGAGCGCGACGGCGAGGTCGGCAGGGGGCGTCACGGGGTCTGGTTCAGCACCAGTTCGCCCAGATTCTGCGTGGTCGGTCCGCCGACATTCACCGGCGGCAGATAGCTGGCCAGTTGCCCGGCCTGGATCAGGCGCGCGTGGAATTCCACCTTGAGATCCGGGCGGGTGGGAAAGATCTCGGGATTGAAGGGCAGGCGGAAGGCCAGGGGCGCGCCCTTGCCGGTCACCGTCTCGCTGGCCAGCAGACGCTGCGGCAGGCCCTTGACGTTGACCGCCAGCAGCGCGATCTCGACCTGGGCGCCCGCCGGGACCAGACCCTGGGCATTGCGCAGCACCCCGGAGATCTCGCGCAGATTGGCCGGAGTGGGGGCACCCGCCACCGGAACCGGCTCGTCGGCCGGGGTGGTGGGCTGCGGCGGCGTGGTTTCGGGTGGACTGGAGCAGGCCGCGAGCAGACCGGTGAACAGCAGGGGCAGGAGGACGCGTGGGGTCATGGCGGGATCCGGAGGTCGCGGCCGGCGAGGGCTGCACGGGAGGCTGGAGAGGTCGTCGAACACAGGGCGCTCTTATAGCCCGGCGGCCCCTGGCTGTCGATTCGTCAGGCACCCGGAGGTTCCCGGCAGGGAGTGATCGGGTACCATGAAGGCTTTCCCTTCCGGCGATCGACTCTCCCATGCATTGTCCCTTCTGCGGCGCCCACGACACCAAGGTCACGGATTCCCGGCTGGTCGCGGCCGGCGAGCAGGTGCGCCGGCGGCGTGAGTGCCTGGCCTGCCAGGAGCGTTTCACCACCTTCGAGACCGCCGAGCTGGTGCTGCCACGGCTGATCAAGCAGGACGGCACCCGCCAGCCCTTCGACGAGGACAAGTTGCGCGCGGGCATGCAGCGTGCCCTGGAGAAGCGGCCGGTCAGCGTCGAGCGCCTGGAAGAGGCCATCGCCCTGATCAAGCATCGCCTGCGCGCCACCGGCGAGCGCGAGATCCGTTCGCGGGTGGTGGGTGAGCTGGTGATGGACGAACTGCGCAAGCTGGACCAGGTGGCCTATATCCGCTTCGCCTCGGTCTATCGGCAATTCCAGGACCTGGCCGAGTTCCGCGACGAGATCGAGCGCCTGGCCCAGGATCCGGGCAAGCAGCCGGTATGAGCGACATGGGGAGCGACGAATTCTGGATGGCCCGCGCCCTGGCGCTGGCCGCCTGCGGCCGCTACAGCACGGCGCCCAATCCACGGGTGGGCTGCGTCATCGTCCGCGACGGCCAGGTGGTGGGCGAAGGCTGGCATCGCCAGGCCGGCGGTCCCCATGCCGAGGTGCACGCGCTGCGCCAGGCAGGGGAGGCGGCGCGTGGCGCCACTGCCTATGTGACGCTGGAGCCCTGCAGCCATCATGGCCGCACCCCGCCGTGCGCGGATGCCCTGGTAGCCGCCGGCGTGGCCGAGGTGGTGGCGGCCATGACCGATCCCAATCCGCTGGTGGCCGGGCGCGGCCTGGCGCGCCTCGCCGCCGCCGGCATCGCCACCCGCGCCGGGGTGCTGGAAACCGAAGCGCGAGCGCTCAATGCCGGCTTCATCCAGCGCATGCTGACCGGGCGGCCCTTCGTGCGGGTCAAGCTGGCCCTGAGTCTGGATGGCCGCACCGCCATGGCCAATGGCGAAAGCCAGTGGATCACCGGTCCGGCGGCGCGCCAGAGCGTCCAGCGGCTGCGCGCCGAGGCGGGAGTGGTGATCACCGGCGCCGATACCGTGCTGGCCGATGGCGCCCGCCTGACCGTGCGTCAGGCCGAGCTGGGCCTGAGCGGAGACGAACTGGAACTGGCCACCCTGCGCACGCCGCAGCGGCTGCTGGTGGACGGCCGTGGCCGGGTGCCGCTGGAGGCGCCCTTCTTTCAGGCCGGCGCGGCACGGGTCGCCGGTATGGCCGCCGCGGCGACCGCCTATGCGGCGGCCGGTCACGACTACCTGGCGCTGCCCGGTACCCAGGGCCAGGTCGACCTGACGGCCCTGCTGACCCGCCTGGGCAGCGAGCAGGTCAATGACGTCCTGGTGGAAGCAGGGCCGCGCCTGGCCGGTGCCTTCGCCCAGGCCGGGCTGGTCGATGAATATCACCTGTTCCTGGCGCCCAAGTTCCTCGGCTCCAGCGCCCGGCCGCTGCTGGACTGGCCGCTGGCGCACCTGGCCGAGGCCCCGCGGCTGGAGATCCTCAGCGTCACGCCGGTGGGCGCCGACCTGCACCTGATCGCCCGACCGGCCAGGGACACCTGACGCCCCTGGCCCCGCGGCGGCGAACTGTGTTACAAAACCTGCGCCACCCTCGGGTGGCGAGTTCTCAGGGCGGGGTGCAATTCCCCACCGGCGGTAACGCCCGATCAGTCGGGACGAGCCCGCGAGCGCTCTCTCGTCCTCTGCGGCGGGAGAGGTCAGCAGACCCGGTTGGATTCCGGGGCCGACGGTCATAGTCCGGATGAGAGAGAACGGGATAGCCTCGCCTGGCAGGGGTGCGAGCCCCTCGTCCGTCTGATTTCCCTTCTGTCCGTACGCCCTGTTTTTTCACCGAAACAGGAGTTCGTCGATGTCTAGCTGCACCGCCTTTCTGGCTCTACCTCGCGGAGGCCTGAGCTGATGTTTACCGGAATCATCGAAGCCCTCGGCGAGATCCGCGCGCTCACGCCCAAGGGCGGAGACGTGCGCCTCCATGTCGCCACCGGCAAGCTCGACCTTGCCGACGTCAAGCTCGGCGACAGCATCGCCGTCAACGGAGTCTGCCTTACCGCCGTGGACTTGCCCGGCGACGGCTTCTGGGCCGACGTCAGTCGCGAAACCCTCAGCCTCACCAGCCTGGGCGGCCTCAAGCCCGGCAGCAAGGTCAACCTGGAAAAGGCGCTGATGCCCACCAGTCGCCTCGGCGGCCACCTGGTCAGCGGCCACGTGGACGGTCTTGGCGAAGTGGTCTCCCGCGCCGATAACGCCCGCGCCGTGCAGTTCCGCCTGCGTGCCCCGGCCGAGCTGGCCCGCTACATCGCGCTCAAGGGCTCGATCACCGTGGACGGCGTCAGCCTCACGGTGAACGCGGTAGACGGCGCCGAATTCGAGCTGACCATCGTCCCCCACACCCTCGGCGAGACCATCATGGCCGACTACCGCCCCGGGCGCCGGGTGAACCTGGAGGTGGACCTGCTGGCCCGCTACCTGGAGCGCCTGCTACTGGGCGACAAGGCCGCCGAATCCGCCAAGGGCGGCGTCACCGAACATTTCCTCGCCGAACACGGCTATCTGCAGCGCTAAGGACGACACCGTGGCACTTTCCAGCATCGAAGACATCATCCAGGACATCCGCGCGGGCAAGATGGTCATCCTCATGGACGACGAGGACCGCGAGAACGAAGGCGACATCATCATCGCCTCCGAATGCGTCACCGCCGAACACATCAACTTCATGGCCCGCCACGCGCGGGGGCTGATCTGCATGCCCATGAGCAAGGGCCTCTGCGAGCGCCTCAACCTGCCGATGATGGCCAGCCGCAACGCCTCCGGCTTCGGCACCAAGTTCACCGTCTCCATCGAGGCCGCCGAGGGCATCAGCACCGGCATCTCCGCCGCCGACCGCGCCCGTACCGTGCAGGCCGCCATCGCCAGGGACGCCAAGGCCGGCGACGTGGTCAGCCCCGGCCACATGTTCCCGCTGATGGCCCAGCCCGGCGGCGTGCTGGCCCGTGCCGGCCACACCGAAGCCGCCTGCGACCTGGCGCGCATGGCCGGTTTCGCCGAGAGCGGGGTGATCTGCGAGGTGATGAACGACGACGGCACCATGGCCCGTCGCGACGAACTCGAAGCCTTCGCCGAGCAGCACGGCCTCAAGGTCGGCACCATCGCCGATCTGATCCATTACCGCCTGCTCCACGAGCACACCGTCAAGCGCATCGACGAGCAGCAGCTGGAGACCGAGCTCGGTCCGTTCAAGCTGGTGACCTACCGCGACGAGGTGGAGGGCGACGTCCACCTGGCGCTGATCCGTGGCGACCTGGCCGGCCAGGAGCTGCCGCTGGTGCGGGTGCACAACATGGATCCGCTGCGCGACCTGCTGCAGGTGCAGCAGCCGGGTCGCTGGAGTCTGCGTGGCGCCATGGAGCGCGTGGCCCGCGAGGGCACCGGCGTGGTGCTGCTGCTCGGTCACTCGATCGAGGGCGACGACCTGCTGGCCCACCTGCGCGAGCCGCTGCCGGTGCCCAAGGCGCTGTCCACCTACAGCACCGTCGGCGCCGGTTCGCAGATCCTTCGCGACCTGGGCATTCGTCAGATGCGCCTGCTCAGCTCGCCGATGAAGTTCAACGCCATATCCGGCTTCGACCTGGAAGTAGTAGACTATCTGCCTCCTGAAGAATGACCCTTCCGCCTGGCGCGCCCCGCCCAGGTGGTGCGGCGCGCTTCACCTGGATTTCCACGGACGGCCTGGCACTGCCGGCCGTCCGGCTCTTTGACAACTGGACCCGCACATGAACATCAAGACCTTTGAAGGCACCTTCATCGCTCCCCAGGGCCGCTTCGCCCTGGTGGTCGGTCGTTTCAACAGCTTCGTCGTCGAAAGCCTGCTGCAGGGCGCCATCGACGCCCTGGTGCGTCACGGCATCAAGCCGGACGACCTGACCATCATCCGCGTCCCCGGCGCCTTCGAGATCCCGCTGGCGGTGCAGAAGATCGCCCAGCGCGACGAATTCGACGCCATCATCGCCCTCGGCGCGGTGATCCGCGGCGGCACCCCCCACTTCGAATACGTAGCCGGCGAGTGCACCAAGGGCCTGGCCCAGGTCTCCATGGAATTCGGCGTACCGGTGTCCTTTGGCGTCCTCACCGTCGACTCCATCGAACAGGCCATCGAGCGCTCCGGCACCAAGGCCGGCAACAAGGGCGCCGAAGCGGCCCTGTCCGCTCTGGAAATGGTCAGCCTGCTGGCGCAGCTGGAGGCCAAGTGAGCGGCGATCTGACTCCGCCCGCGGCCGGCAAGCCCGCGGGCAAGAAGGCCCCCACCGGCAAACTGGCTGCTCGCCGCGAAGCGCGCAGCCTGTCGGTCCAGGCCCTGTACCAGTGGCACATGGCGGGCCAGGCGATCAACGAGATCGAGGCGCAGTTTCGTGTCGACAACGATTTCGCCAAGGTCGACGGCGCCTACTTCCATGAAGTCCTGCATGGCGTCCCGGCCAACAAGAGCGAGATCGACGGTCTGATCCTGCCCTGCCTGGACCGTGCCATGAACGAGGTGGATCCGGTCGAGCTGGCGGTGCTGCGGCTGTCCTGCTACGAGCTGCTCAAGCGTATCGACGTGCCCTATCGTGTGGTGATCAACGAGGGCATCGAGATGGCCAAGATCTTCGGCGCCACCGACGGCCACAAGTTCGTCAACGGCGTGCTGGACAAGCTGGCGCCCAAGCTGCGCAGCGCCGAGTTGCGCGGCAAGCGCTGATCGCCCACGCCGGCATGGGTGAATTCGAACTCATCCGTCGCTATTTCGCCGCGGCGCCCTGCGCGCGCGGCGGTCCCGGCGTGGCGCTGGGCATCGGCGACGACTGCGCGCTGCTGGCACCCGCTCCGGGTGAGCAGCTGGCGGTCTCCACCGACACCCTGACCGCCGGGGTGCATTTCCCCGATCCCTGCTCGGATGCCCATGGCCTCGGCCAGCGCGCCCTGGCGGTGAGCGCCAGCGACCTGGCCGCCATGGGCGCCGCGCCCCTGGGTTTCACCCTGGCGTTGACCCTGCCGAGCGTCGAAGCCGCCTGGCTGGAAGGCCTGGCGGCAGGCCTCGCGCAGATGGCCGAGCAGTGCGAACTGCGCCTGGTCGGTGGTGACACCACCCGCGGTCCGCTGTCCCTCACCCTCACGGTCTTCGGCCAGGTGCCGGCCGGTCAGGCGCTGCTGCGTAGCGGCGCCCGCCCGGGCGATCTGCTGTGCCTGGGCGGTGCGCCGGGCGAGGCGGGCGGGGCCTTGCCCTTCGTCCTCGGCCAGCGTGCAGCGGAGGGCGACGCCAGTCGGCACCTGCTGGCGCGCTACTGGGCACCCCAGCCGCAATTCGAACTCGGCCTCTGGCTGCGCGGGCGGGCGACGGCGGCCCAGGACGTCTCCGATGGCCTGGTCGCCGATTGCGGCCACATCGCCGCCGCCTCCGGCGTCCGCCTGGTCGTGGAGACGGCGCGGCTGCCGGTGAGTCCGGCGCTGGCCGCGCTGTTTCCGGCCGACGAGGTACTGCGCCTGGCCCTCGGCGCAGGCGACGACTACCTGCTGGTCTTC
Source organism: Pseudomonas sp. SHLD1 (assembly GCF_028640935.1). Lineage (NCBI taxonomy): Bacteria > Pseudomonadati > Pseudomonadota > Gammaproteobacteria > Pseudomonadales > Pseudomonadaceae > Pseudomonas > Pseudomonas sp. SHLD1. The sequence continues at coordinate 36,186 of NZ_JAQZAD010000017.1, forward strand.
ACCCTGCCGCCGGACCAGGCGCCGGCCCTGGCCGCCGCCTGGCCCCAGGCACAGGTGATCGGACGGGTCGAGGCGGGCAGCGGCGTTTTGGTGCTCGCCGCCGACGGCCAGCCGCTGACCCCGATACACACCGGTTTCCAACATTTCTAGCGCTCCGGCGCGGAGTCCTCTCTTGAGCGAACAGCAAGCCCCCGCCCAGCCGGTCCCCCTGTCGGTCTGGCGTGATCCCTGGCACTTCCTGGCCTTTGGCCTGGGTTCCGGCACTCTGCCCAAGGCGCCCGGTACCTGGGGGTCGCTGATCGCCTTGCCCTTCGTGCCGCTCTGGCAGTTGCTCAGCGGCTGGAGCTATCCGCTGCTGCTGGTGCTGCTGACCGTGTTCGGCTGCTGGCTGTGCGGCAAGGTTGCCCGGGAGCTGGGCGTGCACGACCACGAGGGCATCGTCTGGGACGAGATGGTCGGCATCTGGATCACCTTCTGGCTGGCGCCTCCGGGGTTGATCTGGCTACTGGTGGGTTTCGTCGCCTTCCGCGTACTAGACATCTGCAAGCCCTGGCCAATCCGCTGGCTGGATGTCAATGTCCGCGGCGGCGTCGGCATCATGGTCGACGATGTACTGGCCGGCATCCTCGCCTGGCTGGTGGTTCAGGGATTACACATCGGTTGGGGTCATCTCGTCGGCTGACGAGACGCAGGCCCAAGGAGCAGGGCAGTGAAAAGACTGGGCGCGTGCGGCCTCATCTGGGCCGTCGGTACGCTCGCCTGGGCGCAACCCCAGGTCAGGGTCGTGGGGTTGTTCAACGGCGCGGCGGTGGTCAACGTCAATGGCCAGCGCAAGCTGTTGCGGGTTGGCCAGCGCCTGGACGAGGTCGAGGTGGTCAGCGCGGATCCCCAGCAGGCGGTGCTGCGCATCGACGGCCGGACCCAGACCTTTGCCCTCGATCGCGAATACAGCGACGGCTACAGCGCGCCCCAGCGTCGCGAATTCAGCGTGCCGCGCAGCAACAACGGTCATTACCAGGTCACCGCCAACGTCAATGGCCGTCCGGTGTCGCTGCTGGTGGACACCGGCGCGACCAGCGTCGCCCTGAGTGGTGCCCAGGCCGATCAGCTGGGCATCAGCTACCGTGACGGCACCCCGGGCTGGGTGGAAACCGCCAGTGGTCACGCCCGCGCCTGGCGTACCACGCTCAAGCAGGTGCGCCTGGGCGACGTGGAGGTGGTCGGAGTGGACGCCATGGTGCTGGAGGGCAACTACCCCAGTCAGGGCCTGTTGGGCATGAGTTTCCTCAACCGCGTCGGCTGGCGTGAGGCCCAGGGCATTTTCTACGTGCAGGCGCGCTGATAGATCATCGGGTATCGACGTCATAACCCCTGGCGATGACGCCGGGCCCGGGGAAAAGGTTACAATGTACGTCTTTCACCGCCAGGAGCCTGCAGGTGTCCGTCGTCTTTGTCGCCGCCTCCCAACTGCCCACCCCTTTCGGCCTGTTCACCATGCACGGTTTCCTCGACGAGACCGATGGCAAGGAGCACGTCGCCCTGACCTTCGGTGATGTGGCCGATGGCGAGCCGGTGCTGGGCCGCCTGCATTCCGAGTGCCTGACCGGCGATGCGCTGTTCAGCCTGAGATGCGACTGCGGTTTCCAGCTGGAAGCGGCGCTGCGCGCCATCGCCGAGGCCGGGCGCGGCGTACTGCTCTATCTGCGCCAGGAGGGACGGGGCATCGGCCTGCTCAACAAGATCCGCGCCTATGAGCTGCAGGATGCCGGCGCCGATACCGTGGAAGCCAACGAGCGCCTGGGCTTCGGCGCCGACCAGCGCACCTATGCGCTGTGCAAGCCGATGCTCGACCACCTGGGCATCACCTCGCTGCGGCTGATGACCAACAATCCGCGCAAGGTGAAGGCGCTCGAGGTGCTGGGCATTCCGGTCGCCGAGCGGGTGCCCTTGCAGGAAGGCCTCAATCCGCACAATCGCCGCTACCTCGTGACCAAGGCCGGCAAGCTCGGCCACATGCTCGGCAATCTGCACCAGAACGAAGATATGGAAAAGGCGCCCTAGGGCGCCTTTTTACTGGCCAGCGGCTGGCGGCGCTCAGGCCTCTCTGCGCAGACCGGCCGGGGTCAGATCCGCCCGTGCCAGGCGCTCGCGCACGGCGCGTTCGATCCCGGCGACGTCCAGGCCGCACTCGGCGAGCATGTCGGCCGGCTTGGCGTGTTCGATGTAGCTGTCCGGCAGCCCCAGGTTGAGGACGGGCTGGACCAGGGCATTGGCCTGCAGGAATTCGTTGACCGCACTGCCGGCCCCGCCCATGACGCTGTTTTCCTCGACGGTGACCAGCAGGTCGTGGTCGGCGGCGAACTGGCGGATCAGGGCCTCGTCCAGCGGCTTGACGAATCTCATGTCGGCCACGCTGGCGTCCAGGCGCTCGGCGACCTGCAGGGCCTCGGCCAATTGCACGCCAAAGACCAGGAAACCGACCCTGGGGCCGCTCTTCAGGCTGCTCTGGCGACGCACCACGCCCTTGCCGATGGGCAGGGGTTCCAGGCCCGGATCGAGGGCGGCGTTGGGGCCGCTGCCTCGGGGGTAGCGCACCGCGGCCGGGCCCTGGTGGCGATAGCCGGTGGTGAGCAGGCGGCGCAGCTCGTTCTCGTCGCTGGGCGCCATGATCACCATGCCGGGGATGCAGCGCAGGTAGGACAGATCGAAGCTGCCGGCGTGGGTCGGGCCGTCTTCGCCGACCAGGCCGGCGCGGTCGATGGCGAAGAGCACGTCCAGGTTCTGCACCGCCACGTCGTGGATCAACTGGTCGTAGCCGCGTTGTAGGAAGGTGGAATAGATGGCCACCACCGGCTTCATGCCATCGCAGGCCAGGCCCGCGGCCAGGGTCACCGCGTGCTGCTCGGCGATGGCCACGTCGAAGTAGCGCTCGGGATAGCGTTCGGCGAAGCGGATCAGGTCGGAACCTTCCTTCATCGCCGGGGTGATGCCCACCAGCTTGGTATCGGCGGCGGCCATGTCGCACAGCCAGTCGCCAAAGATGTTGGAATACTTGGGCGCACCCGGGCGCTTGGGCTTGGCGTCCAGCGGCTCCAGCTTGGTGATGGCGTGGTAGCTGATGGGATCGGCCTCGGCGATGGACAGGCCCTTGCCCTTGCGGGTGATGACGTGGAGGAACTGCGGACCCTTGGCATCGCGCAGGTTACGCAGGGTGGTGACCAGGGTCGGCAGGTCGTGGCCGTCGATGGGGCCGATGTAGTTCCAGCCCAGTTCCTCGAACAGGGTGCCGGGTACCAGCATGCCCTTGGCGGCTTCTTCGGTGCGGCGGGCGATTTCCCAGGCGCCGGGCAGCTTGGAGAGGGCCTTCTTGCCGTTCTCGCGCAGGTGCTGGTAGGTACGGCTGGAAAGCAGCCGCGCCAGGTAGTTGGACAGGCCACCGACGTTGCGCGAGATGGACATGTCGTTGTCGTTGAGTACCACCAGCATGTTGGCGCCGGTGTCCGAGGCGTGGTTGAGCGCCTCGAAGGCCATGCCGGCGGTCAGGGCACCGTCGCCGATCACGGCGACCGACTTGCGCTCGAGCCCCTGCAGCTGGGCGGCGATGGCCATGCCCAGGGCGGCGCCGATGGAGGTGCTGGAGTGGCCGACACCAAAGGTGTCGTACTCGCTTTCGCTGCGGCGCGGGAAGGCGGCCAGGCCGTCCTTCTGGCGCAGGCTGGCCATGCCTTCGCGGCGGCCGGTGAGGATCTTGTGCGGATAGGCCTGGTGGCCGACATCCCACACCAGCCGGTCTTCCGGGGTGTTGAAGACGTAGTGCAGGGCCACGGTCAGCTCGATGACGCCCAGGCCGGCGCCGAAATGACCGCCGGTCTGGCCCACGGTCCACAGGAGAAAGGCGCGCAGTTCGTCGGCGACGGCCTCCAGCTCGGTGTCACCGAGCTGGCGCAGCTGCACTGGCGAGTCGATGCGGTCGAGCAGGGGCGTCGCGGGACGCTGGCGGGGAATCTCGTGAAACGTCTTGGGCATCTGGCTGATCACTTTGCGCAGAGAATTAGGCAGTTTACCCGATGCCCGCGTGGCATCCCAACAGCGGGCAGGGCGTCTTGTTATGCCCCTGTGACAACGGACCCGGGGGCAAATGCGGCCCGGGTCACGAGTTTTTCCGCCGGAAAGCGGCTAGCTGCGCCTGGCGACGATGTAGCGGGCCAGGGCGCGCAGGGGTTCGGCCGGCGTACCCAGCGGTTCGATGGCGGCCAGGGCGGTGTCGCGCAGCTCCAGGGCATAGGCCTTGGCGGCGTCCAGGCCGAGCAGCGCCGGGTAGGTCGGTTTGTCGCGGGCGAGATCGGCGCCCTGGCGTTTGCCCAGGGTCTGGGTATCGCTTTCGATGTCGAGCACGTCGTCCCAGACCTGGAAGGCCAGGCCGATGGCCTCGGCGTAGCGGGCCAGGGCCTCGCGCTCGGCGGCACCGGCGGCTTCGCTGGCCAGGGCGCCGAGTTGCACGCTGGCGGCGATCAGGGCGCCGGTCTTGTGCAGGTGCATGGTCTCCAGCGCCGGCTGGTCGATGCGCCGGCCGACCGACTCCAGGTCGATGGCCTGGCCGCCGACCATGCCCGCCGGACCGCTGGCGCGCGCCAGTACCGCGACCATCTCCAGCCGCACCGCGGCGTCCTGGGGCGCCATCAGCAGGGTCTCGAAGGCCAGGGTCTGCAGACCGTCGCCGGCAAGGATGGCGCAGGCCTCGTCATAGGCCTTGTGGGTGGTGGGCCGGCCGCGGCGCAGGTCGTCGTCGTCCATGGCCGGCAGGTCGTCGTGGACCAGGGAATAGGCGTGGATCAGCTCCACCGCGCAGGCGGCCTGGTCGGCGCGCGCCGGATCGCCACCCAGGGCTTCGCAGGCGGCATAGACCAGCAACGGCCGTACCCGCTTGCCGCCACCCATGACGCTGTAGGCCATGGCGGCATAGAGCCGGGCGAGTTCGGCGCGGGGGGCGGTGAACAGCGGGGCGAGGGCGTTATCGACGCGGGTCTGGCAGCGTTGCTGGTAGGCCTCGATCATGCGTCGTCCCCGACCGGGGCGAAGGGGGCGGCGGTGAGTTCGCCGTCCTTTTCCAGCAGGATCTGCACCTTCTGCTCGGCCTGGGCCAGGGCGCCCTGGCATTCGCGGGTCAGGCGGATGCCCTGTTCGAAGGCGCCGAGGGAGTCCTCCAGGGACAGCTCGCCGCTCTCCAGGCGTTCCACCAGGGTCTGCAGTTCGGCCAGGGATTGTTCGAAGTCGGGAGCTTTCTTGCGGGCCATCGGGATTCTCGGCAGAGGCGATCGGGTCGCGGGAAGTTGGCAACAGGTCGGCCATTGTGCCACAGCCATCGGCGCCGCTTGACGCCGTGCCCGGCCAGGCCCTAGGGTAGCGGTCATGAAAACGCGCAGCCTCCAACGCCCCAGCATTATTACCGCCATTACCTGATGGCGGGACAGCGTTAGCTGCGCAACCAGACCCGCCCAAGAGGCGGGTTTGTACTTTCTGACTCCTGGGCCCCGACGAAACACCCCAGGAGCCCGCCATGACCGCCCAGGAACCCGCCACCGATCTCTTGCAGCGCTATGCCCGCAAGATCCTCGAGGCCCCCGTCTACGACGTGGCGATCGAAACGCCCCTGCAACCGGCGCGGGCGCTGTCCGAGCGATTGGGCTGCCAGGTGCTGCTCAAGCGCGAAGACCTGCAGCCGGTGTTTTCCTTCAAGATCCGCGGCGCCTACACCAAGCTGGCCAGCCTCTCGGCCAGCGAGAAGGCCCGCGGGGTGATCACCGCCAGCGCCGGCAACCATGCCCAGGGCCTGTCCCTCGCGGCCCGCGAGCTGGGCGTGCGGGCGATCATCGTCATGCCGCGCACCACCCCCGAACTCAAGGTCATCGGCGTGCAGTCGCGTGGCGGCGAGGTGGTGCTGCACGGCGACGCCTTTCCCGAGGCCCTGGCCGAGGCGCTGCGCCTGGTCGAGGAGCAGGGCTACACCTTCGTGCCGCCCTATGACGATCCCGATGTCATCGCCGGCCAGGGCACCGTGGCCATGGAGATCCTGCGCCAGCATCCCGGGCGTTTGGACGCCATCTTCGTCCCGGTTGGTGGCGGCGGTCTGATCGCCGGCATCGCCGCCTATGTGAAATACCTGCGGCCCGAGATCAAGGTCATCGGCGTCGAGCCGGACGACTCCAACTGCCTGCAGCAGGCCATGGCGGCGGGTGAGCGGGTGGTCTTGCCGCGCGTGGGACTGTTCGCCGATGGCGTGGCCGTGGCCCAGATCGGCCATCACACCTTCGAGATCTGCCAGCGTTATGTCGACGAGGTGATCACGGTCAGCAGCGACGAGATCTGCGCGGCGATCAAGGACATCTACGACGACACCCGCTCCATCACCGAGCCCTCGGGGGCCCTGGGCGTGGCCGGGATCAAGAAGTACGCCGAGCGTGAAGGCTCCGGCGGCCAGGTGCTGGTGGCCATCGATTCCGGCGCCAACATCAACTTCGACCGCCTGCGCCACGTGGCCGAACGCGCCGAACTGGGTGAGCAGCGCGAAGCCATCATCGCCGTGACCATCCCCGAGCGGCCAGGGAGCTTCCGGGCCTTCTGCGAGGCCCTGGGCCGGCGGCAGATCACCGAATTCAACTACCGCTACCACACCGGCGAAGAGGCGCACATCTTCGTCGGCGTCCAGACCCATCCGCAGCGCGATCCGCGCGAGGCGCTGCTACAGGGGCTGCGCGACCAGGGTTTCCCGGTGCTGGACCTGACCGACAACGAACTGGCCAAGCTGCATATCCGCCACACCGTGGGTGGCCATGCCGCGCGGGTCGGCCAGGAGCAGGTGTTCCGCTTCGAATTCCCCGAGCGACCGGGCGCGCTGTTCGACTTCCTCGAAAAGCTGGGCGGACGCTGGAACATCAGCATGTTCCATTACCGCAACCACGGCGCGGCGGACGGCCGGGTGTTCGC
>NZ_JAQZAD010000018.1:0-66587 GCF_028640935.1 Pseudomonas sp. SHLD1
CGGAGACGTTGCAGTAGTGCCTGTCGGGCAGGTGCTGCTTTAAGCCTGCAAGGGCACAAGAGCCCCAACAGCCCGGCTGCGCCGGGCTGTTGTGTGTGAAGCGCGGCACAGGACTGTCGTAGGTTGGTGCTGAGCGCAGCGAAGCCCAACGAGCGGGAGCCGCTACAGGTATCGAGAGAATTGCGGAAGGACACTGGAAGGCCGGGGGTGGCTTCCGTAGGTTGGGCTTCGCTAGGCTCAGCCCAACCTACGCCAGCGTTACGCAAGCAAGAAAAAGCCCGGCATCTGCCGGGCTTTTTGCGTTCTGGAGGGTGCCGAGGATTACTCCCGGTCACGTTCCAGCAGGGGCTTGAGAAAGTGGCCGGTATAGGACTTCTTGTTCGCCGCGACTTCCTCGGGGGTACCTGTCGCAATGATCTGACCACCCTTGGAGCCGCCTTCAGGTCCAAGGTCCACCAGCCAGTCCGCGGTCTTGATGACATCGAGGTTGTGCTCGATCACCACCACGGTATTGCCGTGATCCCGCAGGCGATGCAATACGTCCAGCAACTGCTGGATATCGGCGAAGTGCAGACCGGTAGTGGGCTCGTCGAGAATATAGAGTGTCTTGCCGGTATCGCGCTTGGACAGCTCCCGCGCCAGCTTCACACGCTGGGCCTCGCCGCCTGACAGGGTCGTGGCGCTCTGGCCGAGACGGATATAGGACAGGCCGACATCCATCAGCGTCTGCAGCTTGCGCGCCAGGGCCGGGATGGACTCGAAGAAGGCATGGGCCTCTTCGATGGTCATGTCCAGGACCTCGGTGATGGTCTTGCCCTTGTACTTCACCTCCAGGGTCTCGCGGTTGTATCTCTTGCCCTTGCAGACGTCACAGGCGACGTAGACGTCCGGCAGGAAGTGCATCTCCACCTTGATCACGCCGTCGCCCTGGCAGGCCTCGCAGCGGCCGCCCTTGACGTTGAAGGAGAAGCGCCCCGGGGTGTAGCCGCGGGAGCGGGATTCCGGGACGCCGGAGAACAATTCGCGAATCGGGGTGAAAAGACCGGTGTAGGTCGCCGGGTTGGAGCGTGGCGTACGGCCGATGGGGCTCTGGTCGATGTCCACCACCTTGTCCAGGTGCTGCATGCCTTCGAAGCTGTCATGGGCGGCGACTTCCAGGGTCGTCGCGCCATTGAGCGCCGTGGCGGTCAGCGGGAAGAGGGTGTTGTTGATCAGAGTCGACTTGCCGGAGCCGGACACCCCGGTCACGCAGGTCAGCAGGCCGACGGGAATCTCCAGATTGACGTTCTGCAGGTTGTTTCCGCGGGCACCCTTGAGCTTCAGCAGCTTCTTCTTGTCCCGCGGCGTGCGCTTGGCGGGGACTGCGATCTTCTTGCGGCCCGACAGGTACTGCCCGGTCACCGAGTCGGGATGCTGCATCACCTGGTCGGGCGTACCTTCCGCGATGATCTGGCCGCCGTGCACGCCGGCCCCCGGACCTATGTCGATGACATAGTCCGCCAGGCGGATGGCATCCTCGTCGTGCTCGACGACGATGACCGTATTGCCCAGGTCGCGCAGGTGGGTCAGGGTGCCCAGCAGGCGTTCGTTGTCGCGCTGGTGGAGGCCGATGGAAGGCTCGTCGAGGATATACATGACGCCCACCAGACCTGCACCGATCTGGCTGGCCAGGCGGATACGCTGCGCCTCGCCGCCGGACAGGGTGTCGGCGCTGCGATCCAGCGTCAGGTAGTCCAGGCCGACGTTGACCAGGAACTGCAGGCGCTCGCGGATCTCCTTGAGGATCTTGTCGGCGATCTGCTGCCGCTGGCCCTTAAGGGTGAGGTCCTGGAAGTACTGGGTGGCATCGCCCACGGGCAGGCGGGTAACCGCCGGCAGGGTCTTGTCGCCGACCCAGACATGCCGCGCTTCGCGCCGCAGGCGGGTGCCATTGCAGTCCGGGCAATGCTGGGTGCTCAGATACTTCGCCAGCTCTTCGCGCACGCTCTGGGATTCGGTCTCGCGATAACGCCGCTCCAGATTCGGCAGGATGCCTTCGAAGGGGTGGGCACGCTTGACGATGTCGCCGCGGTCATTGAGATAGCGGAAGTTGACGCTCTCGCGTCCGGAGCCGCTGAGAACCGCCTTGCGGTGCTTGTCATCGAGACCCTTGAAGGGCTCGTCCAGGCTGAAGCCATAGTGGCTCGCCAACGAGCCGAGCATCTGGAAGTAGTAGACGTTGCGCCTGTCCCAGCCGCGGATGGCGCCTTCGCTGAGACTGAGCTCCTCGTTGACCACCCGGCGGGCATCGAAGAACTGCTTCACGCCCAGGCCGTCGCAGGTCGGACAGGCACCGGCAGGGTTGTTGAAGGAAAATAGCTTGGGCTCCAGCTCACCGATGGAAAAGCCGCAGATCGGACAAGCGAAGCGCGCGGAGAAGACGATCTCCTCACCATTCTCGCCTTCCATGGGCGCGATGATGGCGATGTCGTCGGCTAGCTTCAGCGCCGTCTCGAAGGATTCCGCCAGGCGTTGCTGGAGATCTTCGCGCACCTTGAAGCGATCCACCACCACCTCGATGGTGTGCTTCTTCTGCTTGTCCAGCTTGGGCAGTTCGTCCATCTCGTGCAGACGGCCATTGACGCGGACGCGGACGAAGCCCTGGGCGCGCAATTCCTCGAATACCGAGAGGTGCTCACCCTTGCGCTCACGCACGATGGGGGCCAGCAGCATCAGTCGCTCGCCTTCCGGCATGGCCAGCACCTGATCGACCATCTGGCTGACGGTCTGGGCTTCCAGGGGCACGTCGTGCTCCGGGCAGCGGGGCGTACCGACGCGCGCATAGAGCAGGCGCAGGTAGTCGTAGATCTCGGTGATGGTGCCCACGGTGGAGCGCGGGTTGTGCGAAGTGGATTTCTGCTCGATGGAGATCGCCGGGGACAGGCCTTCGATGGTGTCCACGTCGGGCTTTTCCATCATCGACAGGAACTGCCGGGCATAGGCCGACAGGGATTCCACGTAGCGGCGCTGGCCTTCGGCATAGAGGGTGTCGAACGCCAGCGAAGACTTGCCGGACCCGGACAGGCCGGTGATGACGATGAGCTTGTCCCGGGGAAGGGTAAGGTCGATGTTCTTCAGATTATGGGTGCGGGCCCCACGGATGAGGATTTTATCCACGTAGACTTCTGCCTCGTTTTGGCGGCGCTTCAATAGGAAAGAGGTCTCGTCCCGGGCTGCGGCTATCTGCCGCGCCTGTGAGAGAGGGGGTAAGGCTGGTAAAATTGGTGGCCCGACAGCGGTGATCGGGCGTTCGTGATCCTGGCGGTCGGGAACGTTCGGACGAGCGCTCGGCTATCTTCACCGCTTCCTCCCTAAATGGTCATTGTCACGACTGTTTTAAAGCTGTGTGGCGACGTAAAAGCCTGTCGCCGACGAGAGGATTATCAATGCTCGACAAGCGCAGTGAAGCCATGAACGGCGTCGAACGCCGTGCCGCCCTGGGGCTGGCTCTGGTCTTCGCCTTTCGTATGCTCGGTATGTTCATGGTGCTCCCGGTCCTGGCGACCTATGGTCAGGAGTTGGCGGATGCCACCCCGGCACTGATTGGCCTGGCCATAGGTGCCTATGGTTTGACCCAGGCGGTCCTGCAAATTCCCCTGGGGACGCTGTCCGATCGCATCGGTCGACGCCCCATCATCATTGGTGGACTGCTGGTGTTCGCCCTTGGTGCCGCCATTGCCGCCAATGCCCACTCGATCTGGGGCGTCATCGCCGGTCGTATCGTGCAGGGCGGCGGCGCCATTTCGGCCGCCATCATGGCGCTGCTGTCGGATCAGACCCGCGAGCAGCATCGCACCAAGGCCATGGCTACCATCGGCATGAGCATCGGCGTGTCCTTTGCCGTGGCGATGGTGGCCGGACCGCTGCTGACCCGTGCCTATGGTCTGGCCGGTCTGTTCTGGGCGACCTGCGGACTGGCACTGGTCGGCCTGCTGATCGTGCTGTTCCTGGTTCCTCACCAGGCTTCGCCCTTCGCCCATCGGGAGTCGAATCTGGCGCGCCAGGCGCTGGGCGCGACCCTGCGCAATCGCGATCTGCTGCGGCTGGACTTCGGTATCCTGGCGCTGCACGCCGTGCTGATGGCCAGTTTCGTCGTCCTGCCGCTGGCTCTTGCCGAACACGCCGGCCTGCCCAAGGAAGAGCACTGGTGGGTTTACCTGACCGCACTGGTGGTCGGCTTCTTCGCCATGGTTCCCTTCATCATCTATGGTGAAAAGAAGCGGCGCATGAAGCGCGTGCTGGTGGGCGCCATCAGTGTGCTGGTGCTGTGCGAGCTGTACTTCTTCTTTTTCAGCGACAGCCTGGTGGCCCTGGTCATCGGCATCGTGGTGTTCTTTACCGCCTTCAACCTGCTGGAGGCCTCGCTGCCGTCACTGGTGAGCAAGGTGGCGCCTGCAGGCGGCAAGGGCACCGCCATGGGGATCTATTCCACCAGTCAGTTCCTTGGTTCCGCGTTGGGCGGTATCCTCGGTGGCTGGCTGTTCCAGCATGGTGGCCTGTCCACCGTCTTCCTGGGTTGTGCGGCGCTTTGCCTGGGATGGGCGGTGGTAGCTGGTACGATGCGAGAACCGCCCTATGTCACCAGTCTGCGTTTGCCGGTTACGCCCGCGCTAGTCAACGACCAGGGATTGGTCGGACGCCTGTTGGCCCTGGCCGGAGTGACCGACGCGGTAATGGTGGCGGAAGAACAAGCCGTCTACATCAAGATCGATACTAAAATCGTCGATCGGGCGCAATTGGAGCGACTGGTAAGCCAAACGCCAGTCGCCGCTTGATCGACAGCCTTATCAGGAGATTCATATGGCCCGTGGCGTCAACAAAGTCATCCTCGTCGGCAACGCCGGCGCCGATCCCGAAACCCGTTACATGCCCAATGGCAATGCGGTGACCAATGTCACCCTGGCCACCAGCGAAAGCTGGAAGGACAAGCAGACCGGCCAGCAGCAGGATCGTACCGAATGGCACCGCGTGGTGTTCTTTGGTCGTCTGGCAGAGATCGCTGGCGAGTACATCCGCAAGGGCTCCCAGGTCTATGTCGAAGGCAGCCTGCGTACCCGCAAGTGGCAGGGGCAGGACGGTCAGGATCGCTACACCACCGAAATCGTGGTCGATATCAACGGCAACATGCAGTTGCTGGGTGGCCGCGGTGGCAATGCCGGTGGCAACGACGAATACAACCAGAGCGCCCCTGCGCCCCAGCAGCAGCGTGCCCCTCGTCCCCAGCAGTCGGCTCCGCAGTACGACAACGGTGGCAATGGCGGCTCTGGCAACAGTCGTCCCCAGCAGCAGCCCAAGCCCCAGCAGCAGCCGGCGCAGCAGGACTACGACAGCTTCGACGACGACATTCCCTTCTAGGGCCTCGTTGATCAGGCAAAGAAAAAGGGCAGCCAGTGGCTGCCCTTTCTTTTTGGTGGAGGCGGGGGGATTTGAACCCCCGTCCGCCAGCTCTCCGCTATCGGTTCTACATGCTTAGCCCTGTCTACTGAGTTAACCCATTGCGGCCCGACGGGCAGGGTGCTTTGGGCGAGCTGTATAAGTTTTAGCCGTTACGTCTACAGCGAACTTGGCGGCGATCCTGTTCTATCTGACAGTCGTTTCGGGTTTACAGGCATCCCCTAGCGACTGCTAGCCGCGTTAAGCAGCTAGAGCGTAGTTGTCGTCGTTGGCAACTATAAGTTTGCAGCAGCGAATTTACGAGTTCTGCTACCAGCTCGGCATGCCCCTCAAGTTTCGTTACCGGCGTCGAATCCTAATCGCCCCCAAAACTTGCTGGTCGTTCACTATAGGAATTCCAGGCGTCCTGCGCAAGTCATTGCTGACGAAACGTTTTTTTGCCGCTTGGCTACTTGGCGTCCTTGCGGATGGCGCGCTGGATCTCGCGGTCGGAATCACGCTCGCGTTCAGTGGCACGCTTGTCGAATTCCTTCTTGCCCTTGGCCAGGGCGATCTCGCACTTGACCAGGTGCTTTTTCCAATAGAGCGACAGCGCAACGCAGGCGTAGCCCTTCTGCTGCACCGCGCCGAACAGCTTGCCCAGCTCGCGCTTGTTCAGCAACAGCTTGCGGGTGCGGGTAGGGTCGGCGATGACGTGGGTACTGGCAGTCTGTAGCGGGGTGATGTGGCTGCCGAGCAGCCAGGCTTCGCCGTCCTTGAGCAGCACATAGCTGTCGGTCAGCTGCGCCTTGCCGGCTCTCAGGCTCTTGACCTCCCAACCTGCCAGGGAAACACCCGCCTCGAAGCGGGTGTCGACGAAGTATTCGTGTAGCGCTTTCTTGTTCTGCGCGATGCTACCGGGGGAGACTTTCTTTTGCTTGGCCATGATTCCAGGGTACAGCGAGTCGGGGGAAATGTCGCCACGCGCTTGAGCGGGTATGAGCAAACACGGACAATACCGCGGTTCTGGACTGCGGCAGGCTGGTGCGGGAGTAAAATGCGAGCGCCGCCCTCAAATTCAAGGTCCGACACCGATATCGCTATTCTACGAGGTTCCGATGAGCTCGCACATCCAACGTTCGGCGTTGCTGCCCTATCCTGCTTCAGCGCTCTATGCGCTGGTTAATGACGTGGACCGTTATCCGGAGTTCCTGCCGTGGTGCTCGTCCGCCCAGATTCTGGAGCAGAACGAAGGGCTGATGCGCGCCGGCCTCACCGTGGCCAAGGGTGGGCTCAGTCAGCAGTTCACCACCCGCAATACCCTGGTGCCGGACGAGTCCATCACCATGGATCTGGAGAAGGGGCCCTTCAAGCAGCTGCATGGTATCTGGACGTTCAAGGCGCTGGGCGACAAGGCCTGCAAGATCTCGCTGGATCTGTCCTTCGAATACGACAGTGCCATCGTGCGCGCGACCCTGGGGCCGCTGTTCAATCAGGCGGCCAATACCATGGTGGATGCCTTCTGCCAGCGTGCCAGAGCCCTCTATGGCTGAGCATCTCGCCATCGAGGTGGCGCTGGCGCTGCCGGAGCGGCAATGGCTATTGAGCCTGGAGCTGGAGGAGGGCGCCACGGTCGCGCAGGCCGTGCTGGCTTCGGGTCTGCTCGACCAGCTGACGCCAGAGCAGCGCGAAGGCTATCGGGTCGGCATCTTTGGCAAGCAGGTTGCCAAACCGGAAGAGAGGACGCTGCTGGAAGGCGAGCGGGTCGAGATCTACCGCCCGCTGCTCGCGGATCCCAAGGAAAGTCGCAAGCGGCGGGCCGAAAAGGCCAGAGCCAAGGCTGGCCTCTAGGTAGAGATCACTGGCCGTCGGTACGGATGCGGTCGGGGGTCGGGATGGCAGCCGGGCGAGCGCTGTCGATCTCTTTCTGGATGGTGTCTTCGGTCGAGCCGGGCACGACGGGCGTTTCCGGTGCTGCCGCAGGCGCAGTGGCAGGTTGCGCCGGCGCGGTGGGATCCACGCTGGTGCCACTGTCGGTACCCATGATCTGCTGTTCGCGGCTGGTGCCTGGCATGAAATCGCCAGCCAGGCCGCTCAACTGATTGTCGCCATTGAACACCAGGCTGACACGCTCCTGTTTCCGCTGACCACCGGCGGCCTGCAGGCTGTACAGATAGTCCCAGCGATTGGGGTGGAAGGTGTCCTGAATCAGCGGCGAGCCCATGATAAACCGGACCTGTTGTCGGGTCATTCCGGGGCGCAACTGGTCTATCATGTCCTGGGTGACGACGTTGCCCTGCTGGATGTCGATCTTGTAAACCCCCGGCAGAGAGCAGCCGGCGAGCATGGCTAGGCCCATCAGAGAGAGCCCGGTCAGCGTTTGCTTGAGGTTTTGCATCGGTGGGAGACTTCCACTATCTTGCTGGGCAACGAAGCACCGATCATACCCGTATTCCCGAGGGCTGCGAAAGCACTCGGCACCGAGAAAGAGCATGGTAGAGAACAACGAACTCCGCAAAGCGGGTCTGAAAGTGACCCTGCCGCGCGTCAAGATATTGCAGATGCTGGACACCACCGAGCAGCGCCACATGAGCGCCGAAGACGTTTACAAGGCGCTGATGGAAGCGGGCGAGGACGTGGGGCTGGCAACGGTCTATCGGGTCCTTACCCAGTTCGAAGCGGCCGGCCTTGTGGTGCGCCACAATTTCGATGGCGGTCACGCCGTGTTCGAGTTGGCCGACACCGGACACCACGATCACATGGTGGATGTGGATACCGGCGAAGTCATCGAGTTCACCGATGCCTCGATCGAAAAGCGTCAGCGCGAGATCGTCGAAGAGCATGGTTTCGAGCTGGTCGATCACAACCTTGTGCTGTACATCCGTCAGCGCAAGTGAAGATCCAGACATGAAAAAGGCGACTCTGAGTCGCCTTTTTCATGTCTGTTGCCGGCCTGCCTCTAGCGGCTGACCACCAGCTTGCGGGCATGGGCGAGGGATTCGCGGGTAAGGTCGACGCCGCCGAGCATGCGCGCCACCTCTTCCACACGGCGCGCCCGGTCTAGTTTTGCAACCGCCGTGCGGGTCTCGTCGGTGCCGCGTTCCTTGTGCACGAACAGATGCTGATGCCCCTGGGCCGCTACCTGGGGCAGGTGGGTGACCGTCAGTACCTGGCCCCGCTCGCCCAGCTGCCGCAGCAGTTGGCCGACCACCTCGGCGGTCGGGCCGCCGATGCCGACGTCCACTTCGTCGAACACCAGAGTGGGCGTGCGCGAGGTCTGGGCAGTGATGACCTGGATGGCCAGGCTGATCCGTGACAGTTCGCCACCGGAAGCGACCTTGGCCAGCGGGCGCAGGGGCTGGCCCGGGTTGGCGCTGACGCGGAACTCGACCCCCTCGTTGCCCACCGGCTGGGGTTCACCGGTGCTGCCTGGCGTGAGGGTGATGCTGAAGCGGCCACCTGGCATGCCCAGGCGCTGCATCTCGGTTTCGACCGCTGCGGCCAGCTCCGGCGCCCGTTGCTCGCGCAGACGGCTCAATTCGCCGGCCTTCTCCTGGTAGTGGCGCTCGAAGGCGGCCAGCTCTTCCTGCAGGCGCTCCAGGGCGACGTCGTCGGCATCCAGCGATTGCAGTTCGTTGCGCAGCTGTTCGTGCAGCTCCAGCAGGGCTTCGGGCTGCACGCGATGCTTGCGGGCGAGGCTGTAGACGCTGTCGAGACGCTCCTGTACCGCCTGCTGGCGCTCCGGGTCGGCTTCGAAATGATCGACGAAGCGATTGAGTTCATTCATCGCCTCCTCGATCTGGATCTGCGCGGAGGCGAGCAGGTTGCTGGCTTCCTGGATCTGCGCCGGGGGGCGATCGAAGGCGGTCAGGCGTGCCACGCTGGCATTGAGTGCCGACAGTGCATTGCCCTGCTCGCTTTCGGTACAGAGGTCCATGGCCTGACGACAGGCCAGCAGGATGTGCTCGGCACTCGCCAGGTCGCTCTGCTCCTGCTCCAGGGCCTGCAGCTCGCCCTCGACCAGGGCGAGGTTGTCGAGTTCTTCCAGCTGATAGCTAAGCAGCTGATGGCGGGCGCGTTGCTCGTCACCGTTGCGGGTCAGGCGCTCCAGGGTCTGGCGCACCTGGCGCCAGCGCTGGGCGGCGAGTTGCACCTGGCGGACCAGCTCGCCCGCGCCGGCGTATTCGTCCAGCAGGCGGCGGTGGGTATCGAGACCGAGCAGCGACTGGTGTTCGTGCTGGTTGTGGATGTCGATCAGCAGGCCGCCGAGGGTCTTGAGGTCGGCCAGTGGACAGGGCGAGCCATTGATATAGCCGCGCGAGCGTCCTTCGCGGGTAATGACGCGGCGCAGCAGGCAGGGGCCGTCCTGCTCCAGGTCGCGCTCGGAGAGCCACTGGCGCGCCTCGGGGATGTCGGTGGTGTCGAAGCTGGCCAGGACATCGGCCTTGTCGGCACCAGGCCTTACGGCATCGCTGTCGGCGCGGTCGCCCAGGGTGAGGCCGAGGGCGTCGAGCATGATGGACTTGCCGGCGCCGGTTTCGCCGGTGATCACGGTCATGCCGCGCTCGAGGTCGAGGTCGAGGTGTTCGACGATGGCGTAGTTGCGGACGGACAGATGCACCAGCATGCGACGATCTCCGAAAGCGGTTTTCTGGTTGTTTATACAGTTCCTCTCGGGCACTGGCAATCCATACAGCTCTTGAAGCGCCGGCCGGCGGCCCCATATAGGCGCCATCGATCAAGGCGCCGTCCATTGGCGGGCGCGCCTACCGGCATTATCACAGGAGGACTCCATGGCCGACGAACAGAACTCCCAGACCCCCGAGCACGAAGCCACCCAGGGCGACGTCCAGCACGAGGATCTCGCCGCCCGCGTCGCCACGCTCGAAGAGCAGCTGGCCGCCGCCCAGGACCAGTCCCTACGCAGCGTTGCCGAGCTGCAGAACGTGCGTCGCCGCGCCGAGCAGGATGTGGAGAAGGCGCACAAGTTCGCGCTGGAAAAATTCGCCGGCGATCTCTTGCCGGTGCTCGACAGCCTGGAGCGTGGCCTGGAGTTGTCCAACGCCACCGACGAGACCCTCAAGCCCATGCGTGAAGGCATGGAGCTGACCCTGAAGATGCTGCAGGACACCCTCAAGCGCTATCAGGTCGAAGCCGTCGATCCCCACGGCGCGCCCTTCAATCCGGAGCACCACCAGGCGATGGCCATGGAGGAGAGCGCTACCGCCGAGCCGGGCAGCGTGCTCAAGGTGTTTCAAAAGGGCTATCTGCTCAATGGTCGCCTGCTACGGCCGGCGATGGTGGTAGTCAGCAAGGCGCCTGCGGCGCAGCAGCCGAGCATCGACGAAAAGGCTTGAAATTCTTTCGCTCGGCCCCATCTGGTAGGCAAGCGAACATCAAAGGCCCCCTGAGCGGGCCGCGCGGAATCTGAGATTTCTGGAGAAGACTACATGGGCAAGATCATCGGTATCGACCTGGGGACGACCAACTCCTGCGTCGCGATCCTCGAAAACGGTAACGTCAAGGTACTGGAAAACGCCGAAGGCACCCGTACCACGCCGTCCATCATCGCCTACACCAACGATGGCGAGACCCTGGTCGGCCAGCCGGCCAAGCGCCAGGCGGTGACCAATCCGCAGAACACCCTGTACGCGGTCAAGCGTCTGATCGGTCGGCGTTATGAAGAAAACGTCGTGCAGAAAGACATCGAGATGGTCCCCTACAAGATCGTCAAGGCCGACAACGGTGACGCCTGGGTCGAGGCCAAGGGCCAGAAGATGGCGCCGCCCCAGGTGTCTGCCGAAGTCCTGAAAAAGATGAAGAAGACCGCCGAGGACTACCTGGGCGAAGCCGTGACCGAGGCGGTCATCACCGTGCCGGCCTACTTCAACGACAGCCAGCGCCAGGCCACCAAGGATGCCGGTCGCATCGCCGGTCTGGACGTCAAGCGCATCATCAACGAGCCCACCGCGGCTGCCCTGGCCTATGGCCTGGACAAGGCCAAGGGCGACCACACCGTGATCGTCTATGACCTGGGCGGCGGCACCTTCGACGTCTCGGTCATCGAGATCGCCGAGGTCGACGGTGAGCATCAGTTCGAGGTGCTGGCCACCAATGGCGACACCTTCCTGGGTGGCGAAGACTTCGACATCCGCCTGATCGACTATCTCGTCGAAGAGTTCAAGAAAGAAAGCGGCATGAACCTCAAGGGCGACCCGCTGGCCATGCAGCGCCTGAAGGAAGCTGCCGAGAAGGCCAAGATCGAGTTGTCCTCGGCTACCCAGACGGACGTCAACCTGCCGTACATCACCGCCGATGCCAGCGGTCCCAAGCACCTGAACGTCAAGGTCTCCCGCGCCAAGCTGGAGTCCCTGGTGGAAGAGCTGGTCGAGCGCACCATCGAGCCGTGCCGCACCGCGCTGAAGGACTCCGGCCTGGACGTCTCCGACATCCACGAGGTCATCCTGGTCGGCGGTCAGACCCGCATGCCGCTGGTGCAGAAGCGCGTGGCCGACTTCTTCGGCAAGGAAGCGCGCAAGGACGTCAACCCGGACGAAGCCGTTGCCATCGGTGCCGCCATCCAGGGGGCCGTGCTGGCCGGTGACGTCAAGGACGTGCTGCTGCTGGACGTCACCCCGCTGACCCTGGGCATCGAGACCATGGGTGGCGTGATGACCGCGCTGATCGAGAAGAACACCACCATCCCGACCAAGAAGTCGCAGGTGTTCTCCACCGCCGACGACAACCAGGGCGCCGTGACCATCCATGTGCTGCAGGGCGAGCGCAAGCAGGCCGCGCAGAACAAGTCGCTGGGCAAGTTCGACCTGGCCGAGATCCCGCCGGCGCCGCGTGGCGTGCCGCAGATCGAGGTGACCTTCGACATCGACGCCAACGGCATCCTCAACGTGTCCGCCAAGGACAAGGCCACCGGCAAGCAGCAGTCCATCGTCATCAAGGCGTCCTCCGGTCTGTCCGAGGACGAGATTCAGCAGATGGTGCGTGACGCCGAGGCCAATGCCGACGAGGATCGCAAGTTCGAAGAGCTGGCTGCGGCCCGCAACCAGGGTGATGCCCTGGTGCACGGCACCCGCAAAATGCTGACCGAGGCCGGCGACAAGGCCACCGCGGAAGAGAAGAGCACCATCGAGAAGGCCATTGGCGAACTGGAAACCGCGGTACGCGGCGACGACAAGGATGCCATCGAAGCCAAGATGAATGCCCTGTCCCAGGCCTCCGCGCCGCTGGCCCAGAAGCTCTATTCCGAGCAGGGTGCTGCCGCCGGTGCCGAGGGCGCCTCGGCCAAGGCGGACGGTGATGCCAAGAAGCCCGGCGACGACGTGGTCGATGCCGAGTTCGAGGAAGTGAAGGACAACAAGTAAGCCGCGTGCTTACCGCACCTGACGGGCTTCGGCCCGTCGGATCCGCCACGCGGGAGCCTGCTCCCGCGTTGGCGTGTCTGGAGGGTGAGAAAATTTAAGGTGCAGAAAGTCTATGGCCAAACGTGATTACTATGAGGTGCTCGGGGTCGAGCGCGGCGCCAGCGAAGCCGAGCTCAAGAAGGCCTACCGACGCCTGGCGATGAAATACCACCCGGATCGCAATCCGGGTGACGCGGCTGCCGAGGAGCAGTTCAAGGAGGCCGCCGAGGCCTACGAAGTGCTGTCCGATGCGGGCAAGCGCTCGGCCTACGACCAGTACGGCCATGCTGGCGTCGATCCGAGCATGGGCGGCGGTGGTTTCGGCGGTGCAGCGGGTGGCGCGAGCTTCTCCGACATCTTCGGCGACGTCTTCAGTGATTTCTTCGGTGGGCGCGGTGGTGCCGGTGGTCGCGGCGGTCCGCAGCGCGGCGCCGACCTGCGCTACACCCTGGACCTGGATCTGGAAGAGGCGGTGCGCGGGACCACGGTTACCATTCGCGTGCCCACCCTGGTCGAGTGCAAGGTCTGCGACGGCAATGGCGCCAAGCCGGGTACCTCCGCTTCCACCTGTCCCACCTGTGGGGGCATCGGTCAGGTACGCATGCAGCAGGGCTTCTTCTCGGTCCAGCAGACCTGCCCGCGTTGCCACGGCAGCGGCAAGATCATTCCCGAGCCCTGTAATGCCTGTCATGGCCAGGGTCGCGTGGAAGAGCAGAAGACCCTGTCGGTCAAGGTTCCGGCGGGCGTCGACACCGGCGACCGCATCCGCCTGACCGGCGAAGGCGAGGCCGGGACCCTGGGTGGTCCGAGCGGCGATCTCTATGTCGTGGTCAATGTGCGCGAGCACTCGATCTTCCAGCGCGACGGCAAGCACCTCTATTGCGAGGTGCCGATCAACTTCACCGACGCCGCCCTGGGTGGCGAGCTGGAAGTGCCGACCCTGGATGGCCGCGTCAAGCTGAAGATCCCCGAGGGCACCCAGACCGGCAAGATGTTCCGCCTGCGTGGCAAGGGCGTGACGCCCGTGCGTGGCGGTGGCGCCGGCGACCTGATGTGCAAGGTGGTGGTGGAGACTCCGGTCAACCTGAGCCGGCGGCAGCGCGAGCTGCTCGAGGAATTTCGCAACACCCTGCAGAGCGACAGCTCCCATTCGCCCCGGGCCAGTGGCTGGTTCGATGGCATGAAGCGCTTCTTCGACGACCTCTAAACCGGCAGGGGCGTCGTCGCGAGGCGGCGCCCGGCCAGCAGCCTGGAGCTGATGATGCGACGTATAGCTGTAATGGGCGCCGCGGGGCGCATGGGCAAGACCCTGATCGAGGCGGTCCAGCAGACCCAGGGCGCTGCCGGCCTGACTGCCGCGGTGGATCGTCCCGAGAGCAGCCTGGTGGGTGCCGACGCGGGCGAACTCGCCGGCATCGGCCGTGCCGGGGTGATGCTGTCGGGGGACCTGGCTCGGGTGCTGGATGATTTCGATGTCGTCATCGACTTCACCCACCCCAACGTGACCCTGCAGAATCTAGCGCTCTGCCGCAAGGCGAAGAAGGCCATGGTGATCGGCACCACCGGCTTCACCGCCGAGCAGAAGCTGACCCTGCTGGAGGCGAGCAAGGAAATTCCCATCGTCTTCGCGGCCAACTTCAGCGTCGGCGTCAATCTCTGCCTCAAATTGCTGGATACCGCTGCCCGGGTGCTGGGTGACGAGGTGGATATCGAGATCATCGAGGCACACCACAGGCACAAGGTCGATGCACCCTCGGGTACCGCCCTGCGCATGGGCGAGGTGGTTGCCCAGGCGCTGGGTCGCGACCTGGAAGAGGTGGCCGTCTATGGCCGCGAAGGCCAGACCGGTGCCCGCGATCGCCAGACCATCGGCTTCGCTACCGTGCGTGCCGGCGACGTGGTGGGCGATCACACGGTGCTGTTCGCCAGCGAAGGCGAGCGGGTCGAGATCACCCACAAGGCGTCCAGCCGCATGACCTTTGCCAAGGGCGCCGTGCGCGCAGCCCTCTGGCTCAAGGACAAACAGCCGGCGCTATATGACATGCAGGACGTGCTGGAGTTGCGCTGACTCGTTCGCGGGGGTGCCAGGCGTGATCAATTCCTGTACAATGCAGCTTTAGTGTATCCACTAAAAGCTAGCGCAGAATGAAATCACAACATTAAAACGGGATGACTCTTCGAGATGTCATCCCGTTTTTTTGCACCCTGCGTTTGCCCGCCAAGGCTTGATTTTCGGAGGTCTTCTTGACTAAGCCAGCCATACTCGCACTTGCCGATGGCAGCATCTTTCGCGGTGAATCCATCGGTGCCGACGGCCACACGGTCGGCGAAGTGGTGTTCAACACCGCCATGACCGGCTACCAGGAAATCCTGACCGATCCTTCCTATGCGAAGCAGATCGTCACCCTGACCTATCCGCACATCGGCAATACCGGCACCACGCCGCAGGATGGCGAGGCGGCCCAGGTCTGGGCTGCCGGGCTGATCATCCGTGACCTGCCGCTGCTGGCCAGCAACTGGCGCAACAAGCAGTCGCTGCCGGACTATCTCAAGGAAAACGGCACCATCGCCATCGCCGGCATCGACACCCGTCGACTGACCCGCATCCTCCGCGAGAAGGGCGCCCAGAATGGCTGCATCCTCACCGGCGAAGACGCCACCGAAGAGCGCGCCCTGGAACTGGCCCGCGCCTTCCCCGGCCTCAAGGGCATGGACCTGGCCAAGGAAGTCAGCGTCAAGGAGCGCTACGAGTGGCGTTCCAGCGTCTGGTCGCTGGAAACCGACAGCCACGCCGAGATCCCGGCCGAGCAGCTGCCCTATCACGTGGTGGCCTTCGACTACGGCGTCAAGCTGAACATCCTGCGCATGCTGGTGGCCCGCGGCTGCCGCATCACCGTGCTGCCGGCCCAGACCCCGGCCAGCGAAGCCCTGGCGCTGCAGCCCGACGGCATCTTCCTGGCCAATGGTCCAGGCGATCCCGAGCCCTGCGACTACGCCATCAAGGCGATCCAGGGCGTCCTGGAGACCGAGACCCCGGTGTTCGGCATCTGCCTGGGTCACCAGTTGCTGGCCCTGGCTTCCGGCGCCAAGACGGTGAAGATGCCCAACGGTCACCACGGCGCCAACCATCCGGTGCAGGATCTCGACAGCGGCGTGGTGATGATCACCAGCCAGAACCACGGTTTCGCCGTGGACGAGGCCAGTCTGCCGGCCAACGTGCGGGCCACCCACAAGTCGCTGTTCGACGGCACCCTGCAGGGCATCGAACGTACCGACAAGGTCGCCTTCAGCTTCCAGGGCCACCCCGAGGCGAGCCCTGGCCCGCACGACGTGGCACCGCTGTTCGACAAGTTCATCCAGGCCATGGCGGCACGCCGCTAAGACGGGGGAGGGTAAGGCTCATGCTGGCGAATCTGGGTGTCATCGACTTCTGGACCTACGTGGTCGGGACCCTGTTCGTCATCCTGTTGCCCGGCCCCAACTCCTTCTTCGTGCTCGCCACTAGTGCCCAGCGCGGTATCCGCAGTGGTTACCAGGCGGCTTCCGCGGTGTTCCTCGGGGACGCCGTGCTGATGCTGCTCTCCGCCCTGGGCGTCGCCTCGCTGCTCAAGGCCGAGCCACTGTTCTTCCAGATCCTCAAGTATCTGGGTGCGGCCTACCTGTTCTACCTCGGCTGGGGCATGTTGCGCGGCGGACTCAAGTCCTGGCGCAGCCCGGCCCAGGGCCAGGTCGAGACGACCCTGCGCGAAGACGTCCACCAGCCGTTCCGCAAGGCCCTGCTGCTGAGTCTGTCGAACCCGAAGGCGATCCTGTTCTTCGTCTCCTTCTTCATCCAGTTCGTGGACCCCGGTTATGCCCATCCGGCGCTGTCCTTCCTGGTGCTGGGCGCGGTCCTGGAAGCCATCAGCTTCTGCTACCTGTCGTTCCTGATTTTCTGCGGCGTTCGCCTGGCGGCCTGGTTCCGTCAGCGGCGTCGCCTCAGCGCGGGCGCCACCGGTGGCGTCGGCGCCCTGTTCGTGGGGTTCGGTGTGAAGTTGGCCACCGCGACCCTGACCTGATTACCTGCATTCGAGAAGCCCATGCCTAAGCGTACAGACATCAAGAGCATCCTGATCCTCGGGGCCGGCCCCATCGTCATCGGCCAGGCCTGCGAATTCGACTATTCCGGCGCCCAGGCCTGCAAGGCCCTGCGCGAGGAAGGCTTCCGCGTCATCCTGGTGAATTCCAACCCGGCCACCATCATGACCGACCCGTCGATGGCCGACGCCACCTACATCGAGCCGATCAAGTGGGCCACCGTGGCCAAGATCATCGAGAAGGAGCGCCCCGACGCCCTGCTGCCGACCATGGGTGGCCAGACCGCGCTGAACTGCGCCCTGGATCTGGAGCGGCATGGCGTACTGGCGAAGTTTGGCGTCGAGATGATCGGCGCCAACGCCGACACCATCGACAAGGCCGAGGATCGCTCGCGCTTCGACAAGGCCATGAAGGACATCGGTCTGGCCTGCCCGGTCTCGGGCATCGCCCACAGCATGGAAGAAGCCTATGGCGTGCTGGAGAAGGTCGGCTTCCCCTGCATCATTCGCCCGTCCTTCACCATGGGCGGCACCGGTGGCGGCATCGCCTACAACCGGGAGGAATTCGAAGAGATCTGCAATCGCGGTCTGGACCTGTCGCCGACCAACGAACTGCTGATCGACGAATCCCTGATCGGCTGGAAGGAATACGAGATGGAGGTGGTCCGTGACAAGAAGGACAACTGCATCATCGTCTGCTCCATCGAGAACTTCGATCCCATGGGCGTGCACACCGGCGACTCCATCACCGTGGCGCCGGCCCAGACGCTGACCGACAAGGAATACCAGATCCTGCGCAACGCCTCCCTGGCGGTGCTGCGCGAGATCGGTGTTGAGACCGGCGGCTCCAACGTCCAGTTCGGCATCTGCCCGGACACCGGGCGCATGGTGGTGATCGAGATGAATCCGCGGGTGTCGCGTTCCTCGGCGCTGGCCTCCAAGGCCACCGGCTTCCCCATCGCCAAGATCGCCGCCAAGCTGGCGGTCGGCTACACCCTGGACGAGCTGCAGAACGACATTACCGGCGGTCGTACCCCGGCGTCCTTCGAACCGGCCATCGACTACGTGGTCACCAAGATCCCGCGCTTCGCCTTCGAGAAATTCCCCAAGGCCGACGCCCGTCTGACCACCCAGATGAAGTCCGTGGGCGAGGTCATGTCCATCGGCCGTACCTTCCAGGAATCCCTGCAGAAAGCCCTGCGTGGTCTGGAAGTGGGCGTGGTCGGCTTCGATCCCAAGCTGGACCCGACCGATCCCGAGGCCGACAGCACCCTCAAGCGCGAGCTGACCGTGCCCGGTGCCGATCGCATCTGGTACATCGGCGATGCTTTCCGCCAGGGCTACAGCCTGGACAAGGTCTTCGAGCTGACGCGCATCGATCCCTGGTTCCTGGTGCAGATCGAAGACCTGATCAAGGACGAGGAGCGCATCAAGACCCTGGGCCTGGCCGACCTCGACTACGACCTGATGCGCAAGCTCAAGCGCAAGGGCTTCTCCGATGCGCGCCTGGCCAAGCTGCTCGGCGTCACCGAGAAGAACCTGCGTGCCCATCGCCACAAGCTCAAGGTGCTGCCGGTGTACAAGCGGGTGGACACCTGCGCCGCCGAATTCGCCACCGACACCGCCTACCTCTATTCCACCTACGAGGAAGAGTGCGAGGCCAAGCCCAGCGGTCGCGACAAGATCATGATCCTCGGCGGTGGTCCCAACCGCATCGGTCAGGGCATCGAGTTCGACTACTGCTGCGTGCACGCGGCCCTGGCCATGCGTGAAGACGGCTACGAGACCATCATGGTCAACTGCAACCCGGAAACCGTCTCCACCGACTACGACACCTCCGACCGCCTGTTCTTCGAGCCGGTGACCCTGGAGGACGTGCTGGAGATCGTCCGCGTCGAGCAGCCCAAGGGCGTCATCGTCCAGTACGGCGGCCAGACTCCGCTCAAGCTCTGCCGGGCCCTGGAAGAGGCCGGCGTGCCCATCATCGGCACCAGCCCAGACGCCATCGACCGTGCCGAAGACCGCGAGCGCTTCCAGCAGATGGTGCAGCGTCTGAACCTGCGTCAGCCGGCCAACGCCACCGCGCGCAGCGAAGACGAGGCCCTGGCCCTGTCCAAGAACATCGGCTATCCGATGGTGGTGCGCCCCTCCTACGTGCTGGGCGGCCGGGCGATGGAAATCGTCTACCAGGAAGAAGAGCTCAAGCGCTACATGCGCGAAGCGGTGAAGGTGTCCAACGACAGCCCCGTGCTGCTCGACCACTTCCTCAACTGCGCCATCGAGGTGGACGTGGATGCGGTGTGCGACGGCAAGACCGTGGTGATCGGCGCCATCATGCAGCACATCGAACAGGCCGGCGTGCACTCCGGTGACTCCGCCTGTTCGCTGCCGCCCTATTCGCTGCCCAAGCACATCCAGGACGAGATCCGCGAGCAGGTCAAGAAGATGGCCCTGGAGCTCGGCGTGATCGGTCTGATGAACGTGCAGATGGCCGTGCAGGGCGAGGACATCTACGTCATCGAGGTCAATCCGCGCGCTTCCCGTACCGTGCCCTTCGTCTCCAAGTGCATCGGCGAGTCCCTGGCCAAGGTGGCCGCCCGGGTCATGGCCGGCAAGACCCTGGCCGAGGTGGGCTTCACCCAGGAGATCATCCCGCCGTTCTTCAGCGTCAAGGAAGCGGTGTTCCCCTTCAACAAGTTCCCCGGCGTCGACCCCATCCTCGGCCCGGAGATGAAGTCCACCGGCGAGGTCATGGGGGTCGGCGACAGCTTTGGCGAAGCCTTCGCCAAGGCCCAGCTGGGTGCCAACGAGATCCTGCCGAATTCCGGTTGCGCCTTCATCAGCGTGCGTGACGATGACAAGCCCGAAGCCGTGCAGGTCGCCCGCGATCTGGTCGGCCTGGGCTTCGAGGTCGTGGCCACCGCCGGTACCGCGCGGGTGATCGAGGCCGCCGGTCTGCCGGTGCGTCGCGTGAACAAGGTGACCGAAGGCCGTCCCCATGTGGTCGACATGATCAAGAACGACGAGGTCACCCTGATCATCAACACCACCGAAGGCCGGCAGTCCATCGCCGATTCCTATTCGATCCGCCGCAACGCGCTGCAGCACAAGCTCTGCTGCACCACCACCATTGCCGGCGGCCAGGCCATTTGCGAAGCTTTGAAATTCGGCGCCGAGAAGACCGTGCGCCGTCTGCAAGATCTGCATGCAGGAGTGAAGGCATGACCAAGTACCCGATGACCGTCCAGGGCGCTCGCGCCCTAGAAGACGAACTCAAGCATCTCAAGACTGAGCTGCGTCCGCAGATCACCCAGGCCATCGCCGAAGCGCGTGAACTGGGTGACCTCAAGGAGAACGCCGAATACCACGCTGCCCGCGAGCAGCAGGGCATGGTCGAGGCGCGTATCCGCGATATCGAAGGGCGCCTGCAGAACGCTCAGGTGATCGATGTGGCCGCCTTGCCGCACACCGGCAAGGTGATCTTCGGCACGACCGTGGAGATCGCCAACACCGAGACCGACGAGACGGTGACCTACCAGATCGTCGGTGACGACGAAGCGGATATCAAGCAGAGCAAGCTGTCGGTGGGTTCGCCCATCGCGCGTGCGCTGATCGGCAAGGAAGAAGGGGACGTGGTGCTGGTGAAGACCCCGGGTGGCAATGTCGAATACGAAATTGTCGCCGTCCGTCACGTCTGACCATCGCCCCGGCGGTTGGCTCGCCAGGCTGCTCGCCGCCGCCTGGCAGCTGGCCCAGGTGTTCTGGGTCGGCCCGCTGGTCGCCCTGCACCTGTGCATCCCCGTGGCGCTGGCCCAGGCGGGCTGGGCGCCGCTGCTGATCCAGTCCGGACGCGAGGAATTGCTGCGCATGATGCTCAGTGCCGCAGGCGGTGGGGTCTTTACCCAGATCGTCGTGCTGGTGTGGTGGGCAGGGGTGGGCGCCTTGTGGCGTGACCTGCGCGGCCAGCTGCTGCTGGCCAGTGCACTGGCGGTGCTGTTGCAGAACGAACTTGCGCGCTTCTGGACCGGGCCGACCGCCCTGGCCGGCTACCTGGTCCTGCTGCTCTGCGGACTGATCCTGGTGCTGCAGCCCGTTCCCGGGCGCGCGCCGGGCAATCAGGCGGTGTAGCGCACCACGTTGGACAGGTTGCGATTCTGCTCGCGGGCCTTGCGATAGATCAGCGCCATCTTGCCGATGACTTGCACCAGCTCCGCCTTGCTCGACGCGCACAGCTCGTCGATCAGGGCCCGGCGG
Organism: Pseudomonas sp. SHLD1; assembly: GCF_028640935.1. NCBI lineage: Bacteria > Pseudomonadati > Pseudomonadota > Gammaproteobacteria > Pseudomonadales > Pseudomonadaceae > Pseudomonas > Pseudomonas sp. SHLD1. The sequence goes on from NZ_JAQZAD010000018.1 coordinate 21,161, forward strand.
TCATCGCGCTCGGTGACGGCCAGCTTGATCTTGATCAGTTCGTGATCGTTCAGCGCGCGGTCGAGTTCACCCAGCACGCCTTCGCTCAGGCCGTTCTCGCTGATGGTGACCACCGGCTTGAGTTGATGACCGATCGCCTTGAACCGCTTTTTGAGCTCGTTGTTGAGCGCCATAATTCACCCCGAATAAAAGCCGAACAGTTTATCCCAGCTGCCCGGTGCCGCCCAGCGATACGCGACGATGTGACGGCGACCCCCGACAGAACCGGCATCGCCGGCTCAAGGGGCACCGCCACGAGTGCAGGCGTCAGGTCATGGTGAGGCATGACCGTGGCGGATGGGCTTGCGGCTGCAAGCAAGCCACCAGGGTGACCTGTCTGGGCGGTTCGTAGGGCCGGATACCAGGTGCCCGCCGGGAGGCCTTGTTATTTTCCTCCTGGCCCCCATATGAGCGAGCGGAGTACGGCGGGCTGATCCAGGACTCTCCGTGTCGCAGGACCAGATCGCGCCAGCAATAGCTATTGGGTCGCGGTTTTTGGGGCAATTGAGAGAATTGATGGCCGCAACGTCTGCCTTGCCCTAGAGTCAAAGGCAGAAGACTCATATAGCGTTACAGACGATGTCTGCCGTGGGCCAGGCTTTGTGTAGTAACTTACCGGTCACTGCCGGTTTCGCTTCGAACGGTTTACCCACGAAACCGGCGCAGAGGGTAGTCAATTGAACGACATGGCAAAGAATCTGATCCTGTGGCTGATCATCGCCGCGGTGCTCGTCACCGTGATGAACAATTTCTCCAGCCCCAACGAACCCCAGACGCTCAACTACTCCGACTTCATCCAGCAGGTGAAGGACGGGCAGATCGAGAGCGTGACCGTGGATGGCTATGTCATTACCGGCAAGCATCGTGACGGCGACCCCTTCAAGACCATACGTCCGGCGATCCAGGACAATGGCCTGATCGGCGATCTGGTCAACAACAGTGTCACCATCACCGGCAAGCAGCCCGAGCAGCAGAGCATCTGGACTCAACTGCTGGTGGCCAGCTTCCCGATCCTGGTGATCATCGCGGTCTTCATGTTCTTCATGCGCCAGATGCAGGGAGGCGCCGGCGGTCGTGGCGGCCCCATGAGCTTTGGCAAGAGCAAGGCACGGCTGTTGTCGGAAGATCAGGTCAAGACCACCTTCGCCGACGTCGCCGGTTGCGACGAGGCCAAGGAAGAGGTCACTGAACTGGTCGAATTCCTGCGTGATCCGGGCAAGTTCCAGCGCCTCGGCGGACGCATTCCCCGTGGCGTGCTGATGGTCGGCTCGCCCGGTACCGGCAAGACGCTGCTGGCCAAGGCCGTGGCGGGTGAGGCCAAGGTGCCGTTCTTCACCATTTCCGGTTCGGACTTCGTCGAGATGTTCGTCGGCGTCGGCGCCAGCCGTGTCCGTGACATGTTCGACCAGGCCAAGAAGCACGCGCCCTGCATCATCTTCATCGACGAGATCGATGCGGTCGGTCGCCATCGTGGAAACGGCATGGGGGGTGGTCACGACGAGCGCGAACAGACCCTGAACCAGTTGCTGGTCGAGATGGACGGCTTCGAAATGAACGATGGCATCATCGTGATCGCCGCTACCAACCGTCCTGACGTGCTGGACCCCGCGCTGCTGCGCCCCGGTCGTTTTGATCGCCAGGTCGTGGTCGGTCTGCCGGATATCCGAGGTCGTGAGCAGATCCTCAAGGTGCACATGCGCAAGGTGCCGATCGGCGAGCGCGTTGATGCGGGCGTCATCGCCCGTGGTACCCCGGGTTTCTCCGGTGCCGACCTCGCCAACCTGGTCAACGAGGCCTCCCTGTTCGCCGCTCGCTCCAACAAGCGTACCGTCGACATGCGCGAGTTCGAGCTGGCCAAGGACAAGATCATGATGGGCGCCGAGCGCAAGACCATGGTCATGTCCGAGAAGGAGAAGCGCAACACGGCTTACCACGAGGCGGGTCATGCCATCGTTGGCCGCCTGGTGCCCGAGCACGATCCGGTCTACAAGGTTTCCATCATTCCCCGTGGTCGCGCTTTGGGCGTGACCATGTTCCTGCCCGAGGAAGATCGCTACAGCCTGTCCAAGCGGGCCCTGGAAAGCCAGATCTGTTCGCTGTTCGGCGGCCGTATCGCCGAAGAGATGACCCTGGGCTTCGAAGGCGTCACCACGGGTGCCTCCAACGACATCATGCGAGCGACCTCCCTGGCGCGAAACATGGTGACCAAGTGGGGCCTGTCCGAGAAGCTCGGTCCGCTGCTGTATGGCGAGGAAGAGAACGAAGGCTACCTGGGTCGTTCGGGTGGTGGTGGCGCCGGCAACATGTCGGGCGAGACCGCCAAGCTGATCGATCTGGAGATTCGCCGGATCATCGACGACTGCTATAACACTGCCAAGCGGCTGCTGGACGAGAATCGCGACAAGCTCGAACTCATGTCCGATGCCCTGATGAAGTACGAGACCATCGATTCGGACCAGATCGACGACATCATGGCGGGCAAGGTGCCGCGTGAACCGCGCGACTGGCATGACCGGGGCGGTCCTACCGGTGATTCGCCGGCACCGCAAAGCGGTAGCGATCGTCCTGAAGCGCCCATCGGTGGTCCGGCCGGAGAACACTGAAACACCCATGTTCAATCCGTTTCCTTCGACCCGATTGCCTTGCGGCAATCGGGTTCTTGTTTTTGACGCGCCCAAAGTCATGGGCATCCTCAACGTGACGCCCGATTCCTTCTCCGACGGCGGTCGCTATACGGCTGTTGACAGCGCGTTGCGCCATGCCGAGGCGATGATGGCGGCCGGTGCTGCCATCATCGATGTGGGTGGAGAGTCCACGCGACCAGGGGCGCCCCCGGTGTCCGAACTGGAGGAACTCGAGCGTGTCGTGCCGGTGGTCGAGGCGATCGCCCGAGAGCTGGATGTCGTCATTTCCATGGATACCTCCTCACCGGTAGTCATGCGGGAGGGCGCTCAGGCAGGGGCCGGTCTGATCAATGACGTCCGTTCGCTGCGCCGGCCTGGCGCCCTCGAAGCTGCCGCCGCGACCGATCTGGCGGTCTGCCTGATGCACATGCGGGGCGAGCCCGGCACCATGCAGCAGGCGCCCGTCTATGCTGACGTTGCCGGCGAGGTCGGCGCCTTTCTCGCAGAGCAGATTGCCCGTTGCGAAGCGGCCGGCATCTCCCGCGGACGGTTGGTGCTGGATCCGGGCTACGGCTTTGCCAAGACCCTGGAACACAACCTCGAGCTGTTCAGACGACAAACCGAGTTGCTCGCCTTTGGGCTACCCTTGCTGGTGGGCGTTTCTCGCAAGAGCATGATCGGCGCTGTCACCGGGCGACCTGTAGAGGGGCGCCTGGCAGGCGGCCTGGCCCTGGCGGCGCTGGCGCTGGCCAAGGGCGCGCAGATCCTCAGGGTCCATGATGTGGCGGAAACGGTGGACGCGGTGAAGATGATCACCGCGGTCGAAGGCTTCAGGCAGGAACAGAACTGATGGCAAGAAAGTATTTTGGAACCGATGGTATTCGCGGCAAGGTCGGGACGTATCCCATCACCCCCGAGTTCATGCTCAAGCTGGGCTGGGCGGCGGGTATCGCCTTTCGCAGTCGCGGCGGTTGCCGGGTGCTGGTGGGCAAGGACACGCGCAACTCCGGCTACATGTTCGAGTCGGCACTGGAAGCCGGACTTTCCGCTGCCGGTGCCGACGTCATGCTGCTGGGTCCCATGCCGACGCCGGGTATCGCCTATCTGACGCGGACCTTCCAGGCCAGCGCCGGCATCGTCATCAGTGCTTCGCACAATCCCTACTACGACAATGGCATCAAGTTCTTTTCCGGCGCCGGCACCAAGCTGCCCGATGAGCTGGAAACCATGATCGAGGAGCTGCTCGACACGCCCATGACCGTGGTCGATTCGGCGCGTATCGGCAAGGTCTCGCGCATCAACGATGCCGCGGGTCGTTACATCGAGTTCTGCAAGAGCAGCGTGCCGACCGGGACCAGTTTCGCCGGTATGAAGATCGTGCTGGACTGCGCCAATGGCGCCACCTACAAGATCGCACCCAGCGTCTTCCGTGAACTTGGAGCGGACGTCAGCGTGCTCGGGGTGCAGCCGGACGGCCTCAATATCAACAAGGATTGCGGTTCCACCCATTTGGAGGGGCTGCAGCAGGCGGTGCTCGACCAGCACGCCGACATCGGCATCGCCTTCGATGGCGACGGTGATCGGGTGCTGATGGTGGATCACACCGGAGCGGCAGTGGATGGCGATGAGCTGCTCTATCTGATCGCCCGCGATCTCAAGCGTCGTGGTCGCCTCGAGGGTGGGGTGGTCGGTACCCTGATGAGCAATCTCGGTCTCGAACTGGGGCTGGCCGAACTGGATATTCCCTTCGTGCGCGCCAAGGTAGGCGATCGCTATGTGATGGCCGAGCTGCTGGAGCGCAACTGGGTGCTGGGCGGCGAGAATTCAGGGCATGTGGTCTGCTGCCAGTACACCACCACCGGCGACGCCACCATCGCCGCGCTGCAGGTACTCATCGCCCTGCGCAATGCCGGCCAGACCCTGGCCCAGGCGCGCATGGCGCTGCGCAAGTGCCCGCAGGTGCTGATAAACGTGAGGTTCGGTGGTGGCCAGGATCCCTTGGAGAACCCGCGGGTCAAGCAGGCCAGTGCCGAGGTCACCGAGAAGATGGCCGGCAAGGGACGGGTGCTGCTGCGCAAATCCGGTACCGAGCCGCTGCTGCGCGTCATGGTCGAAGGCGAGAACGAGCGCGAGGTGCGCGCCCATGCCGAGGCCCTCGCTGAGCTGATAAGCGAGGTATGTGCTTGATTTGCTTGCATGCCTGTTTTCGATTGAGTAACATCTGCGCCCACTTCGCTCCCTGAGGTAAAACGCATGCGTCGTTCCCTGGTTGCCGGTAACTGGAAAATGCATGGCTCGCTGCAAAGCGTGTCGGCGCTGGTCGCAGGCTTGAAAGGGTTGGATGGCGCAGCGGATGTCGATGTCGTGGTGATCCCGACATTGGTGCATCTGCCGGGGGTGGCTGAAGCGTTGGCGGCAACGTCGCTGATGGTAGGGGCTCAGACTTGCGCCTCCGTCGCAGGCGAGAAGGCTCTGACTGGCGAGGTGTCCTCGACCCAGCTGGCAGAATTCGGTTGCCGTTACGTACTGGTGGGGCACTCCGAGCGGCGTGCGCTGCTGGGCGAGGATGATGCGGTGGTGGCGAAGAAATTCGCGGCCATTCAGGAGGGCGGGATGATTCCCGTGCTCTGCGTCGGCGAAACCCGTGAAGAGCGGGAGGCTGAGCGCACTTTGGACGTGGTAGGTGGCCAGCTGAAGGCGGTCATCGAGGCGGTTGGAGTGGCAGCTTTTGCCAATGCCGTCGTGGCCTACGAGCCGGTCTGGGCGATAGGTACGGGGCTCACGGCAACGCCGGAGCAGGCGCAAGAGGTTCATGCGGCGATTCGCGCCCTGGTGCGCGAAGCCGATGCTGGGGTCGCTGAAGGCCTTCAGCTGTTGTATGGCGGTAGTGTCAAGGCCGCCAGTGCTGCCGAGTTGTTCGGCATGCCGGATATTGATGGGGGGCTGGTGGGTGGAGCCTCCCTGAATGCTGAAGAGTTCAGTGCGATTTGCCGCGCTGCAGGACGTGGATAATGTTGGAAACTGCAGTAGTTGTGATCCACTTGCTGATGGCGCTTGGCCTGATCGTGCTGGTATTGATGCAGCAGGGCAAGGGTGCCGAAGCCGGTGCATCCTTTGGTGCGGGCGCCTCGGGTACCGTGTTTGGTAGTCAAGGTTCCGCTACCTTTCTGAGTCGTTTTACTGCTATACTAGCCGCGGTTTTTTTCGCGACTAGCCTGGGTCTGGGGTATTACGCCAAAGACCGTGCGCTGGGTCTGCGTGAGGTGGGCTTGCCCACTCAGCCAGTCCAGCAGGCTCCTCAGCCGAAGCAGGATGGTAACGATGTTCCTCTGAGCCAGCCGCGCGCTGCCCAGGGTGGTACTTCTGGGGACGTACCCCAGGATTCCAAGTAGGTTTAAAGGTTTCATGCCGAAGTGGTGGAATTGGTAGACACGCTATCTTGAGGGGGTAGTGGCCATAGGCTGTATGGGTTCGAGTCCCATCTTCGGCACCAAATAGCAAAGACGTCCAGCAGGACGCGGCGAGAGAGTAGGTTGACTCCTGTAGTGGAGTTGAATATAATCTCGCTCCAGCTTTGACGCGGGGTGGAGCAGTCTGGTAGCTCGTCGGGCTCATAACCCGAAGGTCGTTGGTTCAAATCCAGCCCCCGCAACCAGTTATTTAAAGCCCCTTTTTAGGGGCTTTTTGTTGGCTGGACAGTTCGGGTCGCGCTTTCTTGCGCAGACCTCTTAGGGATGGGCGTAATGCCCATTTTTTATTCTCAAAAAACGCGAGGCAACCAGGTGTCGAGCAAGCTAGAACAGTTGCAGGCCTTGCTGGCCCCCGTCGTCGAGGCGCTTGGCTATGTCTGCTGGGGTGTCGAGTACATCTCCCAAGGGCGGCATTCGCTACTGCGTGTCTACATCGATCATCCCAACGGCATTCTCGTCGAAGATTGCGAGGCTGTCAGTCGCCAGGTAAGTGGCGTACTCGATGTGGAAGATCCGATCACCAATGAATACACCCTTGAGGTGTCTTCCCCCGGTATGGATAGACCGCTGTTCACCCTGGAGCAATTCGCTGCCCATGCCGGTGAACAGGTCAAGGTCAAACTTCGGTCGCCCTTCGAAGGGCGGCGTAATTTCCAGGGTTTGCTGCGCGGTGTGGAAGACCAGGACGTCGTGGTGCAGGTGGACGAGCATGAGTATCTGCTGCCCATCGAGATGATCGACAAGGCCAACGTCGTTCCCCGTTTCGAGTGATTTGAGCGCGAGACCGCGGATCCCAAGGATTGCGAATACGAGGCGTAAGATGAGCAAAGAAGTTCTGCTGGTAGTGGAATCTGTTTCGAACGAGAAGGGTGTTCCACCCGGCGTCATCTTCGAGGCACTGGAGTTGGCTCTCGCCACGGCTACCAAGAAACGCTACGAAGAAGATGTGGATCTGCGGGTGTCGATCAACAGACACAACGGCAGCTACGAAACCTTCCGCCGCTGGACCGTGGTGGAAGACCAAGACTATCAGTTGCCCGATTCGCATCTGACGGTGGAAGACGCCCAGGAAGAGCATCCCGGCGTCAAGGCCGGTGAAGTGATCGAAGAGAAGATCGAGTCCATCGAGTTCGGTCGGATCGCCGCCCAGACCGCCAAGCAGGTGATCGTGCAGAAGGTGCGCGAGGCCGAGCGGGCTCAGGTGGTGGACGCCTATCGCGAGAAGGTCGGCGAGATCATCTCGGGTACCGTCAAGAAGGTCACCCGTGACAGCGTGATTGTCGACCTGGGCAACAATGCCGAGGCGCTGCTGCCGCGCGAGCACATCATTCCCCGCGAGACCTTCCGCATGGGCGTGCGTCTGCGTGCCCTGCTCAAGGAAATCCGTACGGAAAACCGCGGTCCGCAGCTGATGCTGTCGCGTACCGATCCGCAGATGCTGATCGAGCTGTTCCGCATCGAAGTACCGGAAATTTCCGAACAACTGATCGATGTCATGGCGGCTGCCCGGGATCCGGGCTCGCGGGCCAAGATCGCCGTCCGTTCCAAGGACAAGCGCATCGATCCCCAGGGTGCCTGCATCGGCATGCGCGGTTCGCGCGTCCAGGCGGTGTCCGGTGAACTGGGTGGCGAGCGGGTCGACATCGTCCTCTGGGACGACAACCCTGCGCAGTTCGTCATCAACGCCATGGCCCCGGCCGAAGTCGCTTCGATCATCGTCGACGAAGACAGCCGTACCATGGATATCGCCGTCGCCGAGGACAACCTGGCCCAGGCCATCGGTCGTGGCGGTCAGAACGTGCGCCTGGCCAGTCAGCTGACCGGCTGGACGCTTAACGTGATGACCGAGGCGGACATCAACGCCAAGCAGCAGGCGGAGACCGGCGACATCATCCAGCGCTTCATCGACGAGCTGGATGTCGACGAGGAGCTGGCTCAGGTGCTGGTGGAAGAAGGCTTCACCTCCCTCGAGGAAGTGGCCTATGTGCCCATGGAAGAGATGCTCAACATTGATGGCTTCGACGAAGACATCGTCAACGAGCTGCGTACCCGGGCCAAGGATCGCCTGCTTACCCGGGCCATCGCGACCGAAGAACAGAAGAGCCCCAGCGAAGATCTGCTGACCCTCGACGGCATGGATCCCCAGCTCGCCAGCGCGCTGGCCCAGCGTGGTGTGGTCAATCGCGAAGAGCTCGCCGAGCAGTCGATCGACGACCTGCTCGACATCAACGGCATGACCGAAGAGCGTGCCGGCAAGCTGATCATGGCTGCCCGTGCCCATTGGTTCGAGTAAGCGGCGCAGTCTGAGGAGAGAAGTGCATGACGCAAGTCACGGTGAAAGAACTGGCCCAAACGGTCAATACGCCGGTGGAACGTCTGCTACAGCAGATGCGCGAGGCAGGTCTGACGCACAGCAGTGCTGAGCAGTTGGTGAGCGATGCGGAAAAGCAGGCCCTGCTGACGCACCTGAAGGGGACGGCGCAGCTCGACGAGCCAAGCAAGATCACCCTGCAGCGCAAGACCCAGACCACGCTGAAAGTGGCCGGCAGCAAGACAGTCAGCGTCGAAGTGCGCAAGAAGAAGACCTTCGTCAAGCGCAGCACCGCTGAACTCGAGGCCGAACAGCGCCGCGAGCAGGAAGCCCAGCGTGCCGCCGAAGAGGCCGCTATCCAGGCACGTGCCGAGGAAGAAGCCCAGCGCGCTGCCGAGGCCGCTGCCCAGCAGCAGGCCGAAGCCGCGGCTCAGGCCGCGCAGCAGGCGGTCCCCGCCGAGGCTGCAGCCCCTGCCGCGCCGGAAGCCCCGGCCGTGGTGGCCGAGCAGCAACCCGCTGCCGCGCCTGCCGCCGAGGTCAAGAAGGCCGATCCGGCTGGTGAGCGCAAGCGCGAAGAACCGCGTCGTCCCGTGCATCCTGCCCCGAGCAGCAAGCGCGAAGAAGACGAGCGTCGTGAGCGCAAGAATGCCCAGCATCGCCCGTCGATCAAGGACAAGGTCGCAGCTCCTCGTACCGTGCGCAGTGGCGACGACGAGGAAGAGGGCTTTGGCCGGCGTGGCGGTCGCGGTGGCAAATCGCGACTCAAGAAGCGAAACCAACACGGGTTCCAGAGCCCGACAGGACCTGTAGTGCGCGAAGTCAATCTAGGTGAGACCATCACCGTCTCTGAGCTTGCTCAGCAGATGTCGGTGAAGGCCGCCGAAGTCATCAAGTTCATGTTCAAGATGGGGTCTCCCGCCACCATCAACCAGGTGCTCGACCGCGAGACGGCGCAGCTGGTGGCCGAAGAGCTGGGCCACAAGGTCAAGCTGGTCAACGAGAACGCCCTGGAAGACCAGCTGGCCGAGTCCCTCAAGTTCGAGGGTGGCAAGGCCCTGCACCGTGCGCCGGTGGTGACCGTCATGGGTCACGTCGACCACGGCAAGACCTCGCTGCTGGACTACATCCGTCGCGCCAAGGTCGCGTCGGGCGAAGCCGGTGGCATCACCCAGCACATCGGTGCCTACCACGTGGAAACCGAGCGTGGCATGGTGACCTTCCTGGATACCCCTGGTCACGCCGCGTTCACCGCGATGCGTGCCCGGGGTGCCAAGGCCACCGACATCGTCATCCTGGTCGTCGCGGCCGATGACGGCGTCATGCCGCAGACCGAGGAAGCCATCCAGCACGCCAAGGCGGCGGGTGTCCCCATCGTCGTGGCGGTCAACAAGATCGACAAGCCCGATGCCGATCCGGATCGCGTCAAGCACGATCTTGCCGGTCGCCAGGTCATCCCGGAAGAGTGGGGCGGCGATACCCAGTTCGTGCACGTCTCGGCCAAGGCCGGTACCGGCGTGGACGAGCTGCTCGAAGCCATCCTGCTGCAGGCCGAAGTCCTGGAGCTGACCGCTACGCCGGAAGCACCCGGTCGCGGTGTGGTCATCGAATCGCGCCTGGACAAGGGTCGTGGTCCGGTCGCTACCGTGCTGGTACAGAACGGTACCCTGCGCCAGGGCGACATGGCGCTGGTCGGCGTCAACTTCGGCCGCATCCGTGCCATGCTCGACGAGAACGGCAAGCCGATCAAGGAAGCCGGCCCGTCCATCCCGGTCGAGATTCTCGGCCTGGACGGCACCCCGGATGCCGGTGACGAACTCACCGTGCTGACCGACGAGAAGAAGGCCCGCGAAGTGGCGCTGTTCCGTCAGGGCAAGTTCCGCGAGATCAAGCTGGCCCGTGCTCACGCCGGCAAGCTCGAGAACATCTTCGAGAACATGGGCCAGGACGAGAAGAAGACCCTCAACATCGTGCTCAAGTCCGATGTGCGTGGCTCCCTCGAGGCGCTGCAGGGTTCGCTGTCCGGTCTGGGCAACGACGAAGTCCAGGTGCGTGTGGTCGGCGGTGGCGTCGGTGGTATCACCGAGAGCGATGCCAACCTGGCGCTGGCCTCCAATGCCGTGCTGTTCGGCTTCAACGTCCGGGCCGATGCCGGGGCGCGGAAGATCGTCGAGCAGGAAGGCCTCGACATGCGCTACTACAACGTCATCTACGACATCATCGAAGATGTGAAGAAGGCGCTGACCGGCATGCTGGGCAGTGACGTCCGGGAGAACATCCTGGGTATCGCCGAGGTGCGTGACGTCTTCCGTTCGCCCAAGTTCGGCGCCGTCGCCGGCTGCATGGTCACCGAGGGCATGGTGCACCGCAACCGTCCGATCCGCGTCCTGCGCGAAGACGTGGTCATCTTCGAAGGCGAGCTGGAATCCCTGCGTCGCTTCAAGGATGACGTGGCCGAAGTGCGTGCCGGCATGGAATGCGGTATCGGCGTGAAGAGCTACAACGACGTCCGCGTCGGCGACAAGATCGAAGTGTTCGAGAAGGTTCAGGTCGCCCGTTCGCTGTAACGACGACTCTGCACCAGGACGGCAGGTCGCGGACCTGGCAGAACCCTGCCAGGTCCGGACTTGCCGTTCGCGTTTCCAAGGTTCATGGCTGGCAGGCCTGACGTCTGCGGCCTTTTGTACGAGAGTTTCGACATGGCCAAAGAATTCAGCCGTACCCAGCGTATCGGTGATCAGATACAGCGCGAACTGGCGCTGTTGATCCATCGCGAAATCAAAGATCCACGGCTGGGTATGGTGACCATCACCGGCGTGGACGTAGCCCGGGATCTGTCCCATGCCAAGGTGCACATCACCGTGCTGGGCAAGGACGATGACCCAGAGGCGATCAAGCAGAACATCGCTATCCTCAAGGATGCCTCCGGCTTCCTGCGGCAGCAGTTGGGTCGGGCGATGAAGCTGCGGACCGTTCCGCAACTGGGTTTCCAGTATGACGAGAGCATCCGTCGCGGCGCCCAGCTGTCGGCGCTGATCGAGCGGGCGGTCGCCGAAGACCGTCGGCAGGAAGGGGAGGAGTAGGGTGGCCCAGGTCAAGCGTATTCGCCGGCAGGTGCATGGCGTGCTGGTGCTGGACAAGCCGCGCGGCTTCTCCTCCAACGCCGCCCTGCAAAAGGTCCGCTGGCTGCTCAATGCCGAGAAGGCCGGGCACACCGGTAGCCTGGATCCCCTGGCCACCGGCGTACTGCCGCTGTGCTTTGGCGAGGCGACCAAGTTTTCCCAGTACCTGCTGGATGCCGACAAGGGCTACAGCACCGTGGCGCAACTTGGCGTCACCACCACCACCGGCGATGCCGAGGGTGAGGTGCTGGAGCGACGGGCGGTCGCGGTCGACGAAGCGGCCATCCAGGCGGCGCTACCGGCCTTCCGTGGCCAGATAGAGCAGATTCCGCCGATGTATTCGGCGCTGAAGCGCGATGGTCAGCCGCTCTACAAGCTGGCGCGTGCGGGCGAAGTAGTGGAGCGCGAGCCGCGTTCTGTTACTATTGCCCGGCTGGAACTGCTGGCGTTGCAGGAAGATCGCGCGACGCTGGAAGTGGCCTGCAGCAAAGGTACCTATGTGCGCACCCTGGTCGAAGACCTCGGCGCCCTGCTCGGCTGCGGTGCCCATGTGGCCGAGTTGCGCCGTACGCAGGCCGGTCCCTTCGGTCTGGCGCAGGCCATCAGCCTGGAAGAGCTGGAGGCCGTGCACGCCGAAGGCGGTTCCGCAGCGCTGGATCGCTTCCTGCTGCCGGTCGACAGTGGCCTGGAGCACTGGCCGCTGGTGCAGTTGACTCAGCACAGCGCCTACTACTGGTTGCACGGTCAGCCCGTCCGGGCGGCCAATGCACCGAAATTCGGCTTGATGCGGGTGCAGGACGACCAGGGTCGTTTCATCGGCATCGGCGAGATTGATGACGAGGGGCAGGTTGCCCCCCGTAGACTGATTCGGTCCTAGACCGATACCGAGGGTGGCTGTCAGCAGGCACGGTCACACCTCTTTCCTAAGCACGGGACCTATCCCGGCCTGTTCCTCAGAGGAGCCCTATCATGGCACTGAGCGTTGAAGACAAAGCCCAGATCGTAAACGAGTTCAAGCGCGCCGAAGGCGACACCGGTTCGCCGGAAGTGCAGGTTGCCCTGCTGTCCGCCAACATCGACAAGCTGCAAGGTCACTTCAAGATCAACGGCAAGGATCACCACAGCCGTCGTGGTCTGATCCGCATGGTCAACCAGCGTCGTAAGCTGCTGGACTACCTGAAGTCCAAAGACACCTCTCGTTACAGCGCACTGATCGCTCGCCTGGGCCTGCGTCGTTAATACGATGCAGACCTGCTGCAAGCAGTCTGAAGCTGGAGGTCGGCTCGCGCCGGCCTCCGGCTTTTTTGCTTGAAAGGCCGGCAGAATCGGCCTGCGTCACCCCGGAGATCAGCGAGGGTCCGAATCCCTCTGGTCGCCCCTGTTTCCCCCAAGGCAATAAAGAGAAGGAAAGACTGTGAATCCAGTAATCAAGCAATTCAAGTTCGGTGAGCAGAACTTCACCCTGGAAACCGGCCGCATCGCGCGCCAGGCGACCGGTGCCGTGCTGGTCTCCACCGATGACGTCAGCGTGCTGGTCACCGTGGTCGGTGCCAAGCAGCCCGCCGTCGGCAAGGACTTCTTCCCGCTGTCCGTGCACTACCAGGAGAAGACCTACGCCGCTGGCCGCATCCCCGGTGGTTACTTCAAGCGTGAAGGCCGTCCTTCCGAGAAGGAAACCCTGACCTCGCGCCTGATCGATCGTCCGATCCGTCCGCTGTTCCCCGAAGGCTTCCTCAACGAAGTCCAGGTGGTCTGCACCGTGGTCAGCACCAACAAGAAGTCCGATCCGGACATCGCCGCCATGATCGGCACCTCCGCCGCCCTGGCCATTTCCGGCATTCCCTTCGCCGGTCCGATCGCCGCCGCCCGCGTGGGCTACCACAGCGAACTGGGCTACCTGCTGAACCCCAGCTACGAGCAGCTGCAGAGCTCCAGCCTGGACATGGTCGTGGCCGGTACCCGTGACGCCGTGCTGATGGTGGAATCCGAAGCCGACGAGCTGACCGAAGACCAGATGCTGGGCGGCGTGCTGTTCGCCCACGAAGAATTCCAGGTGGCCATCGAGGCCATCAGCCAGTTCGCTGCCGAAGCCGGCAAGCCGACCTGGAACTGGCAGGCGCCTGCCGAGAACACCGCCCTGATCGAAGCCGTCAAGGCCGAAGTCGGCGATGCCGTGTCCCGTGCCTACACCATCACCATCAAGCAGGATCGCTATGCGGCCCTGGGCGCCCTGCGTGACCAGGCCATCGCCAAGCTGGCCGGTGAAAACGGCCAGTACAGCGAAGCCGAGGTCAAGGAGACCTTCGGTCTGCTGGAATACCGCACCGTGCGCCAGAACATCGTCGACGGCAAGCCGCGTATCGACGGTCGCGACACCCGCACCGTGCGCCCGCTGCAGATCGAAGTCGGTCCGCTGAAGAAGACCCACGGTTCGGCACTGTTCACCCGTGGCGAAACCCAGGCCCTGGTCACCGCGACCCTGGGTACCGCCCGTGACTCGCAGCTGCTGGACACCTTGGAAGGCGAGCGTCGTGACAGCTTCATGCTGCACTACAACTTCCCGCCCTTCTCGGTCGGCGAGTGCGGCCGCATGGGCAGCCCGGGCCGTCGCGAGATCGGTCACGGTCGTCTGGCCCGTCGTGGCATCCAGGCCATGCTGCCGACCCAGGACGCCTTCCCCTACAGCATCCGCGTGGTCTCCGAGATCACCGAGTCCAACGGCTCCAGCTCCATGGCCTCGGTCTGCGGTGCCTCTCTGGCGCTGATGGACGCCGGTGTGCCGGTCAAGGCCCCGGTTGCCGGTATCGCCATGGGTCTGGTCAAGGAAGGCGAGAAGTTCGCGGTCCTGACCGACATCCTGGGTGACGAAGATCACCTGGGCGACATGGACTTCAAGGTGGCCGGTACTGCCAAGGGCGTCACCGCCCTGCAGATGGACATCAAGATCAACGGCATCACCGAAGAGATCATGGAGATCGCCCTGGAACAGGCGCTGGAAGCGCGCCTGAACATCCTGGGTCAGATGAACCAGGTGATCTCCGAGTCGCGTGCCGAGCTTTCCGAAAACGCCCCGACCATGCTGGCGATGAAGATCGACCAGGACAAGATCCGCGACGTGATCGGCAAGGGTGGCGCCACCATCCGTGGTATCTGCGAAGAGACCAAGGCGTCGATCGACATCGAAGACGACGGCACCATCAAGATCTACGGCGAGACTCGCGAAGCCGCTGAAGCGGCCAAGCAACGCGTCCTGGGCATCACTGCCGAGGCCGAGATCGGCAAGATCTACGTTGGCAAGGTGGAGCGCATCGTCGACTTCGGCGCCTTCGTCAGCATCCTGCCCGGCAAGGACGGCCTGGTGCACATCTCGCAGCTGAGCGATCAGCGCATCGAGAAGGTCACCGATGTCCTCAAGGAAGGTCAGGAAGTGAAGGTGCTGGTGCTGGACGTGGACAACCGCGGCCGCATCAAGCTGTCGATCAAGGACGTGGCGGCGGCGGAAGCCTCCGGCGTCTGAGACGACCCCTGCTAGAAAAAACCCGGCCTCGGCCGGGTTTTTTTATGGCTGGTGAACACAGGTGGCCGGTTGGGTTGGGCGCAGCGAAGCCCAACACAACGCACGCCGGTGTCCACCGGCCTGAAGGCGGCGTGGAGCCGGGGACTGTCGGGCTTAACTGTGCTCGGCCGCAACCTGCGGGCGCTAGGCCTTCTCGCGGATCCACTCGATAAAGCTGCGCACCTTGGGCACCTCGGCCATCTGTTCCGGATAGGCCAGCCAGTAGGCATGGGTGCTGGCCAGGCGATGGGGCCAGGCCAGCACCAGGCGACCGGAAGCCAGTTCTTCGGCGACCAGGAATTCCGGGAGCAGGGCCACCCCGCAGCCTTCCTGGGCCGCGCGGGCGCAGAGGGTGAAGGTGTCGAAGCGCGGGCCGTGGTGGCTGTGCACTTCATCCCGCCCGAGGCTGGCGTACCAGTCGTGCCAGGATTCCGGGCGAGTAGTGTTCTGCAGCAAGACGAAGTCCACCAGTTGCTCCGGTCCGGCGATACCCTCGGCGGGCAGCAGGTCCGGCGCGCAGACCGCGACCATGTGCTCGTGCAGCAGCAATTCGCACTCGGCGCCCGGCCAGCTGCCGTGGCCGTAGAACAGCGCCACGTCATGGCGGGGGTCGCGGAAGTCTACCGGTTCCAGCGCGCTGGAGACATCCAGGTGGATGTTGGGAAAGCGCAGGCGCCATCCCTTGAGCCGCGGCACCAGCCAGCGCTCGCCAAAGGTCGGCGGCGTGGCCACGCGCAGCACCTCGGTCTCGCCACCATAGGACCTCAGGTAGCGTGCCGACATCTCCAGCTGGTTGAGGATCTTGTCCACCTCGGCCAGATAGAGGGCACCCGCGGGCGTGAGCTGCAGGCGGCGGCGGACCCGGCGAAACAGGCTGTGCTGCAGCAGGTCCTCGAGCTGGGCGACCTGTTTGCTGACGGCGCTCTGGGTCAGCGCCAGTTCGTCGGCCGCGCGGGTGAAGCTCAGATGACGCGCGACCGCCTCGAAGCACTGCATGGCGGTGATGGACGGCAGGTGGCGGCGTTGCATGAGCGGACTCGCGGCATGAAAAAAGGGAATGATATGCCGAGCAAAGGTCGGTTGTCCGGCGCCGCTGGGCTGACCATACTCTGGGACGATTCCCTTTCCGCGGAGACCTCAGCATGAGCAAGGCCCTGTTGGAACGCCTCGGCGTTTCTGCCCAGCACTACACCCAAGGCGAGCACCGGGTGCATTCCCCCATCGATGGCAGCCAACTGGGCAGCGTCGCCCTGGAAAGCGCCGCCGAGGTGGAGCAGAAGATCTCCCGTGCCGAGCGCGCCTTCCAGGCCTGGCGCGCGGTGCCGGCGCCGCGCCGGGGCGAACTGGTGCGGCTGCTGGGTGAAGAATTGCGCGCGCACAAGGCCGATCTCGGCGAGCTGGTGTCCTGGGAAGCCGGCAAGATCACCCAGGAAGGCCTGGGTGAAGTCCAGGAGATGATCGACATCTGCGACTTCGCGGTTGGCCTGTCGCGCCAGCTCTATGGTCTGACCATCGCCTCCGAGCGCCCCGGTCACCACATGCGCGAATCCTGGCAGCCACTGGGCGTGGTAGGCATCATCAGTGCCTTCAACTTCCCGGTGGCGGTCTGGTCGTGGAACGCCGCCCTGGCCCTGGTCTGCGGCAATCCGGTGATCTGGAAGCCCTCGGAAAAGACCCCGCTGACCGCCCTGGCCTGCCAGGCGCTGTTCGAGAAGGCCCTGGCGCGCTTCGGCGATGCCCCGGCCGATCTGAGTCAGGTCATCGTCGGCGATCGCGCCGCCGGTGAGGCCCTGGTGGACGATCCGCGGGTGGCGCTGGTGAGCGCCACGGGTAGCACCCGCATGGGTCGCGAGGTAGGACCGCGGGTTGCGGCGCGCTTCGGCCGCAGCATCCTCGAACTGGGTGGCAACAATGCCATGATCCTTGCGCCGAGCGCCGATCTGGACATGGCGGTACGCGCCATCCTGTTCAGCGCCGTCGGCACCGCCGGGCAGCGCTGCACTACCCTGCGCCGGCTCATCGCCCACCGATCGGTGAAGGACGAGATCGTCGCCCGGCTGAAGACCGCCTATGCCAAAGTCCGCATCGGCCATCCGCTGGAAGGCAATCTGATCGGTCCGCTGATCGATGCGGCCAGCTTCCAGGCCATGCAGGGTGCGCTGGAGCAGGCGCGTGGCGAGGGCGGCGTGGTCTACGGCGGCGAGCGTCAGCTGGCTGAGCGGTATCCCGAGGCCTACTACGTGGCGCCGGCCATCGTCGAGATGCCTGAGCAGAGCGAGGCGGTACGCCACGAGACCTTCGCACCCATCCTCTATGTGCTGGCCTATGACGACTTCGACGAGGCGGTGGCGCTGAACAACGCCGTGCCCCAGGGCCTGTCGTCCTGCATCTTCACCACCGATGTGCGCGAGGCCGAGGCCTTCATGTCGGCGACCGGCAGCGACTGCGGCATCGCCAACGTCAACATCGGACCGAGCGGTGCCGAGATCGGCGGTGCCTTCGGTGGCGAGAAGGAAACCGGTGGCGGTCGCGAATCCGGATCCGACGCCTGGAAGGCCTACATGCGCCGCCAGACCAACACCGTCAACTATTCCCGCGAACTGCCGCTGGCCCAGGGCATCGTCTTCGACTGAGTGGGTCCGCCAGGAGCGCAGAGCATGCAGTTGCGTGAAGAGTGCCTGTGGGAGCGGCTGTATCCGGCGGTGCCGGGGGCGCCGTTGCAGGGCGAGCGTGACACCGAAGTCTGCGTTATCGGCGGTGGCTATACCGGCCTGTCCACCGGTCTGCACCTGGCACAGGCCGGGCGGCGGGTGGTGGTGCTGGAAGCCCATGGCGTCGGCCATGGCGGCTCCGGACGCAATGTCGGGCTGGTCAATGCCGGCATGTGGATCCCGCCGGACGAAGCCGTGGCGACCCTGGGGCCGGAGGTCGGAGAGCGCCTGCTGGGGGTAATGGGAGATGCGCCGAGTCAGGTGTTCGGTCTCATCGAGCGCTATGGCATCGATTGCCAGCCGCGCCGCGCCGGTACCCTGCACATGGCGCACAGCGCCAAGGGCCTGGCCGATCTGGGGCAGCGCGCCGAGCAATGGCAGCGGCGTGGCGCTCGGGTCGAGCTGCTGGAAGGGGAAGCCTGTTACAGCGCCTGTGGCACGCGCGACATCAGTGGCGCGTTGCTCGATCATCGCGCCGGCACCCTGGTGCCCATGGGTTATGCCCTGGGCCTGGCCAGGGCGCTGCGTCAGGAAGGCGGCGAGCTGTTCGAGCGGAGCGCGGTACAGCGTCTGCAGCGGATCGGTGAGCGCTGGCAGGTGGAAACCGCACAGGGGCGAGTCACCGCCGACCAGGTGGTGATCGCCTCCAACGCCTATACCGAAGGCGAGTGGACCACGCTGCGGACGCAGTTCTTCCCGGGCTACTACTACCAGGTGGCCTCGCAGCCGCTCGGTCCAGAAGCGGATTTCATCTTGCCGCAGGGCCGGGGCTCCTGGGATACCCGGACGGTGCTCAGCAGCATCCGCCGCGATGCCGATGGCCGTCTGCTGTTGGGCAGTCTCGGCAACATGGCGGGGCGGCCGGCCGGCTTCATCCGCGCCTGGGCCGATCGCATTCAGCGGCACTATTTCCCGGCGCTCGGACAGGTCGAGTGGGAGTGCAGCTGGACGGGCCGTATCGGCTTCACGCCCGATCATCTGATGCGACTGTTCGAGCCGGCGCCGGGCTTGCTGGCGGTGTCCGGTTACAACGGTCGCGGGGTGACCACGGGCACGGTGGTGGGGCAGGCCTTTGCCCGCTATCTGTGCAGCGGCGATCGCCATGACCTGCCGCTGCCCCTGGCGTCGCTGGATGCCAATCCGGTCGGCCAGTGGCGCAGTCTGATGTACGAAGCCGGCTTCACCCTCTATCACGCCGGGCAGTGCCTGCGCGTGGTGCTCTAGCGACCCCGCCATACCCGCTGTCACCGGCCCTCGGGCCGGGCGACAAGGCGCCGAAGCGGCCGATTTGCGCATCTCGACCTGTGCAAGTCGGCCGCTTTTTCATGGCTGTCCGCAACTGCCAGCAGGCCGCGAGAACGGCGAATCCCCCAGGGGCCCGGGGCCGCAGGGTCATGGTTACTTTGGTGGCACTGTGTGGGGGCGGTGTTACGTTTTGGTGCGAAACAGGTGCAACCGGGTTGCTATCTGGTAACAAACCGCTGCGTTTTGCCTGTTCCGCTGCTACCGCTTCGGCGAATTATCCAGACTAATGAGGCAGTTAAGACAAAGGTCTAAAGGAGGGTCGAGTCCGCTGGCAGCGGCCCTCGCCGCCGGCAATCCGAGGTTTTGGCTCGTCGCGGTGGCGGCAAATGGCCTTTGCGCCCGGTACACAACTGGCTGATGGCACAGGCTTTGCTCCGGCGAACAGGCCAACCACCCTCTGGAGCACACCTCCCATGTCGAAGATTTACAGAAAAGGCATTCTGGCTCTCGCTATCGGTTCTGCGTTCACTCTCTCCACCCTGGCGCATGCCGACATTGTGATCGGTGTCGCCGGTCCCTACACCGGGGCCAGTGCCGCCTACGGCGAGCAGTTCTGGAAGGGGGCTACCCAGGCCGCGACGGACATCAACGCCGCCGGTGGCATCAATGGCGAGAAGATCAAGCTGGTGCAGGGTGACGACGCCTGCGAGCCCAAGCAGGCCGTGGCCGTGGCCAACCGCCTGGTGGACTCGGAGAAGGTCAAGGCCGTGATCGGCCATTTCTGCTCCTCCAACACCATGCCTGCCTCGGAGATCTACGACGAGGCCGGCATCATCTCCATCACCCCGGCGTCCACCAACCCGAAGATCACCGAGCGTGGCCTGACCGGCGTGTTCCGCATGTGCGGACGTGACGACCAGCAGGGCATCGTGGCCGGCGACTACATCGTCGATACCCTCAAGGCCAAGAAGGTCGCCATCATCCACGACAAGGACACCTACGGTCAGGGCCTGGCCGACGCCACCAAGGCGCAGCTCAACAAGCGCGGCGTGAAAGAGGTGCTCTACGAGGGCCTGACCCGCGGCGAGAAGGACTTCAACTCCCTGGTCACCAAGATCCGTGCCTCCGGCGCCGACGTGGTCTACTTCGGCGGCCTGCACCCCGAAGCCGGTCCGCTGGTTCGTCAGATGCGCGAGCAGGGCGTGACCGCCAAGTTCGTCTCCGGCGACGGCATCGTCTCCGCCGACCTGGTCACCACCGCTGGTGGCGCCCAGTACACCAAGGGCGTGCTGATGACCTTCGGCGCCGACCCGCTGCAGAACCCCGCCGGCAAGACCGTGGTGGAAACCCTGCGCAAGTCCGGCTACGAGCCCGAGGGCTACACCCTCTACTCCTACGCCTCGCTGCAGGCCGTGGCCGCTGCCTTCAACGGCATCAAGGGCACCGACGGCGCCAAGGCCGCCGAGTGGCTGAAGTCCCACAGCGTCAACACCGTACTGGGTGAGAAGAGCTGGGACAGCAAGGGCGACCTCAAGGTCTCCGACTACGTGATGTACGAATGGGACGACAAGGGCAAGTACCACCAGCTGCCCTGATCCTCGCGTGAATCCGCCAGCCGTCGCCTCGTCTCCGCCCCAGGACGAGGCGGCGGCCGGCGGCCCTCGTCATCCATCCAGCGCGAGACTGCAAACGTGGACGGTATCTTCCTGCAACAACTGGTCAACGGCCTGACCCTGGGCTCGGTCTACGGACTCATCGCCATCGGCTACACCATGGTCTATGGCATCATCGGCATGATCAACTTCGCCCACGGCGACGTGTACATGGTGTCGGCCTATCTCGCCGCCATCGGCATCGCCCTGCTGAGCGTGTTCGGCCTGCATTCCTTCCCGGTGCTGATCCTCGGCACCCTGATCTTCACCGTGGTGGTCACCTCCGTGTACGGCTGGGCCATCGAGCGCATCGCCTACAAGCCGCTGCGCAACTCCACGCGCCTGGCCCCGCTGATCTCGGCCATCGGCATGTCGCTGATCCTGCAGAACTACGTGCAGCTCGCCCAGGGCGCGCGCCAGCAGGGCGTACCGACGCTGCTCGACGGCGCCCTGCGCCTGCACATCGGCGAAGGCTTCGTGATCATCACCTACACCAAGATCTTCATCATCGTGGCCTCCATCATCGGCATGGGCCTGCTCACCTACGTGATCCAGAAGACCACCCTCGGTCGCATGTGCCGGGCCACCCAGCAGGACCGCAAGATGGCGCAGATCCTCGGTATCAACACCGACCGGGTGATCTCCTACGTCTTCATCATCGGCGCGGCCATGGCGGCGCTGGCCGGGGTGCTGATCACCCTCAACTACGGCACCTTCGACTTCTATGCCGGCTTCATCATCGGCATCAAGGCCTTTACCGCGGCGGTACTCGGCGGCATCGGTTCGCTGCCCGGCGCCATGCTCGGCGGGATCATCCTCGGCATCTCCGAAGCCCAGTTCGCCAGCCTGGTGAACTCGGACTACAAGGACGTCTTCAGCTTCTCGCTGCTGGTGGCGATCCTGATCTTTAGGCCCCAGGGGCTGCTCGGCAAACCCCAGGTCACGAAGGTGTGAATCCATGAGTCAGACGTCTTCCTCCTTCGATCTCAAGGTCGTGCTGCGCGACACCCTCATGGTCGGCCTGGTCTCGCTGATCCTGTTCGGCCCCATCGTCGGCATCGTGCTCGACGGCTATGGCTACAACGTCCAGCCCGGCCGCGTCGGCATCATGGTCGCGGTGGTCATGGCCGGCCGCTTCCTGCTCAGCCTGTTCGGCCAGACCGCCAGGGGCCGCGACTGGATCGAGTCCTTCAAGCGCAACGACGGCGGTGTCCACGTGCTGCCGCCGGGACACAAGTCCAACCTCAGATTCATCCTGCCCATCATCATCCTGGTGGCCATCGCCTTTCCCTTCCTGGCCACCAAGTACTGGCTGACGGTGATCATCCTCTGCCTGATCTACGTGCTGCTGGGTCTGGGCCTGAACATCGTGGTGGGCCTGGCCGGCCTGCTCGATCTCGGCTACGTCGGTTTCTATGCCATCGGCGCCTATGGCCTGGCGCTGGGTTACCAGTACCTGGGGCTGGGCTTCTGGACCATGCTGCCACTCGCGGCGGTACTGGCCGCGGTAGCGGGGGCGATACTGGGGTTCCCGGTGTTGCGCATGCACGGGGACTACCTGGCCATCGTCACCCTCGGCTTCGGCGAGATCATCCGCCTGGTGCTCAACAACTGGCTGGAAGTGACCAAGGGCCCCAACGGCATCGCCGCGCCTTCGCCGACCTTCTTCGGCATCGAATTCGGCCGCCGGGCGAAGGAGGGCGGGGTGCCCATCCATGAACTGCTGGGCATCAGCTATAACCCCAACGCGACGATGATCTTCATCTACACCGTGCTGTTCCTGGTGGTGCTGCTGGTGCTCTACATCAAGCACCGCCTGACCCGCATGCCGGTCGGTCGCGCCTGGGAAGCCCTGCGCGAAGACGAGATCGCCTGTCGCGCCATGGGCCTCAACCACGTGCTGGTCAAGCTCTCGGCCTTCATGATCGGTGCCTCCACCGCCGGCCTGGCCGGGGTGTTCTTCGCCACCTACCAGGGTTTCATCAACCCGGCCTCGTTCAACTTCTTCGAGTCGGTGCTGGTGCTGGCCATCGTGGTGCTGGGCGGTCTGGGCTCCACCGTCGGGGTGGTGATCTCGGCCTTCGTCATGACCCTGCTGTTCGAACTGCTGCGTGAATTCGGCGACATCCGCATGCTGGTGTTCGGCGTGCTCATGGTGGTGATGATGATGTGGCGGCCGCGAGGCCTGATCCGTATCGCCCGCAGTGGCTTCGCGATTCGCAAGGGAGTGGCGCCGTGAGCGACAACATTCTGACCGTAAAGAATCTGGGCATGAGATTCGGCGGCATCAAGGCCCTCTCGGACGTGAGCTTCGAGATCCAGCGCCAGTCCATCACCGCACTGATCGGCCCCAACGGGGCCGGCAAGACCACGGTGTTCAACTGCCTGACCGGCTTCTACAAGGCCACCGATGGCGAGATCCGCCTGGACACCGCCGACGGTCGCTCGACCCGCGTCGGCAAGATCATGGGCGAGCGCTTCCAGGCGGCCGACTTCGTCAATCCGGTGCAGTTCGGCAGTCGGCTCTGGTACAAGATGTTCGGCGGCACCCACCTGGTGAACCGCGCCGGTCTCGCCCGCACCTTCCAGAACATCCGCCTGTTCAAGGAGATGTCGGTGGTGGAGAACCTGCTGGTGGCGCAGCACATGCAGTGCAACCGCAACCTCATCACCGGCATCCTCAACACCCCCGGCTATCGCCGCGCCGAGGAAAGGGCGCTGGATACGGCCTTCTACTGGCTGGAAGTGGTGGACCTGGTGGATCACGCCAATCGCCTGGCCGGCGAACTCTCCTACGGCCAGCAGCGCCGCCTGGAAATCGCCCGCGCCATGTGCACTCGTCCGGAGATCGTCTGCCTGGACGAACCCGCCGCCGGCCTCAACCCGGCCGAGACCGAGGCCCTGGCCGGGATGATCCGCCTGTTGCGCGACCAGCACCGCATCACCGTGGTGCTGATCGAGCACGACATGGGCATGGTGATGAACATCTCCGACCACATCGTGGTGCTGGATCATGGCCAGGTCATCGCCCGTGGCCTGCCGGCCGACATCCGCAACGATCCCAAGGTCATCGCCGCCTACCTCGGCGCCGAAGAAGAGGAGGTGGCATGACCACGCCGATCCTGGAATTCCGCAACGTCGACGTCTTCTACGGGCCGATCCAGGCCTTGAAGAGCGTCTCCCTGTCCATCAACGAGGGCGAGACGGTGAGCCTGATCGGCTCCAATGGCGCCGGCAAGTCCACCCTGCTGATGTCCATCTTCAGCCAACCCCAGGCGCGCAACGGGCAGATCCTCTACCGGGGCGAGGACATCACCCGCAAGAACGCCCACTACGTGGCCTCCAACGGCATCGCCCAGTCGCCGGAGGGGCGCCATGTGTTCCCCGACATGACGGTCGAGGAGAATCTGCTGATGGGTACCATCCCCATCGGCACCCGCTGGGTGGACGAGGACATGCAGCGCATGTTCGACCTCTTTCCGCGGCTCAAGGAGCGTCGCAACCAGCGCGCCATGACCATGTCCGGCGGCGAGCAGCAGATGCTGGCCATCGCCCGGGCGCTGATGGCGCGACCCAAGCTGCTGCTGCTCGACGAACCCAGCCTGGGCCTGGCGCCCATCGTGGTGAAGCAGATCTTCCAGATCCTGCGCGAACTGGCGAAGAGCGGCATGACCATCTTCCTGGTGGAGCAGAACGCCAACCATGCCCTGCGCCTGTCCGACCGCGCCTATGTGATGGTCACCGGCGAGATCCGCATGACCGGCAGCGGTCAGGAGTTGCTGGCCAATCCCCAGGTGCGCGAAGCCTACCTGGGCGGCCACTAGCGGTGGCGGCGGTCCGCGGTCGCTGCCTGGTCGCTGGCCAGGCCCGGGGACGCCTGGCCTGGGCGCCCCTGGGCCTGAGTTTCTGGGGTGGCGTCGATCCGGCCAGCGGCCGGGTGATCGATCGCCACCATCCCCTGCACGGCCTGGAACTGGCCGGACGCATCCTGGCCATTCCCAGCGGTCGTGGTTCCTGCACCGGCAGCGCCGTGCTGCTGGAGCTGTTGCTGGCGGGCCGCGGGCCGACGGCCTTGCTGCTGGCCGAGCCGGACGAGATCCTCAGCCTGGGCGCCATCGTCGCGGAAGAACTCTTCGGTCGCTCCCTGCCGGTCATCAGCCTAGGCGCCGAGGCCTTCGCGGCCCTCGCCGGGCAGGACGAGATCGCGGTAAGCGATGGCTGGGTCGGCGCGCCCGGAGCGCTCTTTCCCGGCAGCGCTACCGAGCCCCCTGCCGACGTGCAGCTCAGCGCGACCGACCAGGCCAAGCTGGCGGGGGCCGAGGGCCAGGCCGTGCAGGCGGCGATGAAGATCCTGGTGCGCATGGCGCAGCTGCAGGGCGCTCGCGAATTGCTCGACATCACCCAGGCCCATATCGACGGCTGCATCTACACCGGTCCCGCCAGCCTGGCCTTCGCCCAGCGACTGGTGGAGTGGGGCGGTCGGGTGCGGGTGCCCACCAGCCTCAATGCGGTGTCGGTGGATCAGCGCCGCTGGCGCGCGCAGGGCGTGGCGCCAGCGTTGGGCGAACCGGCCAGTGCCCTGGCCGAGGCCTATGTGGCCCTGGGCTGTCGCCCTACCTTCACCTGCGCCCCCTATCTGCTGGACAGCGCCCCGACCCTGGGCGAACAGGTGGTTTGGGCCGAGTCCAATGCCGTGGTCTTCGCCAACAGCGTGCTGGGGGCGCGCACCCAGAAGTACGCCGACTTCCTCGACATCTGCACCGCCCTGACCGGTCGGGCACCCCTGGCCGGCTGTCATCTGGACAGCGGTCGCCGCGCGGGCAAGGTCTTCCGGGTCAGCGTACCCGAGGGTCATGACGACGCCTTCTATCCGCTGCTCGGCTACTGGATCGGCCTGCGTTCGCCCATGCGGATTCCGGCAGTGCTGGGGCTGGAAAACAGTCGGCCCAGCCGCGACGATCTCAAGGCCTTTGGTGCCGCCTTCGCCACCACCTCGGCGGCACCGCTGTTCCATCTGGTCGGGGTGACCCCCGAGGCGCCGATCCTGGCTGCGGTCGCGCCGCCCGAGCTGGAGGTCGAGGACCTGGACCTGGCCGACCTGCACCAGGCCTGGGCGGAACTGGACAGCGCCACTGCGCGCGAGGTGCAACTGGTAGCCCTGGGCAATCCACATTTTTCCGCCGAGGAATGCCAGCGCCTGGCCGAGCTCTGTCGCGGCCGGCAGCGGCATCCCGAGGTGGCCCTGGTGATCACCCTGGGGCGAGACGTACGCGCAGCGGCCGAACGAGCCGGTAGCCTGGCCGAGCTGGAAGCCTTCGGCGCCCAGCTGGTAGGGGACACCTGCTGGTGCATGCTCGGCGAGCCCCTGGTGCCACCCGCGGCCCGCACCCTGCTGACCAATTCCGGCAAGTTCGCCCACTACGGCCCGGGCCTCACCGGTCGCGAGTTGCGCTTTGCCGGCCTCGCCGCCTGTGTCGAGGCGGCCTGCACCGGCCTGGCGCCGGCCGAGCCGCCCGCCTGGCTCACAGCGGCAGACTTATCCACCTGAAGCCCGGTCCGGGTTCTGTACAGGAATTCCGTGGATCGTCCTGTGGATAAGCTTGGCATAGCCGGACGTGAGGCCCAGGGCGCCTGGCCTGGCGGAAACTGTTCAAAAATTCGCCAGTATGCGGAAAACCTTGCAATACCAAGGCGTTATAACTGATCCGCTGGATTCCCGGCGATCTGAGTATTCGCCTGACCAATGACCCTGAGCTATCGTGGGCCTCGGCCCAACTCCCTCGCAGAAGGAATCTTTCATGTCTTCGATCTTCATCACCGGCGCCACCTCCGGTTTCGGCGCCGCCACCGCTCGCCGCTTCGCCAAGGACGGCTGGTCGATCGTCATCACCGGCCGCCGCGAGGATCGCCTGCACGCCCTGGCCGAGGAATTGTCCGGGCAGGCCAAGGTGCTGCCGCTGGTGCTGGACGTCCAGGATCGCGCGGCCGTGGAAGCCGCGGTCGCCGGCCTGCCGGAGGAATTCAACCAGTTGCGCGCCCTGGTCAACAATGCCGGTCTGGCGCTGGGCAACACGCCGGCGCAGAGCTGCGACCTGGACGACTGGGACACCATGGTCGATACCAACATCAAGGGTATGCTCTATTGCACCCGTCTACTGTTGCCGCGGCTGATCGCCCATGGCGCCGGTGCCGGCATCGTCAACCTGGGCTCGGTGGCGGGCGACTATCCCTATCCGGGCAGCCACGTCTATGGCGCCACCAAGGCCTTCCTCAAGCAATTCAGCCTGAGCCTGAGATCCGACCTGCTGGGCACCGGTGTGCGGGTGACCAACATCGAGCCGGGTCTTTCCGAGAGCGAGTTCTCGGTGGTGCGCTTCGGCGGCGACAAGACCAAAGCCGATGCCGTCTATGCCGGCACCGAGCCCCTGACCCCGGACGACATCGCCGAATCCATCCACTGGACGCTGAACCAGCCCAAGCACGTCAACATCAATCGCATCCAGCTGATGGCGACCTGCCAGGCGTTCAGCAATTTCAACATCCACCGCAAGAGCTGAGACGTTCGCCTAGAGCACCTTCACCGCCCGGCCGATGAACTGGATCGGCCCGCTGGGTCGACCGGTGGGCGAGCCACCCTGGTCTTCCAGGGTGAGTTCGAACAGCTGGTTGGCTTCCAGCGGCGGCAGCCGGTCCAGCGGCACCTGCAGGGTACGTCCGGGCTGGACCAGACCCAGAGATACCGGGCCCTGCCAGGCATCGGCCTTGGTCCAGAATTGCAGGGTCTTGCCGCTCGGCACGGCATCGCGCCCCAGCGGAATCAGCTGCAGGTCATGGGCGCTGGCGGTCTGGATCACCCAGCCGGGTGTCCGATCGCTGGGCGTCGCCAGCACCACCAGGTAGCTTGGCGTGGGTACCGGGCGCAGCAGTAGTAGCATCGCGAGCACCAGACTGGCGGCCAGTCCGGCCGCACTCAGGGCCTGCCAGAGCGCCAACCGTTGCCACAGCGACTCGCGCCGGCTGATGACCCGCGTGTCGGCCTCTCCCAGACTGCGCTCGATGCGAGGCCACAGATTCGCGCCGGGCTCGACGGGTGGCACCCGCTCGGCCAGCGGCTGCAGACGCACCTCCCAGCGCGCCACGGCGGCGGCCAGCAGGGCGTCCGTCGCCAGCGCACCTGCCACCCGACGACGCTCCTCGGCGTCCAGGGTGCCCAGCACGTATTCGCCGGCCAGGCGTTCGCGTTCTTCGTCCGGGGGCAGGGTGGTCTCGCTGTTCATGTCATGCACTCCCTGAGCGCCTTGAGGCCCCGCGTGATCCAGCTCTTCACCGTGCCCAGCGGCGCCTGCAGGCGCTGGGCGATCTCGCCATGGGAGCAGCCGTCCAGGTAGGCGGCCAGGATGGCCTCCCGCCGTGGCGCTTCCAGGTTCTGCAGGCAGCTCTCCAGGCGGCGGCCGCTGGCCTCTCGCGCCGGATCGGCAGGCTCGGCCAGGGGTTCCCAGCCGTCCGCCAGGGGCACCAGGCGCTGGCGATCGCGCAAGGCGTTGAGCGCGAGGTTGCGTGCCACGCTGCACATCCAGCCACGCGCCGAACCGCGCTCCGGGGCGAACCCGGCGGCGCCGCGCCAGATGCGCAGAAAGGCATCGTGGAGGATGTCCTCGGCCAGCCCGCGATCGCGCACCAGGCGCAGGACGATGCCCAGCAACAGCGGCGCCTCGCTCTGGTAGAGGCGCTGCAGGGCGGCGCGCTCGCCCCGGGCACAGGCGGCGAGCAGGGCGGCTGGATCAGGGGAGCGGTCGGTCACGAGGGCGCGCCAGGCTGGGGACGCCAGGGTGGCGACCGGATCAGCCGAGCCTAGCCGATCCGCTCCTGGCTGTCCCCCGGACCTTAGAACCTGCTGATGATCTCGCGAGCTAGAGCCAAACAAGGCCTGGGCGGCCCCGCGAAAAGGCCTGAGGAAGCGGATCGGACTCGCGGGCGAGTTTACAGGTGGTAAATGAGCATTCCGACCGGGCTGGCGACCCAGGGCCTTTTCAACGCCGTTTGGCCGACGCGCAGCAGATCATGAGCAGGTACTCAGCCCTTCTTCCAGAACAGATAGTCGGCCTGGTAGTTCACGGTCTGCTGTTCGCCCTTGTTGGCCGAGGTGCAGGCCTTGGTCGGCGCGACGCCACCCTTGAGCGCGGTGCGCTGGATGTAGGTGGTGCCCTGGAAGGCGCCCTTGCCCTCGGATGGCGCGGCTTCCACCAGCTGATAGGGCAGGTTGCCGGCGCCGGCGGGAGCGACGGCCAGTTGCTTGCCGACCACCTTGGAGCCATCGGCGGCTTCCCAGGTGGCCGGCGGACCGTAGTAGCGTCCCACCGGCTTGCCCTGGCGATCATGCAAGTCGGCCTTGGGGCCGACAAAGAACCACTCGGTCTGGCCAGGCATGTCCTTCTTGTCGCGGCACTCGTAGACGATGATGCCCTTGCCCACGGTTTCCAGCATCAGGCTGTTGCCGGCGGGGACGCGGACGGCCTCGGGCAACTCGCCCTGGGCCAGCAGCGGGGTGCTCAGCAGGGCGGTCAGGGCCAGGATGCTGCAACGGCTAGAGGTGTTGTTCATGCGCTTGCTCCGGATTGAGAAGGGGCACAGTCGGCTGGACTGTAGGGGCTATACCCGGCAGCCGGCGTTCTGGATGCAGCTGTCATGAAAAATATTCAGTTCGGCGGCATAGTCGCGACCGCCTCGCCGCCGAACCGCTCTGTCCTGGGGTTCCTGTCAGCCTGCCGTCAGCCTGGTTTCAGCGATCCCTAAGGTTGTTCGGCGATAGTGGCGCCGGGTCGCGAGCCCGTCCTTCCCCGCCTGCCGGAGTCCTGCCGCGTGTCGTCCATCCCGAGTCTGGCGCGCCTGCGCCTCGAAAGCCTGGCGCTGTGTCTGCTGGCGGTGCCCCTGTTCACCCTGGGGCTGTGGGAGCAGCCCTTCATCGGCTTCGACGGCCGCTTCGCGCTGTTCGCCCAGGAGATGTTTCGCCACGGGCCCAGTGCCTTCCCGACCAGCTACGGACAGCCCTATCCGGACTATCCTGCCACCTCGACGCTGCTGATAGACGTCTTCGCCCAACTGTTCGGCGAGGTCAATCGCCTGGCCACGGTGATTCCCACCGCGCTGGCCTCCGCGGCCATCGTCGGTCTGCTCTATCGCCTGCTGGCCGAGCGGTCCCGCGCCTGGGGCCTGCTGGCGGTACTGGTGCTGCTGCTCACCAATGGCTTCCTCGCCAAGGCCCGCTCCATCTGCCTCGATCAGTTCGTCACCCTGGCGGCGCTGGGCTGTTTCTATCTGCTGTGGAGCGCCGACCAGCGTGGCCTGCCCCGGCGCCGCGCGCTGGTGTTCCTGTGCCTGGCCGCCGGCTTCGCCGTGCGCGGGCCGCTGGGGCTGATCGAGCCCTGTGGCGTGGTCTGCGTCTACTGGCTGCTGCAGGGCGACTGGCGGCGCAGCTTCGGCTACGGACTGGTGGGCGCCGTGGTGCTGGCGCTGTGCTGCGCCCTGCTGTTCGGCCTGGCCTGGCGTACCGGCGGCCCGGTCTTTGTCGAAGACGTGCTGCGCATGCAGGTCTCCGGGCGGCTGGACGACACCGACGGCGCCGGCTATCCCTGGTGGTACTTCCTGCAACTGGGTCTCTATCGCTATGCGCCGGCCTTTCCCCTGGCGCTGCTGGCCCTGCCGACGCTGAGGCACCACTGGCGGCTGCGCCACGCCCAGGCGGACAGCCGCCTGCTGCTCCAGCTGGCCGGCTTCGCCCTGCTGATCGTGGTGGCCCTGTCGATACCCACCTTCAAGAAACCCTATTACATCCTGCCGGCCATGCCCGCCTGCGCCGCCCTCGGCGGCTGGGTGCTGCTGCAGGGGCAGGGTGCCCTGGCCTGGGTACGGCGGCTGTTTCTGCCGCTGCTGGTGATCTTCCCGCTGGTGCTCGGGGTGCTGGTCAAGCTGCAGCAGCCCAAGCTGCAGGCCGCGGGCTGGTGGCCCGAGCTGGACCTGCGCTTCCTGCTGGGCGCCTTCGCCATCCTGACGCTGTTCGCCCTGGTGGCCGCCTGGCGCGAGCATGGGACCTTCCGCCTGGGCATGCCCCTGGCCGCGGCAGCCCTGGCGCAATGGCTGCTGGTGGTGCTGGCGCTGGATCCGATGCAGGCGCTGCGCTACGACACCCGGGCCTTCGTCACCCGCCTGGAAAGCCTGCGCCAGGGGGAGCCCGGGCAACTGGTGTTCCTTGGCCTGGGCCAGGACACCAAGGCCTTTCGCTACCTGATGAACCTCGACTACGACGTGCCCCTGCCGACCTTCATCGATATCGGCCAGGCAGGGCAGCTCGCCCAGGTCACCCGACCCGCCTATGTGCTGCTCGACGCCGACAGCCAGCCGGCCCTGGCCGGCACCCCGCTGGCCGGTCGCCGACCGGTGCTGGAAGGCCGCTTCAACGACAACCGCTGGCAGGCCTACTACCTGCCCTGAGGCCGCTGTGATGACCGATTCGCCCGATTTCAAACGTCGCCGGCTGTGCCTGGCGCTGGCCGGTCTGCCGCTGCTGGCCGCCTGCAAGCCAACCCAGCGCTACGGCCTGCCGGAACACCGCGCACTCTGGTTCGAACGGCATGCCTTCGCGCCGCTGGCGCCGCTGGCGCCGCTGCCGTCGCGCAGCAGCTTCCTGCTCGGCGTGCTGCCCGATACCCAGTACTACAGCGAGAACAACCACGAGATGCTGCCCAATGGCCGGCGGGTGGAGCGCTATGGTCACCTGGGCTATTCGCCGGCGCTGGCCTTTCATGCCCAGACCCATTGGCTGGCGCACAACGCCGCGGCGCTGAACCTGCCCTTTGTGGTGCACCTGGGCGATCTGGTGGAAAACGCCGAGCAGCGTGGCGAATGGGCCCTGGCCAGTCATGCCATGGCACGCCTGGAGCAGGCTGGCGTGCCCTACAGCGTCATGACCGGCGACCATGACGTCGTCGAGCTCTACACCGAGGATCGCCTGCGCGACGGTCGCGAACTCTTCACCCAGTACTTCGGCCGCGAGCGAGCGGCGCGCCAGGCCACCTTCATCGAACGCGATGTCACCGGCCTCAACGAGGCCCATCGTTTCTCTGCCCTGGGACAGGGCTTCCTGCTACTGACCCTGGACTGGTGCCCCTCGGACCAGAGTCTGGACTGGGCCCAGGGGATGCTGGATCGCTATCCGCACCTGCCGACCATCCTGGCCTCGCACAACATCGTCGACCTGGTGAACGGCCAGGCCGTGCTCTCCACCCGGCGCAACGACACCGGGGTGCGGCTATGGAATAGGCTGATCCGCCGCAACGACCAGATCTTCCTGACCCTCAACGGCCACAACCACGGCAGCGGCCACCTGCGGCTGACCAACGACCTCGGCCATCCGGTGGATCTGCTGCTGATCAACTACCAGACCGAATACGCCGGCGGCAACGGCCTGCTGCGCCTGCTGGAACTGGACCTGGCGCGGGGCCGGCTGGAAGCCTTCACCTATTCGCCCTGGGTCGCCTATCGGCAGCAGAGCGGCGACCTGCCCGTGCGGCTGGGCAGCGATCCGCGCGACACCTATTCAGCCGAGGTGCTGGCACCCCTGGCCTCGCCGCAGTTCGACAACAGATTCGTGCTCGAGGTGGATTTCGCCACACGCTTCGCCGGCTTTGGCGGCTATACCGCGCAGTTGCCGGCGGTGGCGGAAGAGGGCGTGCTGGCGCGATTGCGCCAGCAGCTGGGGATCGCCTGACGGATCAGGCGGCGAGCAGCCAGCCCCCGGCCACCGCGGTGGCGACGCCGGCGAGTCGCACCAGCGGCGTGGCCGCCTGGGGCAGGTAGCGCACCACGGCATAGCCCAGGCCATGCAGGGTGGCGGTGGCGGCGACGAAGCCCAGGGCATAGGCCCAGGGATTGCCCATCTCCGGCAATTCCAGACCGTGGGCCACGCCGTGGAACAGCGCGAAGGCGGCGGTCAGGCTGACGGCGGCGGCCACCGGCGGACGGGCGGCCAGGGCCACCAGCAGGCCCAGCGCCAGCACCGAGGCGGCGATGCCGGTCTCCAGCAAGGGCAGCTCCAGCCCGGTGAAGCCCAGCAGGCCGCCGATCAGCATGGTGCCGACAAAGGTGCAGGGCAGCGCCAGGCGCGCCTTGCCCTGCTGCTGGGCGGCCCAGAGGCCCACGGCGAGCATGGCCAGCAGGTGGTCGAGACCGGTCAGGGGGTGCAGCACCCCAGCGGCCAGGCCATTCTCGGCATGACCCGGATGGGCGAAAGCCAGGGCCGGGGCGAGCAGCAGGGCGGCGGTGGCGAGGATCTTGGCGTGTTTCATGGGGGGCTCCTTGAGTGATGAAATCCTGGACTCAGAACCTGCTCACGACCTGCTGCGCGTCGGCCAAACGGCGTTGAAAAGTCCTTCGGAATGCTCATTTACCACTTGTAAATTCCACTTCCTCAGGCCGTTTCGCCTTGTTTGTCTCTAGCTCGCGAGGTCGTGAGCAGGTTCCTAGGCGGCGGTCAGCAGACCCTGCTTCTCGATGAAGGCGATGATCTCTTCCAGGCCCAGGCCGGTCTTCTGGTTGCTGAAGACGAAGGGCTTGTCGCCGCGCATCTTGCGGGTATCGCGATCCATCACCTCCAGGGAGGCACCGACCTGCTCGGCCAGGTCGATCTTGTTGATCACCAGCAGATCCGACTTGCAGATGCCGGGGCCGCCCTTGCGCGGCAGCTTGTCGCCGGCCGAGACGTCGATGACGTAGAGGGTCAGGTCGGACAGCTCCGGGCTGAAGGTGGCGGACAGGTTGTCGCCGCCGGATTCCACCAGGATCAGATCCAGCCCGGGAAAACGGCGGTTGAGCTGGTCCACCGCTTCCAGGTTGATGGAGGCGTCTTCGCGGATGGCGGTGTGCGGACAGCCGCCGGTTTCCACGCCCAGGATGCGCTCGGGCGCCAGGGCCTCGTTGCGCACCAGGAAATCGGCGTCCTCGCGGGTGTAGATGTCGTTGGTCACCACCGCCAGGTTGTAGCGCTCGCGCAGGGCGCGGCAGAGGGCCAGGGTGAGGGCGGTCTTGCCGGAGCCGACCGGTCCGCCGATACCGATGCGCAGGGGTTGGGTAGTCATCAGGAGATCTCCTAGGAACGGAACAGGCGGCTGTACTGCCGCTCGTGGGCCATGCTGCTGAGGGCCAGGCCGAAGGGGGCGCCGCCCCAGGTCGCTTCGGGCAGGACCGCGGCCTGCTCGGCCACGGCGGTCAGGGTCGGCAGCAGAAGGGAGGTGAGGCGCTGGGCGGCTTGCTGGCCCAGCGGCAGGGTTTTCATCAGCACCGCCAGCTGGTTCTCCAGCCAGGCCCATAGCCAGGCGTCCAGGGCGGCCCGGGGGGCGATGGCCCAGGTCCGGGCGGCCAGCGCCCAGCCCAGGGCGAAGGTCGGGGCCAGCTCGGCGAGCAGGCGGCGGCTGGCATCATCCAGCTCCGGCAGACCGAGCAGCAGTTGCGCCAGGGAATAACCGGTCTGGCGACTTTCCAGCTGGAATTCCGTGGTCTCGCGACTGGCACGGTGACGCTCGGCCAGTGCGCCCAGGCGCGTCCAGTCGCCGGCCGCGGCGGCTTCGCAATGGGCCAGCAGCAGCGGCGCCTCGAAGCGCGCCAGATTGAGTTCGAGATTGTCGCGCAGCCAGGTCTCGGCCTCCACAGCGCTGCGGATCAGGCCGCTGTCGATGGCCAGTTCCAGCCCCTGGGAATAGCTGTAGCCGCCAATCGGCAGCTGGGGACTGGCCAGGCGCAGCAGGGCGAAAGGCGAATTCACGTGCGCACGCCGAAGTGGTGCAGCTTGGGCGCGTAGTTGAAGCCTTCCTCGCCATGGCGCGAGTGATGGTGACCGCCGCCGTAGGCGCCGTGCTCGGGCTGGAAGCCGGCCTCTATCTCGCTGACCCGGGCGCCGAGCTGCTCCAGCATGGCCTTGAGCACATAGTCGTCCAGCAGTCGCAGCCAGCCGTCGCCGATCTGCAGGGCGACGTGGCGATTGCCCAGGTGGTAGGCGGCGCGGGTCAGTTCGAAGGCGCTGGCGCAGGTCACATGCAGCAGTTTTTCCGGTCGGGCGACGACCCGCACGATGCGGCCATCGCGGGCTTCCAGGCAGTCGCCATCGGCCAGCGGCGGTTGTCCGCGTTCGAGAAACAGGCCGACGTCTTCGCCAGTGCTGGTGGTGGCTCTCAGGCGACTCTTGCTGCGGGCGTCGTAGGTGAGGTGGAGTTCGGCGTCCCAGGTTTCCCGGGGCGCGCAGCGGCTTTGGACGACCAGCATGGCAGGACTCTTGGCAGTTTTGCCCAGCTCTACAGCAAGGGGCCTGCCAAAGCGCGCAAGTCGCCTGGTTCTGGGGCACTATAAGTTGACCTGGCGTTCAGGTTGCTCTTATTTGGTGCGCCATTGCATCAGCTAGCATGGCGATGCCCTCCTTTGGGGCATTGGTGCGTTCGCCACGCCGCCAGTGCTTGCTACCGATCAGGATCAGCTTGAGCTGCTGCACCATCTTCGCCGCCGGCCAGAGTGGCGGCGGTGTGGTCAGCGGCGGTGGATCGATCAGCTCCGGCAGGGTGGCGAACACCGTCTTCACCACCAGGTCGGCCAGGACATCGATCTGCGACGGACTCAGATGGGGCAGCCGACCCAGGGCGAGCAGGTCGCGGGCCAGGTCCTGGGTGATGCGCTGACGCAACTCGGCGATGGCCTGGCGCACGGCCTGGGAGCCGCCGTATTGCTCGCGGGCGAGAAAGAGGAACTGATCGCGGTTGTCGCTCACGGCGCCGAGAAAGATCTCCACCGAGGCCTCGATCATGCCGCGCTGCTGCAATTCGTGATGACGCACCTGGCGCAGGGCGTCGCGAAAGGTGTCGCCCACCTCGGCCACCAGGGCCAGGCCGAAGGTTTCCATGTCGCTGAAATGGCGATAGAAGCCCGCCGGCACGATACCGGCCTGGCGACTCACCTCGCGCAGGCTGAGACTGCCGAAGCCGCGGCCGCTGTTCATCAGCAGGCGCGCCGATTCCAGCAGCGCCCGGCGCGTTTGCAGCTTCTGCTGGGCACGGATCGACATGGAGAGATTCCGAAAGACAAGGCGGCACTGTAGCAAAGGATGCCCCTGCTGACTCCAAGGGTTTTCCATGACCGCCGGGTGGTAGTCTCTGCGCCTGGGTCTCGTCTGTAGAGCGTCATGAATCTCGACAACCGCATCAAATTCCGGCATCTGCTGTGCTTTCTGGAGATCGCCCAGCAGCGCAGCTTCGCCAAGGCGGCCGATGCCATCGCTGTATCCCAGCCGGCCATTTCCAAGACCATCCGCGAACTCGAGGAGATTCTCGAAGTGCGCCTGTTCGAGCGCGGCAAGGGCGAGGTGACCCTCACCGAGGCCGGCCTGCTGTTCCTGCGCCATGCCGGTCCCTGCGTCCAGGCCCTGCGCGAAGGGATGGAGCTGGTGCGCGGTGGCGAGGCCGGTGGCCTGGTACGGGTAGGGGTGCTGTCGACGGTGGAAAGCCAGGTACTGCCCGAGGTCCTGGCGCGGCTGCACGAGCGGCACCGGCAATTGATCGTCAACGTCGCCACCGGCCCCAGCGCCTACCTGCTGGGTCAGCTGCGTGTCGGCGATCTGGATCTGGTGGTCGGCCGCATGACCGACAGCCCCGACATCCACGGCCTGGATTTCGAACATCTCTATACCGAGGCCCTGACCCTGGTGGTGCGCCCGGGGCATCCGCTGAGCCAGGCGCTGCCGGCGGACCTGGCGACCCTGGCGCGCTATCCCCTGGTGCTGCCGCTGCCCGGAACCACCATCCGCCGCCACGCCGAGAGTCTCTTCGTGCAATGCGGTATCCCGCTCAGTCCCCAGCGCCTGGAAACCCTGTCGCCGACCCTCAGCCGCCAGTATGTCCGCCAGAGCGAGGCCCTGTGGATCGCCCCGCGGGATGCGGTGCGTCGCGACCTGACCAGCGGCGAGCTGATCGAGGTGCAGCTGGGCGTCCGCGAAGCCGGCGGCTCGGTCGGCATCTGCCGCAATGGCAGCGTGCCCCTGTCGCTGGCCACCCAGAGGTTCTGCGACGTCCTGCGCGAGGTGGCCGGCGAGCTGACACTTAACCAATAGGTTATGGAAAGGGGCGCAGCTTTCAATTCAGCCAGGCGCCGCCCTGGGCCACACTGGGATCAGCCAGCCCTTGGCCCCGATCCTTCCGTGGAGCATTCCAATGCATAACAAGCCCCACGACGTTCGCTACGTCGCCCGTGATCGCACCTGGCATCCCCAGGCCTATACGCCCACCTACAAATCCTCCATTCCCCGCTCACCGCGTCAGGCGCTGGTCAGTCTGCAGCACCAGACCGCTTCCGAACGCAGCGGCCCGGACTTCTCGCGGCTGCCCATGGGGCCCCACGACAACGACCTGCTGCTCAACTTCGGCACCGGCCAGTTGCCCCAGGGCGAACGCATCATCCTGTTCGGCACCTTGCGCGACCAGTTCGGCAAGCCGGTGCCCAATTCCCTGGTGGAGATCTGGCAGGCCAACGCCGGGGGTCGCTACCGGCACAAGAACGACGTCTACCTGGCGCCGCTCGACCCCAACTTCGGGGGCGTCGGCCGCACCCGTACCGACAGCCAGGGCAACTACGTCTTCCGCACCGTCCGCCCGGGTCCCTATCCCTGGCGCAACGGCAGCAACGACTGGCGCCCTGCGCACATCCACGTCTCGGTCATGGGCCCGGCCATCGCCACCCGGCTGATCACCCAGCTCTATTTCGAGGGGGATCCGCTGATCCCGCTGTGCCCCATCGTCAAGTCCATCGCCGATCCCGACGCGGTGCAGACCCTCATCGCCCGCCTGGACATGAGCATGGCCAATCCCATGGACTGCCTGGCCTATCGCTTCGACATCGTCACCCGCGGCGCGCGGCAGACGTTCTTCGAACATCACTGAGGACGCCGACATGATCCCCAACCGCCACGACCTGCTGCCGGAAACCCCCTCCCAGACCGCCGGCCCCTACGTGCATATCGGTCTGGCCCTGGCCGCCGCCGGCAACCCCACCCGCGCGGTCGAGATCTGGAACGAGCTGGCCAAGCCCGGTGCCCCCGGCGAGCACATCCTGCTCACCGGCCAGGTGTTCGACGGCAACGGCAACCTGGTGCGCGATTCCTTCCTGGAGTTCTGGCAGGCCGACCATGAAGGTCGGTACGACCCGGTCTACGACGTGGAAAAGGCCTTCAACGGCTTCGGTCGCACCGCCACCACCTTTGACGCCGGTGACTGGACGCTGCACACCATCAAGCCCGGCCAGGTCGCCGACCAGCGCGGCCAGCCCATGGCGCCGCACATCAACGTCACCCTGTTCGCCCGCGGCATCAACATCCACCTGCAGACCCGCCTCTACTTCGACGATGAAGCCGAGGCCAACGCCCGCTGCCCGGTCTACAACCTGCCGGAACCGGAGCGCCGCCCCACCCTGCTGGCGCGCCGTTGCGAGATCGATGGCCGCCTGGCCTATCGCTTCGACATCCATCTGCAAGGCCCGCAGGAAACCGTCTTCTTCGACATCTAGCCAGCCGGACAGCAAAAAGCCCTGCCAAGGCAGGGCTTTTTCGTGGGCGCCAACCGCAGGTCAGATGCGGTAGGTGGTCTTGGTCATCACCTTGGACACCAGGCTCATGCCGTACTTGACCGGCGTGGGAAAGCGCCAGCCGCCGGCCGCCAGGGCGTGCTCGGCGTGCTGTTCTTCGTCGATACGCATCTGTTCCAGCACCGCACGGGACTTGGCGTCGGCTGCCGGCAGCGTGTCCAGGTGCTCGTCCAGATGGCGGCAGACCTGATCCTCGGTGGCGGCGACGAAGCCCAGACTCAGGCGATCGCTGATCAGCCCGGCACCGGCGCCGATCCCGAAGGACAGGCCATAGAACAGCGGGTTGAGCAGGCTGGGACGCTCACCCAGGGCACGGATGCGCTGCTCGCACCAGGCCAGGTGATCGATCTCCTCGTCCGCCGAACGCTCCATTTCCTCCCGGACTTCTGGCAACTTGGCAGTCAGCGCCTGACCCTGGTACAGCGCCTGGGCGCAGACCTCGCCGGTGTGGTTGATGCGCATGAGGCCGGCCGCGTGACGGCGCTCCTCGTCACTCAGTTCGGCATCCTTGAGGGGAATGGCCGGCGAGCTGCGCGTGGGGGCGCCACTGAAGGGCGTCAGGGTACGCAAGGCGGTATCGGCCTGGATCAGCAGGCGATCGAGGGGGGAGTAGAGGCGCTTGGATCTCATGGTGATCTCCTTGGCAGGCGAAGGGAGGACAGGGCGTGGCTCAGCCCGGAGGCCAGGTCATCTGCCGCTTGCCCAGCACATGCATATGGATGTGATAGACCGTCTGGCCACCCAGGGCGTTGCAATTGATCGCCACGCGGAAGCCTTCCTCGCAGCCCTGTTCCTGCGCCAGGCGCTGGGCGGTGAAGAGGATATGGCCGGCGAGCTGCTTGTCGTCGGCCTCGCTGAGGTCGTGCAGGGTCGCGATGTGCTTCTTGGGGATGACCAGAAAGTGCACGGGCGCCTGTGGGGCGATGTCATGGAAGGCCATGACCTGGTCGTCCTCGTAGAGCACCTTGGCCGGAATGTCCCCGGCGACGATCTTGCAGAACAGACAATCCACGTCGATCTCCTGCTGGCTGAATAGACCCCGAGTGTACCAGCGGCCACCGCTCACCGGCAGGCTCCGCTGGCGGGATCACCCTTACGCGGGTTGAAAGAGTTTGCCGACCCGCACCGCGGCCGAACGCACCAGGGCGCGGGGGAAGAAGCGCGGCAACAGGCTGCCCAGGCGATTGCGCCAGCCCGGGACGATCACCGCCTGGCGCCTTTCCAGCCCGCGCACCGCGGCCAGGGCCACCTCCTCGGCGGACATCAGCAGCTTGCCCTGCTCCATGCGCCCGGTGTGCAGCCCGGCATTCTTGAAGAAGGCGGTACGGGTCGGCCCGGGGCAGAGCACCGATACCGACACCCCTCGCTTCTTGAGTTCCTCGCGCAGGCCCTCGGAGAAGTGCAGCACATAGGCCTTGGTCGCCGCATAGCTGCTCATGTAGGGAATGGGCTGGAAGGCCGCGGTCGAGGCGACGTTGAGAATCTGGCCGCCACCCTGGATCGCCATGTGCTGGCCCAGGGCATGGCACAGGCGGGTGAGCGCCAGGATGTTCAGCTCCAGTTGCTCCTGCACCCGCGGCCAGTCGGCGGCGAGAAAGTCCCCGCCGCTGCCGATCCCGGCGCAATTGACCAGCAGCCCGATGGCTCTCTCGCTCTGCTCCAGCTCGTGCAGCAGACCGGTCAGGTGCAGCGGCTCCGCCAGGTCGCAGACCCGGTACAGCACCTCCACGTCGAAGCGCTGGGCCAGCTCGGCGGCGATGCTCTCCAGCTTGTCCTTGCGCCGCGCCAGCAGGATCAGCGGCTGACCCCGCCGCGCCAGGGCCTCGGCCAGGGCCAGACCGATCCCGCACGAGGCACCGGTTACCAGGGCATAACGCTGCATACTGCTTTCTCCAGGAAAACGCCGGTCGCCGGCGGATTCGCCGCGCACCTAGTAGGGTTTGACCACCACCAGGATGACGATGGCGATGAGCACCAGTACCGGCACCTCGTTGAACCAGCGGTAGAACACATGACTGCGCTTGTTTTCGCCGCGCTCGAATTTCTTGCGCATGGCGCCGCAGACATGGTGATAGCCGATCAGCACCACCACCAGCGCCAGTTTGGTGTGCATCCAGCCCTGGGTCAGCCAGCTCGGATTGATCACCAGCAGGCCGATGCCGAACAGCAGTGTCAGGATCATCGCCGGCAGCATGATGCCGCGATACAGCTTGCGCTCCATCAGGCAGAAGCGCTCGTGGCTCACGGTGTCGCTGCTCTGGGCGTGATAGACGAACAGGCGCGGCAGATAGAACAGGCCGGCGAACCAGCAGACCAGGGCAATCAGGTGGAAGGCTTTCAACCAAAGATAGAGCATCGGGGCGTTCTCCTTATCAGGCGGCGCGATATTAGAGTGGCGCTGCCGGCAAGTCATTCACTCCGGTCGTCTCGGCTGGCAGCCCACGGTCGCGCAATAGTTGACCGTTTTGCTCGGGCAAGCGGATAATTTCCTGACTGAATTGTGTTCGGCGCAAGCCGGGAGACTACGGCAATGACCATTGAAACCTTCACCCCGACCCCCCTGCAGTTCACCCTGGGCGCGGCCAGCAAGGTGAAGAACCTGATCGAGGAAGAGGGCAATCCCCGCCTGAAGCTGCGCGTCTTCGTCACGGGTGGCGGCTGCTCGGGCTTCCAGTACGGCTTCACCTTCGATGAAGATTCCGCCGACTACGACACCGTCATCGAGCGCGATGGTGTGCACCTGGTGGTGGATCCCATGAGCTTCCAGTACCTGGCCGGCGCCGAGGTGGACTACCAGGAAGGCCTGGAAGGCTCGCGCTTCGTCATCAAGAACCCCAACGCCGCCACCACCTGTGGCTGCGGTCAGTCCTTCTCCATCTGACCCGGCAGCCCCTTCGGCCCAGCGCGCTGGCTAGTGCGGGTAGAGCGCACCCAGCACGCGAAGGCCACGGGCGCTGGTGACT
Source organism: Pseudomonas sp. SHLD1 (assembly GCF_028640935.1). Classification (NCBI taxonomy): domain Bacteria; kingdom Pseudomonadati; phylum Pseudomonadota; class Gammaproteobacteria; order Pseudomonadales; family Pseudomonadaceae; genus Pseudomonas; species Pseudomonas sp. SHLD1. Next base: position 62,518 of record NZ_JAQZAD010000018.1, read on the forward strand.
TCCGGGCAGTTGCCGGGCAGGCGTTCGCAGAAGCGCTGGGCCAGCCAGGCAAAGGCCATGGCTTCCATCCAGTCCGGCGAGACGTCATAGGCTGCGGTGCTCTGCACCTTGGCTGGCGCCAGCAGCCTGGCCAGGCGCGCCATCAGGTCCCGGTTGTGCGCCCCGCCGCCACAGACCAGCACTTCGTCCACCGCCTGGGCGGCCAGGATGCTCTCGGCGATGCTGCGAGCGCTCAATTCGGCGAGGGTGGCCTGGACATCCGCCGGATCCTGCGCCTCATGCTGGACGAGCTGTCCCTGTAGCCAGGGCAGATTGAAGTGCTCGCGCCCGGTGCTCTTTGGTCCGCTCTTCAGGAAGAAGGGATCGCTCAGCAGCCGTTGCAGCAGCGCCGGCACGACCTGTCCCTGCGCCGCCCAGGCGCCATCGGCATCGAAGAGCCGCCCCTGGCTGTGGTGGATCCAGGCATCCAGCAGCACATTGCCCGGCCCGCAATCGAAGCCCCGTACCGGCAGACCCGGTGCCAGCAGGGTCACGTTGCTGAAGCCACCGATGTTGAGCACCGCGCGCGGGCGATCCAGGCCGAAGAGATCGGCATGGAAGGCCGGGACCAGGGGTGCGCCCTGACCACCGGCGGCCAGGTCGCGGCGGCGGAAGTCGGCGACCACGTCGATACCGCTCAACTCGGCCAGCAGGGCGGCATCGCCGATCTGCAGGGTGTAGCCCTGTGCCGGCAGATGGCGGATGGTCTGGCCATGGCTACCCACGGCGCGGATATCCGCGGGGGTCAGTCCCTGCTGGGCCAGCAGCTCGGCGATACCCTGGGCGGCCAGCCTGACCCAGGCCTGTTCGGCTCGGGCGATGCGCTCGATCTCGTTGTCGCCGGGCGCACACAGCGCCAGCAGCTCGCGACGTAGCGCGTCCGGCATGGGCACGCCCAGGGCGGCGACGAAGCGGGTCCGCTCGTCCTGTTCGATCAGGGCGATGTCCAGTCCATCCAGGCTGGTGCCGGACATCACCCCCAGATAGCGTTCCATCTCAGCGCTTGTTCATCGCGAGCAGAGAGGCACGCTCCTGGTCCATGCGGGCCATGAGCGGCTGGCTCTGCGCCAGGAAACGCGAGATCTCGTTCTTGGCGATGGGATCGGCCATGGGCAGCTTCACCCCGAGCGGATCGACGTGGTTGCCGTTGATGCGGAATTCATAGTGCAGGTGCGGACCGGTCGCCAGGCCCGTCATGCCCACGTAGCCGATCACCTGGCCCTGCTTCACCGAGGCGCCGGCCTGCATGCCCTTGGCGATCCGGCTCATGTGGCCATAGACGGTGGTATAGGTCTTGCCGTGCTGGATCATCACCACGTTGCCGTAGCCATTCTCGCGACCGGCCTTGGCGATCTTGCCATCGCCGGTGGCATGGATCGGCGTGCCGGTGGGCGCGGCATAGTCGACGCCCTTGTGCGCGCGCATCTTGTTCAGCACCGGGTGGAAGCGGCCCATGGTGAAGCGCGAGCTGATCCGCGAGAACTCCACCGGGGTACGGATGAAGGCCTTGCGCATGCTGCCGCCTTCCGCCGTGTAGTAGTTCGTGGTGCCGTTCTTGGCGGTGTAGCGCACGGCCGTGTATGCCTTGCCCTTGTTGACGAAGCGAGCGGCCAGGATATTGCCGTAGCCGACGTGCTTGCCGTTGACCACCTTGTCCTCGTAGACCACCTCGAATTCGTCGCCTTCCTGGATGTCCAGCGCGAAGTCGATGTCGTAACCGAAGATGGTGGCCAGCGCCATGGTCATGTCATGGGACAGCCCGGCCTTCTGCGCCGAGGCAAACAGCGAACTGCTGATCCGGCCCTGGGCATAGGCCCTGCGGATGTCCGGGGTGACGGTCTTGTGCTCGACCTCGTAGCCCTGGTCGGACTTGACCAGCGACAGGGTCTGCAACGCGGTGAGCTTGGTGCGCACTGCCAGCAGGTCACCCGAAGGGTCGCGCTGGAATTCGATCTTCTGGCCCACCCGCAGGCGAGTCAGCTTCTTGGCTTCCTTGCTGCTGGCCAGCACCTCGTGCACCACGGCAGCGGCAAGGCCGGCCCGCTCGAACAGGGTCGAGAGGGTGTCGCCCTTGCGCACGGTTTCGGTCTTCCACTGCGGCTCGACGCGTTCCGTGGCGGCAACTTCTTCGGCAGGCGCTTCCTCGGCGGTCTGCGCTTCCGTCTGCTCCGGGGCTACCTGGGCAAAGGGGGAGGGGGACTGGGTGTCCGCGGCTTGAGTATCTGCGAGCACTTGCTCCTTCAGGTCATCCTGACCCTGCACGACGCGCCGGGCGTCCTGTTCAACATCCAGATTGATGGAAGTGCGTTTCGCCTCGACCTGCTGGGAGGGAAACACGAGCAAGGCCAGACTCAAGAGCGCGGCCACCCCGCTGGCGGCCACGAGGTGGCTTTTGGGGTAGAACGGACTTTTGGGGATTGGCTTCGTCATTTAGCTAAAGTGATGATCTGACGTTAAAAGAAGTGAATAACTGCCTAAAATATAATCAAAATCTGGCTGTCACAACCCTTTGGGGTGGTGATCCGACGTGCCGGCTGGCGGCTACTAGGGGCATCTTGATAAGGTTCACGCTTTCGAAATTCAGAGGCGAAGCCCCCATGAAAACGGTCCAGGAGCAGCTAGCGGTCATCAAGCGTGGAGCAGATGAGCTGCTCGTCGAGTCAGAGCTTGTAACAAAACTGGAGCGCGGCACCCCGCTGCGTATCAAGGCAGGCTTCGATCCGACCGCTCCGGATCTGCACCTCGGCCACACCGTGCTGATCAACAAGCTGCGCCAGTTCCAGGAGCTGGGTCATCAAGTCATCTTCCTGATCGGTGACTTCACCGGCATGATCGGCGACCCCAGTGGCAAGAGCGCCACCCGCCCGCCGCTGACCCGCGAGCAGGTGCTAGAGAATGCCGAGACCTACAAGGCCCAGGTATTCAAGATCCTTGATCCGGCGCGTACCGAAGTGGCCTTCAATGCCACCTGGATGGATCAGCTGTCACCGGCCGACTTCATTCGCCTGTCTTCCCAGTACACCGTGGCGCGCATGCTCGAGCGCGACGACTTCAGCAAGCGCTACGCAGGCAACCAGCCCATCGCCATCCACGAGTTCCTCTATCCCCTGGTTCAGGGCTATGACTCCGTTGCCTTGCGCGCCGATGTCGAGCTGGGCGGTACCGACCAGAAATTCAACCTGCTCATGGGCCGCGAACTGCAGCGCGCTTACGGCCAGGAAGCCCAGTGCATCCTCACCATGCCGCTGCTCGAAGGTCTGGATGGGGTGAAGAAGATGTCCAAGTCGCTGGGCAACTATGTCGGCATCCAGGAAGCGCCGGGGGTCATGTACAACAAGCTGGTATCCATTCCCGACACCCTCATGTGGCGCTACTTCGAACTGCTCAGTTTCCGCAGCCTGGAAGAGATCGCCCAATTCCGCCGCGATGTCGAGCAGGGCGCCAATCCCCGCGACATCAAGATCAAGCTGGCCGAGGAGATCGTCGCCCGCTTCCACGGGGAAGAAGCCGCCCAGACCGCTCACCGCTCGGCGGGCAACCGCATGAAGGATGGCGAACTGCCGGAAGACCTGCCGGAAGTCGAGCTGGAAACCGATGCGGCGCTGCCGGTCGCTGCCGTCCTCAACAAGGCCGGGCTGGTGAAGAACGCTGCGGCAGCTCGCGATCTGCTGGCGGCAGGTAGCGTCAAGGTGGATGGCGAGGTGGTCGATCGCGGCTTCCTGTTCGAGATCGGCCGTACCTATGTATGTCAGGCCGGCAAGAAGGCCTTTGCCCGCATCAGCGTTCGTCAGCAATAAATTTGAAATAACCTGTTGACCTGCTCTGAAACTCCCCTATAATGCGCCCCACTTCCGGCGCAGATGCTGAAGGGGCTTGAAAATCAAGCACTTAGGTCTGAGCCGGGCGAGGGGTCCACGGATTCCTCGCCATTCGGTCTCTGCCTCAGGGTGATGACGAAATGAAGCGGAGGGGGTTGACAGCGTCTTGGGATGCTGTAGGATTCGCCTCCCGCTGCCGAGATTGGCTAGACC